>JAPLJG010000004.1:0-14061 GCA_026388735.1 Deltaproteobacteria bacterium
GGGGGTTGCCAGCTTGTCCGGCAGGGAAAGCCGGACGCGCACCAGATAGTCTTGGCCGGGCACGAGGCCTTGGAGCAGGGGGGCGTTGACCGTGAGCGTGACTCGGCCTGTTGTCGCAAGAGGGGCTTGGGCTGACGGAAGCAGGATGCTGTCCGTTTCGAGAATGAGATAGGTTTTGCCATTCTTGAAAACAGGTTTTTGGATCAACGTCCCAGTCAGGCTGGCATCCTGCTTTTCCGGGATGAGGCGCGTGAGATGATGGGTAGGAAATTCAGGGGATAGAAACGAATCAGTGTATAGCAGGCCGCAGAAAAAGAACAAGGGAAGCAGTAGGGCCAGGAGCCAGGCTCGTGCCTGCGGCCATCGGAGCAGGGTGAGGACGGCCAGTGCCGCGAGCAGGGCGGTTGGTAGCCTGAGGGAAACAACGGTGGGCAGCCAGTCGGCCCCTGCGGTCATGGCTCCGGCGGCAAAGGCCAGGAGTGATGGCAGGAGGGGATTGCGGTCTGTCTGGGGCAGCATGGGCTTTGTCTGCGGCCTTCCGGCTGGAAAATGTTCGGCAAACCTTGGCGAATCTTATTGCTCAGCGTGTTGTCGTATGCGCAACAGTGAACAATGGAACCGGTGGTTCTTAGTCCAGAAAATGCTTGAGCTTTTCTCTTCTGCTTGAATGCCGCAGGCGGTTGAGCGCTTTTTTCTCGATCTGCCGGATGCGTTCCCTCGACACGTTGAACCGCTTGCCGATCTCTTCAAGGGTGTATTCCGCGTCCTCGCCTATGCCGAAGCGCAGGCGGATGATTTTTTCTTCCCGGGTGCTCAGGGTATTGAGGATACTGGTAACCCGGTCGGAGAGCTGCTGGTTCTGTACCGCCTCGTAAGGTGAAACAGATTCCTGGTTTTCCAGGAAGTCCCCCAAGGTGCTGTCGTCGTCGCCCACCGGGGTTTCCAGGGAGATGGGCTCACGGGATGCCTCCAGGATGGCGAGGATCTTGTCCATCGGCAATCCGGTTTTCTCGGAAATTTCAATGGGGGTCGGTTCACGGCCCAGTTCCTTTAGGAGCGAGTAAAACGCCTTGAAGAACTGGCTTCGACGCTCCAAGAAATGAACCGGTAGGCGGATGGTTCTGGTTTTATCCAGGATGGCCCTGGTGATTGCCTGTCTGATCCACCAACTGGCATAGGTGCTGAATTTGTTGCCCTTGGTGTAATCAAAGCGGAAAACGGCCCGCATCAGGCCAAGGTTGCCTTCCTGGATAAGGTCAGCTAAGGTGAGGCCCTGGTGCATATAACGTTTGGCAATGCTGACCACCAGGCGGAGATTGGCCTTGATCATGGCATCCTTGGCAACCTCGATGGAGCGGTGGAACATCTCCAGCTTGCAATGCATTTCCTGAAGTTTTTTGTTGCGCGGATGCATCTCGCAAGCCTTGACAATTGCGCGCATCATGAAGTTGAGATGCTGCTTTTTAGGCTTCAGGGTCGGGTCGCGTTTTTCCCACAGGTCAATGCGTTCAACAAGTTGGGCCAGTTCTTCGGTTCCATGCTGGTTCAGGCGAACTGCACGGATTATCCCGTCAAACCCTTCGCGGATGGTCTTGCTGTATTTCTCTTCTTCCTGCGGGGTGAGTAGTTCGAACTTGCCCATCTCCCGGAGATAAGTGGTGGTTGTCTCTTCCGGCTCCGGGCTGTCCTCTTTGGAAACAAGGGCGGCGGCGTCCATGAGCTTGTCATCGTCATCGTCCAGCGGGGGTTCGTCGTGCTGGCCATCTCCACTACCTTCCCAGCTTTTGCCATCAAGAGTTTTCTTCTTGCCGGATTTCTCCTGGCTGACTATTTCGATATTATTCTCGTTGAGAAAATCGAAAATTCCGTCGATGGCATCAGCGTCTTTGCCTTCGGGAATCAGGTCGTTCAGGAAGCTGAGGGTGACACATCCCTCATCTTTTCCGGCTTCGAGTAGTCTTGCTTTTATGTCGGCAGGCACGGGCTAACCTCTCCTGGTTTCAAAGTTTTTGTTCTGTTGCCGGCAAATACCGGTTCTCTGTACGACCGGGGCAGAAAACTTGACAATATACAAATAGTATCAGATGTTGGCAAGAGAAAGTGAGTAAAAAAAATAATCAGTAGTTTTTTTATAGTGATTTTAAATTTACGAAAAAAATGTTGACACTGAGGGGATTAGCCAATAGTATTGCGCATCGTATACGAAGAAATCATGTGTATATCCTTCCTTTCTTAAAAGCTTAAGATCAAGATACTCCGAGAATATATATCAGCCTCCGAAGTAAATTCTCGAAAACAATCTGTTCAATTTCATATATTGCTCTCTGTAAAATTTCCGCTTCGTCAAAAAAAACGCCAGGTGTATCCATCCGCTAGATCGTGGTGGTTTTCCTGGTGTTTTCATGATTCTACGGAAACATTTCAGATTTTTTTCTGTTGTGATGGAGCCGGTCACCAAAATCCTGCTGTTCACGTCTTCTAGTCATGTCTGATTTGAATTCTTTGTTAATTTTTAAAGATTACCTGGGCAGCCGCAGTTCAAACTATATCATACTTGAGAGCAGTATACGGGAGATGGAGAAAAGGATTGTATGAACTTATCTGAACGATGGAGAAAGGGATTGTATGAACTTATCTGAACTTAAATTAATGAAAATCACCGAGCTGACCAAGCTCGCCAAGGATTACCGTATTGAAGAATACAGCGCCATGCGCAAGCAGGAGATGATTTTTGCCATCCTGCAGGCCGCTGGTGGGCAGGCCGAGAAAAATGGCGAAAATTGGGGCAGCGGCGTGCTTGAGGTGCTGCCCGATGGTTTTGGTTTTCTGCGGGCACCGTATTACAATTATCTGCCCGGTCCCGACGACATCTATGTCTCACCTTCTCAGATTCGGCGGCTCAATCTCCGCACCGGCGATACCATTGAAGGGCCGGTCCGCACTCCCAAGGAAGGTGAACGCTATTTTGCCTTGCTCAAGGTTGACAGCGTCAATTTTGATTCACCGGAAAAGGCTCGGGACAAAACGCTGTTCTCCAACCTTACCCCGTTGCACCCTCAGGAGCGCATCAAGCTTGAGCGAGAGCCGGACAACTACTCCATGCGGATCATGGACATTATGTCTCCCATCGGCAAGGGTCAGCGGGGCTTGATCGTCGCCCCGCCCAGAACCGGTAAGACCGTATTGATCAAGGATATCGCCAACAGCATCACCAAGAACCACAAAGAGATCATCCTCATCGTTTTGTTGATTGATGAGCGGCCAGAAGAAGTCACCGACATGGCCAGGGGGGTCGATGCCGAGGTGATCAGCTCCACCTTCGATGAGCCACCCCAGCGGCATATCCAGGTGGCCGAGATGGTGCTGGACAAGGCCCGTCGGCTGGTGGAGCATAAGAAGGATGTGGTGATTTTGCTGGACAGCATTACCCGTCTGGCCCGGGCTTACAACACGGTGGTGCCGCCCAGCGGCAAGATTCTTTCCGGCGGTGTTGATTCCAACGCCCTGCATCGTCCGAAGCGGTTTTTCGGTGCGGCGCGGAACATCGAAGAAGGCGGCAGTCTGACCATTCTTGCCTCTGCCCTGATCGAAACCGGCAGCCGGATGGATGAGGTTATTTTCGAGGAATTCAAGGGCACCGGCAACATGGAGCTTGTGCTCGACCGGAAGATCGCGGACCGGAGAATCTTCCCCGCCATCGATATGGCCAAATCCGGAACCCGCAAGGAAGAGCTCTTGCTCACGGCGGAAGAATTGAATAAGGTTTGGATTTTGCGGAAACTCCTGGGTTCCATGAATCCCATCGATGCCATGGAGTTTTTCCGGGACAAGATGAAGGGGACCCGCTCCAACGCCGAATTTTTTGAGTCCATGAAGGGCGGTTGATTTTGGCAGGGCCACAATTCTGGCTTGCAAAAAAAAGAATATAACGATATAGTCCACTGTTTTTGGGTTGTTTGGCGAAAAAATGAGCCCGTCTGGGCTGTGTATAATGGGTTTTTGTTAATTTAATGGAGGTTTCTTGCCATGAAAGAAGGTGTACATCCCGAATATCATAAAATCGATGCCGTCTGTGCCTGCGGCAATGCAGTTGAACTTGGTTCGGTTCTTTCTGTAATAAAAGTGGAAATATGTTCAGCCTGCCACCCGTTTTTCACCGGCAAGCAAAAGCTGATTGACTCTGCTGGCCGGATTGAGAAGTTCAATAAGAAATACGGTAAGCAGCAAGCAGCTGAATAAGAAAACCTTTTTTTGTCTGTTGATAACGCCTTTGGACCATTCCTGTAAGGGGAGATGGCTCAGGGGCGTTCCTATTTTGGCGAGATGACCATGTTTGCCCAACTTGAAAATGTTGCAGAACGCAAGCTGGCTCTTGAGGCCAGACTTTCAGAGTCACAGTTGGCAAGTGATCAAGCCGAGTTTCGTCGGGTTGCCAAAGAACATGCCCATCTGGCAAAACTTGATGATCTGTACAACAACTACAAGAAGGTAAATAAGGAAATCGCGGAGAATCGTCTTCTGCTTCAAGAAGAGGACGACAGCGAGCTCCGGGAGCTTGTCCGGGCTGATCTTGCAGAGCTGGAAATCAGCCAGGATGAATTGATTAAGGCGCTTCGGGTTGCCTTGCTCCCCAAGGACCCCAACGATGATAAAAATACCCTTCTTGAGATCAGGGCCGGCACCGGCGGGGACGAGGCCGCCCTGTTTGTCAGCGATCTGTTCAGGATGTACAGCCGATATGCTGAGTTGCAGGGGTGGAAGGTTGAGGTGATGACCAGCAATCCCACGGGGATCGGGGGATTCAAGGAAATCATCGCTCTGATCAGCGGCGAGCACGTCTACAGCAAATTAAAGTATGAATCAGGGGCGCATCGCGTCCAGCGTGTTCCCGAGACCGAGACCCAGGGGCGCATCCATACCTCTGCCGTGACCGTAGCAGTTATGCCCGAGGCGGAAGAGGTTGAGCTCGATATCAGCCCGAATGAATTGCGGTTCGATGTCTACCGTTCCACCGGCTCAGGCGGCCAGAGCGTTAATACCACCGATTCGGCGGTGCGGGTCACCCATCTGCCCACCGGGCTGGTGGTAACCTGTCAGGATGAAAAATCCCAGCACAAGAACAAGGCCAAGGCCTTGCAAGTTCTCCGCGCTCGGCTTCTCGACAAGATGCAGCGCGAACAGGACGAAAAGATGTCTGCAGACCGCAAGAGCCAGGTGGGCAGCGGCGATCGGAGCGAACGCATCAGAACCTACAATTTCCCCCAGGGCAGGGTCAGCGATCATCGGATCAATCTTACCCTGTACCAGCTTGATGAAATCCTTACGGGAAAACTTGACGACCTCATCGACCCCCTCATTGTCCATTTCCAGACGGAAGCCTTGCAGATCATGCAATAACGCGTGCCTAGTGGATGCGGTCTACCGCTTTCTCCCTGGCAGGAAATCCGCCCCATGATTCTCAAACAGCTATATCTTGAGAGCGTCCAACGCCTTGCTGATGCTGGCATTGCCGAGCCGGAAGTTGAAGCCGCGCTTTTGCTGGGGCATGTCCTGAGTTATTCCCGAACCCAGTTTTTTCTTGCCTTGGAGCAGGAAATCTCTCCTCAATACCTCACTCTTTTTAATACCCTCCTTTCTCGGCGTCTCACCAGGGAACCATTGGCCTACATCACCGGTGAGCAGGAATTTTGGTCGTTGCCCTTCGCTGTTTCCCGCGCGGTTCTCATCCCCCGGCCCGAGACCGAGGAGCTTCTGGAAAAGATTTTCGCCACGGTGCGACAAGTTGGCTTGCCGCCTGGTCCGGTACTGGATCTGGGCGTCGGCAGTGGCGCGATTACCGTTGTTCTGGCCCGTGAACTTTCGGATCGGCTGGTGTTTGGGGTAGATTTGTCTCTTGCTGCCCTGGGAGTTGCCAGGGGCAATATTCTGCGGCATCAGGGGCAGTCAAGGGTTTTGTTACTGAACGCTGACTGGTTGACTGCCATCAAGCAGGAAGAAAGGTTTGCCCTGGTTGTCTCCAATCCGCCCTACATCGCCACAGCGGCAATGGAGACCTTGCAGCCGGAGGTGCGGGATTTCGAGCCGCATCGTGCCTTGGTTGGCGGAGTTGACGGTCTCTCCGATATCCGTGCCTTGGCGGCACAGGTGCACCCGATAATGCTGGCTGGCGGCCTGTTTTTCATGGAGATCGGTGCGGAGCCGCAGGAGGCGGTGCTGAAAATCTTTTCTTCTTTTCCCGAATATGATAGGTTGCAGGTCCATCCTGATCTGGCTGGTTTGCCGCGCATTTTTCAGGCCCGTCGCTGCTGAGCCGTAAGCCGAATTTTCCCCGCGATTTTTTAATTAAGTGAGAACTTTATGGATAAGATAGTTATTGAAGGTGGATATCCCCTGCATGGTGAAATTCCGGTGAGCGGCGCCAAAAATGCGGCCCTGCCGCTGATGGCCGCCTGTCTGCTGAGCGCTGAACCGATTATCTTGCGCAATGTGCCGGATCTTCGGGATGTCCGAACATTTCTTACCCTGCTGGAGTCTTTCGGGGCCAAGTGGCAGAAAGACGGCACGGTGCTGGTCCTTGATGCCTCAACGATCACTAGTTGCGAGGCTTCCTATGAGCTGGTGAAGACCATGCGGGCCTCGGTGCTGGTTTTAGGGCCGCTTCTGGCCCGGATGGGTACGGCCCGGGTTTCCCTGCCCGGAGGCTGCGCTATCGGCGCTCGGCCCATCAATTTTCATCTTCAGGGGCTGGAAAAACTCGGTTCCCAGAATGAATTGAGCCAGGGGTATGTCGAGGCCAAGGTCGAGGGAAGATTGCAGGGAGGCACCGTCTGTTTCGATATCCCTTCCGTCACCGGCACGGAGAATATCCTCATGGCCGCTACCCTGGCCGAGGGCGTCACCGTGATCAAGAACGCGGCCCGTGAGCCGGAGATCGGGAATCTTGTCGATCTGCTCACCACCATGGGGGCGCGGATCAAGGGCAAGGATTCCGACACCCTGGTGGTTGAGGGGGTGAAGAAGCTGCACGGGGCCGAGCAGGAGGTTATCCCCGACCGGATCGAGGCCGGGACCTATCTCATCGCCGTTGGTGCGGTTGGCGGCGAGGCTACGGTGACGCATTGCAACCCGCAGCATCTGCCTGCCCTGCTGGAAAAATTACGGGCGGCTGGACTGTCGATCGAGGAGGGTCAGGACCGTATCCATGTCGCCCGCACGGGACCGCTTCGGAGCGTGGATATCAAGACCATGCCCTATCCCGGCTTCCCAACGGATCTCCAGGCCCAGATCATGGCGTTGATGACCTTGAGCGATGGCCTGAGCGTGATTGCCGAGACCATCTTTGAGAACCGTTTCATGCATGTGGCTGAATTGCACCGCATGGGAGCGGACATCAAGGTGGATGGCCACAGCGCCATCGTCACCGGCACAGGTCGGTTGAGCGGGGCACCGGTGATGGCTACGGATCTTCGGGCCAGCGCTTCCTTGGTGATCGCGGCCCTTGCCGCCGAGGGGGAAACTCATATTTCCCGGGTGTATCATCTGGACCGGGGTTATGACGATCTGGTCGGTAAACTCTCCGCAGCCGGAGCCAAAATCAGGCGCGAAAAAGAGTGATTCATCCCGGCAGGACGATGCTTACCGTGGTGCCTTGCCCTTCTTTGCTCGCGATTCTAATTGTGCCCCCATGCTCGTCAATGATTTTATAAACCATGGCCAGCCCCAGACCGGTGCCTTCCGGTTTGGTCGTAAAATACGGGTCCATGACCCGTTCCAGAATATCCTTGGCGATTCCGTCACCCGTGTCCCGCACATCTATTACAAAAGTGCCCGATCGATTCCCCTCATGCACCGACACCTGTAGTTCGCCTCCGTGCTCCATGGCCTGTAGGCTGTTGAGATAGAGGTTCAGCAGCACTTGGTTGAGCCGGTCTTTATCCAGCCGCACTTGGTTGCGCGCAAGGGTGATCTCATGGTGTACGGTAACGCCCAGTTCCTTGGCGTCACTCTGGATAAGCTTGAGGGATGCCTCGATAAACGGTTCGATTGCAACCTCGGCGATGCTTAGGGGGAGTGGGCGGGCGTAGGTGAGCAGCTCGGTGATGCTGCGGTTGAGACGCTCCACTTCGTTGACCAATAACCTGGCCGCCTCCCCCTCCTCACTTTCCTGAGGAAACCGGGAGCCAAGCAGGGTGGCGAAACCCTTGATGGAACTCAACGGGTTTCGCACCTCATGGGCAACCCCGGCCGCCATCTTGCCCAGGGCGACGAGCCGATCATGGCGGCGGACCTGGGCTTCGAGTTTTTTGATCTCCGAGATATCGTACATAAGCATGACCCTGCCGATGGTGTTTCCTTGGCCATCGGTGATGGGCACAGAGCTGATATGCAGGTGATTGGGCGTTGGAGAATCCGGGGGTAGGAGGATCTCTTTGTCGATGATCTCCCCATCATGGTTTTCAAGGGGAAAGAGTTGCTTGATCTGCGGCAGGACGGTTGTCTGAAGATGGCCAATGGTCTGTTCCGGGGTTTTTCCGGTGAATTTTGCCGCCGTGCTGTTGAAGGTCTGGATATGTCCTTCGGCATTGGTTGCGATGATCCCCACGGGCAAGCGGGAGATAAGCAGGTCGGTAAAGGCCCGCATATTCATGAGGGTTTTCTGGGACGATCGGTAGCTTTGCGCGGTGAGCAAGGCGATCCAGCCGCCAATGGCCACCAGCAGCATGGCGATGGACATGTAGAGCATGTGGTAGCGGTCCTGCCGGATAATTGTATCCTGTTCCGCCATGTCAAGGCCGACAACAATGGAGAGATTGTCTCCGGGTAGCCAGGTGTCCTTGCCTGGAAAGGATTGGCAGGCCGTCGGGGCTTGTGCATCTTCCCTGGGGGGGCTGTCCGGTTTTCCTGTCTGCTGCATTGCCTGCATGTGTCGCTTGAAGAAATAACCGCGTCCGCGCATGAACGGTTTGAATGGTGCAACGATTTCAAAGACTTTTTGTCTCGTCCCCTGGTCGCTTATGATCTGGTATTTGCCGATGGGACTTAGCTCGGTATTAACAAGCAGGGGATGGTCGAGTTCGGTGCCCACCAGGCTAGGCGTGCTGTGTGCCACGATCTTGCCGGTGCTGTCGGCAACGGCGATATAGAGAATGCTCGATTCGCCTGCGGCCTGTTCGATCAGATGCTGGAATTGTTGGGCGTTGGGAGCGCCCATCATCATCGAGGCTCTGGTGCCTGCGCCGATAAAACGGATTATGGCCTGCCCTTTATTGAAAAGGCTTTCGGTCATGATCCGCTGTTCCCGTTGCAGGTTGTTGGCCGCGAAGAAAAAAACAATGGCAATGAGCATGCCTATGGCGGTGGCGAGAATCCAGGGGGAGGCATAGGCAAATGGGGAGGTAACTATTTTGGTCTTCTTTTTCATAAGGCCTTATCCAGGGGGAAAATTTCTGTGGGCATCGAAAATATGCTCGACTCTATGAAACCATTATTATGCTGCACTAGCAATTATTGTTCCTTGTCTGCTCCACTCCGAAAAATGTAGCCACCATGCCATATATCCCTCTTCTGGTTTTTTGGGGTGGTCCGGTTGGGTAAAAAATAGCCAATCAGCCATCTGGCGCTTGGATAAAAAGTATCCAGCCTACATTTGTGGGCATGCTTCCGTGTACGACCCTGTTTGTTTGATTGATGAAAAACTTGTTATTCCGGTAGGTTATATTTTGTTCGGCTGTTGGCATGCTTGTTGTAATACGAACAGAATACATGGAGCAACCATTGTAACCCATTTTTTCAACACCATATGATCAGGAGGTAAACGATGAAAAAGACACTACTTGCAGTTGCCGCAATAGCGATGATTGGTTTGGCCGGGTATCAGCTTGCCGAGGCACAACCTTGGGGAGGCGGACCGGGCATGGGGCCTGGCTGTGCAATGATGGGTGCCTCGGGGCAAGGTCAAGAGCAGATGAGTGAAGAGACCTTGAAAGCCCGGGAGAAATTTTTTAACGAGACCACAGAGCTGCGCAAGAAGATGTTTTCCAAGAATACCGAGCTGGAAGCAGTCATGAGCGGGGCAAAGCCCGACGAGAAAAAGGCGGCAAAGCTTTCGGAAGAGTTGTTTGATCTCCGTGGTCAGATGCACAAAAAGGCTCAAGAAGCAGGGTTGGCCCAGGCCGGTTGCGGGTGTGGTGGCCCTGGGATGGGTATGGGTTCCCATCGCCGCTCCTCCCGCTGATACCATCTGCTGATGGTTTTTTCAAGGTGGTCTTCATTGTTGAAGCCCACCTATTTTTTTGCCTGCAATTTGAGTGTATGGCGTCGGATTATTGTGGTTCGGCCCTCATGCAAGATGTTGGGGCATCAGTTGGTCTGCTTTGTCTGCCGTTCCAGGTGGCATGCTGCTTCCCGCATCATGTCATTGAGCAGGGCCAGCCTGGTGGATTCGACTTTTTCGTATGGCAGTTCGAGAAACAGGGCGATGTCGGATATTTCTATGCCTGCCCCGAAATGTTCTTCCGCAATAATGATCTTGAGAAAATCTTCTTTGACAAAAGCCTGTATCTCCTGACTGATATTGGCCAGGGTGTCACAGGCATGGTCATATGTCCGGCCTTGGGACAGTTCTTCCCGCATTTTTTTCACAGCACGTTCGTATTCCCTGTGCATGACGGCATTAAATTGTACATACTGTTTTTTGTTGGCAAAGGACATGGTCATCTCTCCGTTTTTTCGGCACCGAGGCATGATCTGTGTGGCTGGCATGCCCTAGCAATGGTGTTGTGGTGATTATTTACCACATATTGGTTAGGCAAAAACAGAAAAAAATGAGGATGAACATTGCGCAGTTCTTTTGGCGCTGCCGAGCAACCTTTTTAGGCGAGGCTTTCGATCTAAGAATGGCGATAAAAATTATCTGTAATCTCCGGGCAGGCATATTTCTTTTTTTGATGTCATGCTGTCTGTTTTTTTCATCCCTTTCTTGGAGTGAGGAGCTTCTTGACGCCGATGGTTTTCTGGTTCTGCGTGCCCCGTCCTTTCACACAACAGAGATGGTGCATCCTGGAACCTTACCGGAAGAGGCTTTGTTGCAAACCGCCTATGCCGGAGGGGAGACCTTGCGCTACACGGTCAGCTGGCTTGGTATAACGGCGGGAGAACTCGTCATGCAAGTCAGCAAGATTGCAGGCCGCCATGAGGCCTTTGCCATTGACGTGACAGCCAGGAGCGCGGGGTTGCTCGCCGTATTTTATCCGGTGGAGGACCATTTTCGCACCATGGTGCAGGGGCGGATGCGCTTGCCAAGCCGTCATGAGATGCAGCAGATGGAGGGTCGGCGGATAAATAGCAAGCTTACCCTGTATGACCAGGAGAAGTTCCGCGTATCCCACCGTAAAAACGATGAACCCGCAGATATCTATCAGCTTGAGGGGCCGGTACAGAACGAGTTTTCCTCATTCTTTTTCATGCGGGCTCTGTCTTTTGCCGGGGAGGCCCCGATGGTTGTCCCTACCTTTGCTGATAAAAAGCGGCATGAGGTGGTTGTCACCGTGGAGGGAAAGGAGGAGCAGGAAGGCGTGTTGGGCAAGAAAAACACCATCAAGGTTCAACCGCATCTGAAATTCAAGGGCCTGTATGAAAAGATTGGGGATCCTTTAATCTGGCTCACCGATGATGCCTGGCGAATCCCCACCAAGATCAAGGCGAAGATCGTCATTGGCGCTCTGACCGCAGAACTGGTCGAATACGCAGGCCCTGCCGGGAAATTTCCCCTCACAGACATTCCCAAAGAATTGCCTCGACAATCTCCGGGGGATACTCGCTGAGGCGCCACAGTTTTCCCTGCGCCGTGGTGTTGGCGGCAAGGGCAGGGATATCCTTCTGTGAGAGGCCCAGGTCGGTAAGCGAGGTGGGTGCGGCGATTTTTTGCAACCATCTGCTGAAGAGACGGATTCCTTCCTGGGCGAGGTGTTGCTGGTCCGCCTCGGCTGCCCCAAAAACCTGCGTGGCAAAAAGGGCTTGGCGGGCCGGATTTTTCCTGGCGGTGAAGGCCATGGCCCCAGGCAGGATGGCCGCGAGTCCGGCACCGTGGGGGATATTGTGCAGGGCGCTGAGGGAGTGTTCGATCAGGTGGAAGGGAAATCCGACCCGGCCCAGCCCCGCAGCACTGATGCCGTTTAAGGCCAGACCGCTCGCCCACATGAGTTCGGCGCGGCTCTGGTAATCTGTAGGGGTGGCCAAGGCTGCCTCGCAGGCGGTCATCAGGGTTTGCATCAGTCCGACGCTGTAATGGTCCTGCAAGGGGGAATAGGACCCTTCCCGGTTCAGGTAAAATTCGAGCAGGTGGCTGAAGGCGTCCACTGCCCCGAAGGCGGTTGCGGAAGGCGGAACGCTGAAGGTGACGGTGGGGTCCAGGATGGCGATCTTGGGAAAAAGATGTCGGTTCCCGATGCCGATCTTCTGGTTGGTTGCCCCGTTGGTGAGCACCATGCCGTTGTTGGTTTCAGAGCCTGAGCCTGCGACCGTGGGCACGGCGATAACCGGCAGGGCACCCTTGATGCTTTTTTTTCCCTTGAAAAATCCCCAGACATCGTGGCTGGCAAGGGCTCCGGCGGCAATGGCCTTGGCGCTGTCCATGACGCTGCCGCCCCCCACGGCGACAATAACCCCGATCCCGTTTTTTTGCGCAAGGGCAACGCCCTGCTGAACGTGGCTTAAGACTGGGTTCGGCTGTACTCCCTCATGCTCGACAACGTCGATCCCGGCTTGACGTAAGGACTGGTGGACAGTCTGGTAAACTCCCAGCTTTTTCAGACTCTCTCTGCCGGAAACCAGCAAGGCCTTGGTGCCAAAGGATGCGGTCTGCTCGCCTGTCTGGCCAAGAGTTCCCTTGCCGAAGATGATTTTTGTTGGATTGTGAAAAACAAAGTCTTGCATGGCGGATCAGCCTGTGGGGCAGTCGGCCACGGCGTTGGTCAGGCGGACAAAATCCTCGATGGTCAGTCGCTCCGCCCGGGTTTCCGGGTTGATGCCTGATTGGGTCAGCAGGGCGGAGATCTGCTCCCGGGACAAGCCATTGATCATGGCAGCGCTTAAGGAGTTGCGCAGGGTCTTGCGTCGCTGACCAAAGGCGGCATTGACGATGCGGCGGAGCAGTTTCCGGTCATGGGGAGGGAGCTGCGCCACCCTTTCCGGAACAGGGCGAAAAGTGATCCGCACCACCACGGAATCCACCTTGGGCCGTGGGTGAAATTGGTCCGGGCCCACCTGCATGATGGTTTTCACCGAGGCGCAGCCGGCAAGCAGGACGGAAAGCACCCCGTATTCTTTTGAACCAACCGAGGCGGTGAGACGTTGGCCCACCTCTTTTTGCAGCATGAGCACGGCCCGGTCCAATGATTCGTGATTCTCGATGAGTTTGAAAAGAAGCAGGTTGGAGATGGAGTAGGGGAGGTTGGCCAGGATTTTCAGCGGGCCATTGCTCTGGGCCGCAAGTTCGGCAAAGTCGGCCTTGAGAAGATCCTGGTGGATGAGGGTGACGTTGGCAGGCAGAGATTGGTGCTTCTGGTGGTAGGCAATGATCCCGGCATCAAGCTCCAGGCCGATGACCTGCCTAACCCGTTCGGCCAGGGGCAGGGTCAGGGAGCCCAGGCCCACCCCGAGCTCTAAAACAGAATCGTCCGGGGTAACCCCAGATAGCTCGACAATGCGTTCTGCGGTTTGCCGGTGGACCAGGAAATTTTGCCCCAATTTTTTACTGGGGGCCAGCTGGTGCTCGGTCAGGATTTTTTTTATGGGAAGATAATTGGCCATGGGGTCTCAGGTGAGAATATGTTTTTCCAGTCTCTTTTTGCGGAGAGCACTGAAGAATTTGAAGGAAAGAAGATATCCGGCGCAGGTAATCGGGATTGCCAGCAAGACCCCGCCGACAAGCATGACTCCAATAGCCTCAAGGCCTAGTTGTTTTAGGGGGGCGAGGCATTGTTTGAAGCCTATGCCGGAGGTGAATAGGCACAGCAGTGATTGGATTCGATTCCAGGAGAGATGTCCGGGAAGCAGCCAGCT
>JAPLJG010000004.1:14086-15320 GCA_026388735.1 Deltaproteobacteria bacterium
AGCCAAGTGAGGGGGTTGCTGATCGCCGTGGCTGCGATCAGGGCGGCAAGGATGTTTCCCCGCAGGGGCCAGGCAAGGATGATGATGAGCGCGCTGTGCAGAGGGATGGTCGGGGTAATGCCGACAAAAAGACCGATGGCCACACCCAGGGCCAGGGAATGGGGGTCTCCCTGCAAGCGGAGAAATTTCAGGTAATAGTATTTTGCGGCGCGGGTGGGCTTCATGGTTCGGTGTGGATTTTGGGCGGAGGTGGTGGGCTTCCCCCGCAAACAGCCCCCGGATGCAGGATTGGCGAGCGGGAATAGGCATCGGTGTCAAAGGAGGTCGTGGCTTTTTGGGCAAAATGATAAAAGCCCGCTAGGGCGATCATCGCTGCATTATCCGTACACAGCTCAAGGGAGGGCATGAAAATCTTGATGCCCCGCTCGGCGCCAAGGTTTTGGAGAGCGGCGCGCAATCGGGAATTGGCCGCCACTCCTCCGGCCAGGGCAACGGTGGCTATCCCGTGCATCTGCGCGGCCTTGAGGACCTTTGTGCACAATACCTCCACCACGGCCTCCTGGAAAGAGGCGCAGACGTCGGGGATATCGAACGGCTCGTTTTTTTGTTGGCGTTGGTGGACATAGTTGGCAACCGAGGTTTGCAGACCGCTGAAGCTGAAAGCGAGACTGTCCGGTCCAAGCCAGGCGCGGGGGAAGGGGATGGCCGCAGGGTTTCCTTGTTCGGCTAAACGGCTGATCACCGGCCCGCCTGGGTATTCAAGGCCAAGAATCTTGCCTACCTTGTCAAAGGCCTCGCCGGCTGCATCATCACGGGTTCTGCCCAAGGGTTGAATGGTGGTGTGGTCTTGGACCAGAAAGATGCTGGAATGTCCGCCGGAAGCAACCAGGGCGATGTAGGGGAATTCCGGCTGCTCTTTTTCCAGAAAAGGGGAGAAGAGATGCCCGACAATATGATCCACCCCCACCTAGGGGATGCCCTTTACCGCCGAAATGGCCTTGGCTAAGTAAAGGCCGATGAGTAGCGAGCCGACAAGGCCAGGTCCCTGGGTGACGGCCAGGCCGTCAAGGTCGTCCAGGGTGACCCCTGCTTGCCTAAGAGCCGTCTCCACTACGGGATAGATGTTTTCCAGATGCTTCCGGGAGGCAAGCTCGGGGACCACGCCGCCGTATGGGCTGTGCACCGCAATTTGGGAGTTGATGACATTGCTCAGCAAGGTGTTGCCGTCGCGCAG
>JAPLJG010000062.1 GCA_026388735.1 Deltaproteobacteria bacterium
GTCCCGCCGATGGGGGGGTGCCCTGTGCTCCTCGATGCTGCCGGGGCTTTGCAAACTCGGCTTTCGCCTCAAACAGTGCAAATCCCCTTTTCGGCAGCCTCTCCGGTGCTCGGCTGCGTGCCAATGGGGAATTCTTTCCTCCCTCCCCCATTTGTCCTGCCGCGCCTCGCAGACGGGGGCGGAAAAAGACGCTAAAACTGTTTGAGGGCGAAGCCCGAGTTTTTTTAGCGTCCCGCCCTCGGCGAGAAGTAAGGGAAGCCCGCAGGGCCAGGACTGGCTGGGGTGCCTTTTTCTTGTTTCTTCTTTTGGGCACGCAAAAGAAGAAAAAGAGAACAACAGAAAAATCGTCATCATTTTTCCCGGAATTTCCGGATGAACCTATATTAAGGAAACCATCACCATGAACGAACACCCAAAACGATTCAAGCTGGCCCTGGAGTTTGACGGGGGCCGTTACAGCGGATGGCAGAAGCAGGATGACGCCAAAAGCATTCAGGGCAGTCTGCTTAAGGCGGCAGCCGAACTTTTCGGGGAGCAGGTGGATGTGCAGGGCAGCGGTCGCACCGACACCGGGGTGCATGGGTTGCGCTTTGTCGCCCACCTGGAGGCGCATACCGAGCAGAGTCCCAAAGAGATCGGGGAGCGCCTCAATGAGCTTTTGCCAAATGATATCGCTATCTTGGAGTGCAAAAGGGCGGGGGCGCGCTTCCATGCCCGGCATAACTGCATTGGCCGCAGTTATCTCTACCAGATTGCCAAACGCAAGACAGCCCTTGGCCGGAATTTTGTCTGGCATATTCCGGATCAGCTCCACGCCGGGTTCATGCAGGAAGCGGCGACAACTCTGGTGGGGATGCACGACTTCACTTCATTCACCGACCTGCAGGTGATCAAGAAGAAATCGCCGCTGGTCATGGTCCATAAGGCTCAGATCGCGGAAACCGAGGATTTGCTCCTCTTTCGCATCGTGGGCTCGCATTTTCTTTGGAAGATGGTGCGCCGCATTGTCGGGGTGCTGGCCGAGGTTGGCAAGGGGCCGCTCACCGTGGCTGAGGTCCGCCATTTTCTTGAGACGCCGGTGGTGCTGAAAGAATATACCGCGCCGAGCCAGGGGCTGTTTTTTGAACGGGCCTTTTACCACCAGGAGGAGCTGGATGCTTTCCTGGCCGAGGAGACAGTGCTGCCGGCTTTTTTCTGATTGGTTTTTTTCGGCGCGTGCTTATTGTCTGGTAACGCCAGCGTTGTCCGGTTGGAATATTGCAGAATGCAAAAAAAGTCCCCTCTCCCCCTGCGGGAGAGGGTTAGGGTGAGGGGGAACGTGCTTGAGGTGAGGCTGTTGGCAATTTCACCCACCCCCCAACCCCCTCCCGTCAAGGGAGGGGGACGTAACGCAAAATCTTAATCGGGCACTACTGTGGTAAGGAGCTAAAAAATACCAGAGAGGTGATTGCCATGAAAATGATCGGACAGATAGTGGCGAACGTGGGTCTTATTCTGTTGGGTGTTGCCCTGGTGAGCCTGCTGGGCACGTCAGGGGCCGGGGCGGTGGAGAAGCCCAAAAAGGCGATCTTTGCCGGGGGCTGTTTCTGGTGCATGGAAAAGCCCTTTGCGCAGTTGGAGGGCGTATTTTCGGTTACCTCCGGCTATATCGGGGGGAAGACGGCAAACCCCACCTACGAGAACTATGCGGCTGGCGGGCATATTGAAGCGGTTGAGATCGCCTATGATCCAACAAAAGTCAGCTACACGAAACTGCTCGATGTCTTCTGGCGGCAGATCGATCCCACCGACAGCGGCGGCCAGTTTGTCGATCGGGGCCACGCCTACATCTCGGGGATTTATTATCTGGACGAGGAGCAGAAGCAGCTGGCGGAAAAATCCAAAAACGAGCTGGCTAGCCGCAAGGTTTTTGCCAAGCCCATCGTGACGCCGATCATTCCGGCCACCGCCTTTTATCCGGCAGAAGAATACCACCAGGATTATTACAAGAAGAACCCCATCCGCTACCGCATCTACCGTGGCGGCTCCGGCAGGGATCAATTTCTGGAGAAGATCTGGGGGCAGGAGAGCCGGGCGGCCAAGAAATGGAGCGAGGCGGAATTGCGCAAGCGGCTCACCCCCTTGCAGTACCAGGTCACCCAGGAGGAGGGCACCGAGCCGCCTTTCCGCAACGAATTTGCGGATAACAAGCGGGCCGGGATTTACGTGGATGTTGTCTCCGGCGAGCCCTTGTTCAGCTCTCTGGACAAGTTTGATTCGGGCACGGGCTGGCCGAGCTTCAGCAAGCCGTTGTCCCCGGAAAGAATCGTTGAGCGTGAAGACCGGAAGCTTTTCAGCAAGCGAACCGAGGTGCGCAGCCGGGAAGCCAATTCGCACCTAGGGCATGTCTTTAACGATGGCCCGCAGCCCACCGGATTGCGCTACTGCCTCAATTCCGCAGCCCTGCGGTTCATCCCTGTGGCCGACTTGGAAAAGGAAGGCTACGGAGAGTTTCTCCCGCTCTTTCAGAAGAAATAACGGGCAAGGGTTGTCCTGACTCAGTCGTGGTCGTGATTGCAGCCGCACCCGCAGCCAGAACCCTGTGGATCTTTCTTGTGAAAATGCGCCAGGCCGTCGGCGATCTTGTCCTTGAGCTCGGGCGGGGCGTTTTCCAGACAGTAGATCAAGGCTGCCTCATGCTCGTCGCTGCCGGGGGTGGTGGTAATGCAGAGATGCAAAGCCTGTTCAAATGATTCGAATTCCATGGTGTCATTCCTCGGAGAAAATGATGGTGATGTTATTTACAGGAACTGAATTACCCTGGTTTTGCCGAAAATGCAAAGCAGAAAAAAGGGGTTCCGGGGTTGGTCTGGGAAGCAGCATATGAATCAATGGGACACACTGACGGATATCTTCGGCTGCCGCTGGGACGAGGCTGAAATTCCTGCCTGCGCGGCAGATAATATCTGTATCGCCTGGCCCTCGATGCTTTCCGGCGTGGATCGAACTTTCCCGGAGAAGGCCTCTCTGAGTGTTCTTGATTTTGGCTGCGGCGGCGGCCTGTTTTGTCGCTGTCTCCATGGTCTGGGTCATACGGTAACGGGCTACGACCGGTCCGAGGAACTGGTCAAGGTCGCGCAGGGCAATGTGCCGCCGGAGGTGCTGGTAACCAGCAACCGCACGGTGATTGAGGGCGCGGCGAAATATGATCTCATCACCTCGATAATGGTTCTGCCTTTTATCGAAGACCTCCACGGGGTGCTCGGCACCCTAGCCAGATTAGTGAAAGGCAACGGCGTTATTATCCAGGCCGTGTTTCATCCCGAATTTGTCATGGATAATTTCAAGACGAACAGGCTGGTGACCGATTTCTCTTCAGAAACCAACTCCGGTTTCCTGGAATTGGAAAAGGGGGTGAAAATCCCGGTCCATATCCGCTCTGAGTCCGAGTATAGGCAGGCCTATTCCCGATACGGCCTGGCGGAGATCTATCGGGACAGCCCGCCTTTTTCCCAAGAGTTTCTGGCGAAATATCAGATGCCATTTTCCACCCGATACCCGGAATATCTGATCCAGGCCTTTGGCAGGCGGGCCGCATGAGCAGATCAGCCAGGCGGCGGACAGGGCAGCGGAACCGTGAAAGGGCACTGGCGCTTATGGGCTTTCCGGTGTAGAATCGGTGGTCTATCTGCGATTGTCCGTTGTCTCCTTTTTATCAAATCAGTAACCGCTGCGTGAGGTCATGGCGTTGGAATCCTTTGTTTATCAGAAAAACAACAGCTACTTCGCCCAGGTGGCGGAGAATGTCGAACCCCTTGCCGAGCGCGAGCTTGCGGCCTTGGGTGCGACCCAGATCAACCCGGTGTACCGGGGCGTTTATTTCACCGCCACTCCCGAGGCCCTGTACCGGATCGTCTACCAAACCCGGCTCTGCACCCGGGTGCTGGCCCCGCTCCTCCATTTCGACTGCCACAGCACCAAGTACCTTTACAAAACCGCGCTGACCATCCCCTGGCACGAGATCTTCGGGCTGGATCAAACCTTTGTCATCACCGCCACGGTGAGCGACAGCTTGATCACCCATTCCCAGTATGCTTCGCTCTGCCTCAAGGACGCCATCGTCGATCAGTTTCAGGAGAAATTCGGCTCCCGGCCCAACGTGGACAAGCGCAACCCCGATCTGGTCTTCAACCTCCATATCCATAAAAACACGGCGGTGATCAGCCTCGACGCCTCGGGTGCCTCCCTGCATCGGCGGGGCTACCGGCAGGAGTCGGTGGAAGCGCCCATCCAGGAATCCCTGGCCGCATCGATCATCGACCTGACGGAGTGGGATGGCGAGCGCACCCTGATCGACCCGATGTGCGGCTCAGGCACCTTGCTCTGCGAGGCCCTGATGCGGTATTGCCGGATTCCCGCCTCGTATCTGCGGGAGAGCTTTGGCTTTATGCGCTTTCCCGACTTTGAGCCCGAGGCCTGGCAACGGGTGAAAGCCGAGGCGGATGCGCAGATTCGCAGCCTGCCCGAGGGGCTGATCATGGGCAGCGACGCCGCAAAACTGGCGGTGAAAGCAGCGCGAATCAACCTTGGCCAGTTGCCCTATGGCAAAGAGGTGGAGGTGTACTCCAGCCATTTCCAGGCACTTGAGCCGATCAGCAATGCGGT
Organism: Deltaproteobacteria bacterium; assembly: GCA_026388735.1. Classification (GTDB taxonomy): domain Bacteria; phylum Desulfobacterota; class Desulfobulbia; order Desulfobulbales; family Desulfurivibrionaceae; genus Thiovibrio. Next base: position 4,645 of record JAPLJG010000062.1, read on the forward strand.
CATCGTCTCCAACCCGCCGTATGGGGTTCGCTTGGGCGCCCAGGAAGAGGCCGCCGCCCTGGTGGGAGAGTTGGGCAGTTTTCTCAAGCATAAATGCACCGGCTCAACGGCGTATCTCTATTTCGGTGACCGGGAGCTGGTGAAGAAGATTGGCCTTAAGCCTGCCTGGAAGAAGCCGTTGAGTAACGGCGGGCTGGACGGGGTGTTGGCAAAGTATGAGATGTATTGAGCGGACCTAAATTGTGTCAGGCCTGATTGATCTGTCAATAATTAAGTAAGGTGTCCCTTGAATTCTCACAATTTGGACCCAAGATATACATTTCGAGAATATTCCTGGCGTCAACTATTTTCAGAAATAAAAATGGCTGAGTCTTTGGATGTCACCGGAATTCAAGCTGGCCGTTAAACCTCAAGGGATACTGCATCATAATGGAAGGTGTTATTAGTTTTACATTAAAAGAATTGGGTGGGACGGCTACGCTACTAGCAGGGCTTTCAGCCTATATTGGTGCCATCTGGAAGAATAGAATCCACCTTAAAGAGAAGCACTATTTCGATGTTTCGCTAAAAAGCCTGGAGTCACAACACGCGCGACAAACGCAAGCTCTAGAACACGAACTGCAAATTCAAAGACATGCTGCGCANNNGCTGCGCAATTAGGCCATGCTAAATTAATAGAAAAACGAGCGGCTATTATTGACGAGGTATATAAGCTTCTAGTTGATCTACATGAAGCTATTTATGACACAATTAGACCAGACTATTTCGGCAGAGAAAAGCCCTCGCAGCAAAAAACTTACGAGTTGGCTCTTCCAAAATTCGACAAATTCGTTGAAAGCTATGAAAAAAATAAAATTTACTTTTCAAGAGACATCTCGGAAAAAGTTTCTAAATTCTATGTGGCTGCAGCCCAAACCATTGATCAGGCTAGAGTTGCTATTAATTCGGGAGAATCTTTCGGACAAGGGGCTACTCCTAATCTCCAGAAACTTTTTGAAAAAGTGAACTATGAGATGGGCGAGGCCCGCAAGGCAGTTGAACAGGATTTTCGGGATATACTTCGAGTCAATGAGGTTTAACAATCAACTTTAAAATGTCGGGGGCAGATTTTTTTAGGCGTCCATCCCTGTCTCTAACCCGGAAAGGCGGGATTCTAGGGCCACCATACCTAACTTAAGGAACTTCCGGTGAATCTTCGCTGTCAGGCCAGCATCTCCAGAAGCAGCGGATGCCACAAGGCTATATCCACTTCTCCCATTTTCCCAGCCAGGCGGAGCTTATCCACGCAACGCAACTGGTCCAGAAGAATCCTGGCCTGTTTGCCGTCCAGAGTTATCTCCGGGCGGCAGCCCAGGGGCTGACCTTTGCTGGTCAGCGGCGCAACGATCACCCTGGGCAATACCTCGTTCATGTCGTCGGGTGAGACCACCAGAGCCGGGCGGGTTTTCTTGATTTCCGTGCCCACGGTGGGGTCAAGATTTACCCAGTAAACTTCCCCGCGTTTCACCATTGCCACTCCTCGCTTTCAGCCGGGGTATCGGTAATTCCCGCCCAGGCATCCACATCTTTGTCGGCTTGATGACCTTCCTGCCGCATCTCTATCTCCGTGCCGATTCCGCATGCCGCCAGAAATGCCGCTGGAATCAGCACTCCGCGTGAATTTCCAACCTTGCGTAAAGTCGTTTGCATTTTTTTGTACCTCCGTATTTGTTGTAACAAAATTATAACATGGCAAGAGGAAAAGCAACGATATTTTTTTACGACGGTTCCGGAAGACTGGGGCAGATTTACTCCTTTTAGGAGTCCGGCCCTGCCTCGAACCCGGGGGGCTCCACACCATTCTTCTCCCCCCAGGCATGATGAGTAGCCAGCAGGGTTACATACCTGGCTTCGCTGGACCGTAGCCGCTCAGACAGGGTGGTGGCCAGGTTCCGGTAGAGCTTGAGGCAGAGCTTGGGGTTGTTGTGGCGGAGCACGGTTTCGTTCAAGACCAGGGCCACGGTTTTCTTGAACGCCACCACCGAGGCGGAGCGCGGCATGTGGTCGATCATCGACATCTCTCCTACACAGCTTCCATCCCGCAGGGTTTCAAGCTCCACTCGCTTTCCTAGGGTTTCGGTGAGCACAATAACCGCGCCGGAAATGATCATGTACATCTTGGTGCCCGAGGTGCCTTCGCGGATCAGGTAGTCCCCCATGGCAAACTCCTCCTTTCTGGAGGCGTGGAACAGCTCGTACAGCTCCTCTTCGCTGAAGTCGGCAAAAAAGAGGTAGCGGTGCCGCAAGCGTTCGATGATCTCTTTCTTGTCAAAGGAAAGTCCCCGTTTTTCTTCGTCTTTTTTCTTCTCCAGGGAGTTGAGATAGAGTTCCAGGCTGTCGCCAAACTCATCGGCGCTCTGGTACCGTTCGGCCAAGGGCTTGGCCAGGGCTCGCATGATGATGCTGTTGATCGCGGGGTCGATGCCGGGAAGATCGCGGAGCGGTTTCGGGTCGTCCTTGAGCACTGATTGCAGGCGGGCAGTCAGATTTTTCCCGGCAAAGGGTTTTTCTCCGCTCAGCCATTCGTAGGCGAGGACCCCAAGGGAGAAGATGTCGCTGCGCCTGTCCAGCTCCTCGCCGCGAAGCTGTTCGGGCGACATGTACAACGGGGTGCCGGGAATAAAGCCCTCCTCGTCGATGCTGCTTTCGATACTGTCGAAGGACGAGGTGTCCACCACCCGGGCAATCCCGAAGTCGGTGATCTTGGGGAGCAGGCTTTGATTTACGATCATGATGTTGGCCGGCTTGATATCCCGATGGAGGATGCCGCGCTTGTGGGCAAAATGCAGGGCGCGGGCCACCATGGCGATGAGGCTGAGTTTCTCTTCGATGGAGAAGGCGGTGTTGCTGTCGATGAGCTCCTTGATGTTTTTGCCATCAATATATTCCATGACAATATAGGTTGCGCCGTCCTGCTCCCCGATATCATAAATCGCGGTGATGTGGCTGTGGTTGAGGTTGCCGACAATGCGGGCTTCGTGCAGAAGGGATTCGATGGCCTTTTGTCGGTTGTGTTCGTTTGTGACGTGGTCGAGCCGTAGGCTTTTGATGGCAACCTTGCGGTGGATGAGTTCGTCCTGAGCAAGGTAGACCTCACCCATGGCGCCCAGCCCGATTTGCCGGATAATGCGGTAGCGGCCGATGGTTTGCGGAATCTCTGTATGCACTGGGGCTGCCTTCTCCTGGCTGAAATTGTGTCGCTGTCAGATTAGGATATAGATTGGCCGGGGGCATGGCAAGTTTTTTGCGGGGATGTCCGCAGGGGATTATAGTCGGAGGAGAAAGGCCTGGGGGGTGTGGAAGTTGGGCTTGGCTTCCGGGTGGGCAAGGGCCCAGTAGCTCAGCCGGGTGTCCCGATGTTGGAGGACGGCGTTGATGCCGACCCGGAGGGGGGTGTTGGCTGTATGGAGCGGGGCGATATCCAGTTCGGCGGTGAGGGAGAAGCTCTCCGGCGTGCGGGTTGTGGTGATTGCTGGCGCGGCCATTCGCTCTTCTTGGCGCATGTCGGTGCGGGAATCGCTGAAGGCGTAGATATTCCAGGCCCCGTTCGGGGCAAGGTTCAATTCCCAGTAGTTTTTCTTTCCTTCCTCAGCCCAGAACATTTCCAAGCAGGTGGCTTGCCAGAGGTTGTCGCATCGTGCCTGTTCCGTTGCGGCCGGAAGGACGAGATCGTCCAGATTCCCTTGCAGGAAAAAGGATAGGATGATGGCTTGGCCCGTGCGTGCGATGGTGCCCTGGATGCTCACCCCGTCGGAATCCTGGCCGGGGAAGGGATGCAGGCTGAAGGCGGTCATGGCTTTTGGCAATCCCGGACGATGTTTTTGATCTCCGTCTCCTGCGCTTCGATGCTCTGGCAGAGGGCGAACTGAACCGTGGCCCGGTGCAGGTTCTGGCCCGGCCTTCTGATGCGGAAGTACACATCCCCGGCCAGATGATCATTGAAAAAGCGCAACCCCAGCTCAAAGGCGATGAGCCGAACGGCGTCGTAGATGTAGCGATAATCGGCAACGGAAAAAAACGGTGCAATCTGGGGTAGATATCCCCGCAGGATGGCCGCGCAGTAGGCAAGATTGAACGAGACTTCGCTCAGGGGCACGTCTTCTCCGGCCGCATTGCAGCAGGAGCGGAGGCAGTCGCCGATGTCGTAGTGGAGCAGGCCGGGCTTGACGGTATCCAGATCGATGAGGCTGATCGCCTGGCCGGTGTTGCGGCTAAAGAGGATGTTGGCCAGCTTGGGGTCGCCGTGGATGGGGCAGGAATGCAGTTCTCCCCGCAGGCGCGCGGCTTCGAGTACCTCGGCCGTCTCTTTCCGCTCGGCGATGAACTGCTGGCAGAAAAGCGCCTGCTCCGATTGGTCCGGCCGGGGAGGGGAGGCGGTCAGGGCCTCGTATGCCGCCAGATAGCCGGGGGTGACATGGAAGCCGGGCAGGGTGTCGTGCAGCAGATGCGTAGGCAGGTCATGGATCAGGGCATGGAAAAATCCCAGGGCCCGGCCCGCCTCTTCGGCTTGGGCAACGCTGGCGATGGTGTCGAAAGTCTCGGTGTCGGCGATAAAGGTTTGGGCCCGCCATACAGCCCCGTTTGCATCCCGGCAATAATCAGCGCCGCTTCGGCTGGGAATGATGCGCGGCAGCTCCCAGCGCTGGTTCGGGTCTGCCAGCAGTTTTGGGCGGACATGGTTGTCGAGAACCCGCAGGTTGTGCATGATCTGTTCTGGCTTCGGGAACACTGCGGGGCTGAGGCGTTGCAGGATGAAATCCTGGGTGCCCTGATCGCCTGCGACCCGGACCAGATAGGTGTCGTTGACGTTGCCGTTCCCATACTCGTCCACGGAGAGGATCTCGCCTGGGAAGGCAAACTGGCGGGCGATGGCGGCAGGATCGGTCACAGGGAGTCCGGGAAGGCCGCGTTAGCGGAACAGGTAGTGCTTGCGCACCGTGCTATGCACCTGCCACTGGCAATCCAGGCCCTTGGGGAAGGTCACATAATCGCCGGGCACGATGTGCACGGTTTGTTCCGCCGTAGAAACAGTGATCTCGCCATCGAGGATATAGCAGGATTCTTCCTGGTCGTAATGCCAGGGAAAGGTCGAGGGCTCGCACTGCCAGATCGGCCATTGGTCAAGGCGCAGGACCTCGCGTTTTTTCGGGGAGAGTTTTTCAACGGTGATGGGCATGGGATTCCTCGTCGATGTTCATGGGATGATTATGAATAACAGATAGCCGTGGGCTCCATCTTTGTCAATTCTTAAGACCATGGGGTGTGAGGTAGGGCTTGCTAAAAGAAATATCCACAGATATAAAAATGGAAGCAAGGGGGATAATTCGGCAAGCATGGCCAGGGGTGGCTGGATTGCCTGGGCGACAAGGGGGTAGATGATGACTGGCGGGTTTCACGAGAAAAGAAAAGAAGTGCGGGTGTACTTTGCTCCGGGAGAAAATATCTGCGGGGTTTTTGTTTTTCCTGATTTCGGACGGTTCTCCTTTTCTGCTTTGGTTCTTGATCTGAGCCTTGGGGGAGTCCAATTCACCGTGAAACGGGAGGAGTGGAATTCCCTGGAGCTTGGCAGTCAACTCGTTCTTGCCCGGCTCAGCAAGGGGGAGGAGGTTTTCTGCGACAGAGCCATGCCGCTCACGGTGCGCTGGGTGTTGGACCACCCGATGGTGAGCAATGTCAGTGTTGGCTGCGAGTTTGACGGGTTGGAGGAAGATGATCGTATGATGCTGCAGTCTTTTTTGGCGCCGAAGCTGACTGCCAGTCAGGGTGGGCCGTGCCGCAGCGTTTGTTGACCGAGTTTGTGGGCCAGGAAAACAGGCTGAGAAAATCATTTTCGTTTGGGAACAGATCGTCCGGCACCAATTCCTGCCCCACATCCAGCGCCGTTTTGTAGCGGGCGCAAGCGTTAAAATCCCCAGCGCAATAAAGTCCTGCCAAATATTCGCGCATCTCCTTGCCCTCGTCGCGCATGGCGAAAAAAATGCACTCTTTTATAAAATTGCAACGGGTCATGGGAGCTTCCTTTTTTTGTTGATGCCATGGCGCTTGGCCTAAATTTTTTGGCACTGTACCCGAGCCGGATTGAAAAATATATGGGGGGAAGTCGGTAAACTGCAATGGGGGAAGGTCGGTATTGCCCCGGCAAATCAGGTGATGCCGAGAACCTTGAGAGGGTTGATCCGCCAGCGTTTGGCGGATTCATAGCTGATGATCCGGTCCTCACCGCCCTTGCCATTGGGCTTGGAGAGGTCGATATCCTTTTCTCTGATCGCCCAGTCGTGTCTGGTGTCGTAAATGAGGCGAACCACGGGGCGCAGCAGATTGTCCGTTGATTCCACCACCACTCCGAGCAGGCCGCTTTCCAGTTGCACCAAGGTGCCGGCCGGATAGACGCCGATGCACCGGATAAAGCGGTGTACCAGGCCTTCGTTGAAATGACTGTGACTCCAGCCGTAGAGCTTGCGCAGCACTTCGACCTGGTCGATGCCGTCGCGGTAGCATCGGTCCGAGGTCAGGGCGTCGAAGACATCGGTAATGGCGGCCATTTGCCCGCCCTGGCTGATGGCATCGGCGGCAAGGCCGTAAGGGTAGCCGGTTCCGTCGAACCGCTCATGGTGCTCCATGGCGATCTGGGCCGCAGGCAGGGGAATATTGTGGGTGGTGGCCAGGATTTCCTTGCAATAGATGACATGCTGCTGGATTTTTTTAAACTCTTCCTCGTTGAGGGCGCTGGGCTTATTGAGAATGGCCAGGGGCACGGCCATCTTGCCCACGTCATGTAAGAGTCCGCCCAGGCCAATGGTCCTGGTGGTCTCTTGGTCAAAGCCCATGGATCGGCAGAAAGCAAGGAGCAGCACGCCCACGCTCACCGAATGGTCAAAGGTGTATTCATCCTTCTTGCGCAACCGCATGAGCAGGAAGAGAGCGTCTCTATTGTGGCAGATGGAATTGTCCAGTTCATCCACCGCCGCCTTGACCTCTCGGGTTTGGATTTTTTTCCCAGCTCGCACGTCGGCAAGAATGTGTTTCGCAGCCTGGCTGGCCCGCTGTCGTACTTTTTGGGCCCGGACAATCTCATGGCGGATTGGGATATGGCGAAGTTCGCGGTCAATCCGCGCGGCCTGCGGGGTGATAATATGTTCGAATGCCACCGGCGGAGGCTTTTCTATTTCAACCCTGGCTGGGGCGGAGGGCGGATTCTGGCCGTCCTCGATGTAGACGTGGGTGATGCCCCAGTCTTTGAGGCGTTCTATCTCTTTTTGGCTCTTGACCTGTTTGCTGTTGAAGATGAAGGGATGATCCAGCCAGCCGCCATCGAAACGCTCGATATGCATGCCGGGCTGGAGCTCTTCGAGGGGGACCTTCTTGATCATGGCAGGCTCGGGCTGACCGTTGGCGTTATAGTTTCAGGGCAGATGAATGGCTCCACTCCGATAGTATACGCCAAGGCCCGGTGGGGAGCAACAAGGTTGCGTCCCTGTCCGTGGCAAAACGAGGATGCCGGATGGTCTCGGCCCTGTTTTTATAGACCCAGAATTTTACCTTGCCGGATAAAGGTGGGGATGGCGAGATATCTTTCCTGGGCAAGGTTTATCGGCATTCTGGGGGCCAGTTCGAAGACGGGGCCATTTTTTTCGCCTTGCCCTGTCCCTTGCGGCGTGGTGAAGAAAGAGGTTGCGACACACCGGTTGAGGGCGGTGAGAAATCCGTGTTTGAAGCCATGATTTTTGTAAGACATTTTTTCCTCCAGATGAAAAATTGATGAACTTGTAAAAAGGGAAAAACCCCACATGTCCGTGAGACAAAATTTAATGGTTACAAAGCGGCAACCGTTGTAAGCGCGGCTTTTTGCGATTTCAACAAAAAGTTGGGTTGTGTTTTCTTCTGAACTGAGATTATCATGGCGGGTAGGACAAATAGTGTCCTACCCGCTAATTTTTTTTGTTTTTCATGGCAAAAGATAAAACCCAACTCTTACGACTGCTGTTCATCGACCGCAAGATCCGCGAGGGGATGCGCAGCGAGATCATGGCGAACTGCAGCTCCATGGCCGCCGAATATGAGGTGAGCCCCAAGAGTATCCTGCGGGATATCGACTACCTGAAAAGTCAGCGTGACGCGCCCATCGCCTACGACGCCAAGGTGCGGGGTTATTACTACACCGAGGAAAATTACGCCCTGCCCGCTATTTCTTTAAATGAAAGCGATCTCTTCGCCATCTGCATCGCGGAAAAAGCCCTGCGGATGCATGAAGATACGCCCATCTACCGTAAGCTCCAGAAGGTGTTTCAGAAAATAGAGGAGTCCCTGCCCGAGAAGGTTTCCATCCATCCGGCCTGGGTGGAAGACAAGCTCTCGGTGATCCCGGAGCGGCAAACCCGGCTTGAGCCGGAGGTGTGGGAGGCGGTCTCCGCGGGCTTGAGCAAAAACCAGACGCTGGCCATCTTCTACCGCAAACCCGGCGGGCAGGCGAGTACGGAGCGGCGGGTTGATCCGTATCATCTGGTGCGGTATCAGGGGGAGTGGTACCTCATCGGCCATTGCCATAGGCGCGAGGCGATTGTAACCTTCGCCATGTCCAGGATTGAGACGGCGTTGCTGCTTGAAAAAAAGTTTTCCGTGCCCGAGGATTTTGACCACACGCGCTATGGCGGAACCCAGTTTGGTATCTTCAGCGGTGAGCGCGAGGTTATGGTGCAGATCTGGTTTTCTCGGGAGCATGCCCCATATGTTCTGGAGCGGGAATGGCATCCCCAGCAGACCGTGGCCCGGCAAAAAGACGGGAGCGTGGTCTTAAGTTTTCCGGCCCGACATCTCTATGAGGTCAGGCGCTGGGTTCTTTCCTGGGGGAGTGGGGCAAAGGCTCTGGCGCCAAAGGAGCTGGTCGATTCGGTGCAAAAGGAGCTTGCCTCTGCACTGGCCGATTATGACAGGGTTGTGGGGAGGGGGAAGCGGTGAGCATGGCCCGGCAAGGGGTTTTTCTGGCCAACTGGCTTCTGCTGGTGGTTGTCTTTGGGAGTCTTCCTGGTTGCGCCGGACTCCGGCAGGGAGATGGAGCTTTGCCCAAGGCTGCTTCGGAAAAGGAACTGGCCCTGTTGGGGCATACCATCCAGGTCGGCGCTTTTACCAAGCTGGACAATGCGGTGCGCCTTATGCAGAAACTTGATGCCCTGGGGCTTGACGCTTATTATTATCGCCATGTCAGCGGGTTGTACAAGGTTCGGTTCGGGAATTTTTCGTCGCGGAAAGAGGCGGAGGACCGGGCCCTGCAGTTGCGCAAATCCGGAGTGATCGAGGCGTATTATGTGGTTGCGCCGGGGGAGTTTGCTGCGGCCCGGTTCCGACATTATCAGGACGGAGCCTTGCGCAAGATGCTGGTGAGCACGGCGGAGGGTTTTATCGGCATTCCCTATGAATGGGGCGGGGAGTCGGCGGAGACGGGTTTTGATTGCAGCGGCCTGGCCATGACCATTTATAAGCTCAACGGCCTTAATCTGCCGCGCAATTCTGTGGCCCAATTCCAGGCGGGCAGCCCGGTGCGCCGTGAAGATCTCGCCCCAGGGGATCTGGTGTTTTTTGCCACCAACGGGAATTCGGCAGTGTCCCATGTGGGAATCTATACCGGGAACGGCAGCTTCATCCATGCGCCCAAAAAGGGGGACGCCATCCGACAAAGTCCCCTGCGCAACGGCTATTTCGACGGGTGTTACGTGGGGGCGCGGACCTATCTGGGCAAGGATGGTTGAGATAGGACTCTATATTTCAGGTTGGGCCTTCAGGCGGCCATGCTGGGCTGTGAACAGTCAGGAGCTGTTACGAAATACCCTTCGTCGTCAATACTGCTATTTTTGAACGACGGTTAAAGAAAAAAACAAGGGATACCGATACTTGTGGTATTGGGTTGGTGTTGTTTCGGAAATGAAGGCAAACGATCAAGAATAAAGAGAGAATTTCCCATGCAGAAGTGGCAGATAAACGGAACCGTTCAATGGCTGTGCGAGGACTGCGCCAAGGCCAATTCCCATGTGTTTTTGCTGTATCAGCATCAATGGCTCGGTGAGGAAAAAGATCTTGCTGCCTCCTGCGATTGTTGCCGATGCAAGGATATAACTGTTGCCCGCCTGGGTAAGATGCGTTGGCTGCTTTATCCTTTCCTCTGTCTGGCTCCCCGGCAGTGGCCCGCCATGACCAGGGCGGTGCGGCGGAGCAAGTGATGAGGCCGGAGCCGAACCTGTGTCAGGCTCGGCTCCGGGAAACAGCATCCGGTCTGTTTAGCGGATGGCCTTTTTCAGGTCAAGACCGATGGCACTATTGATTGTGGCACCTTTGAGATTGGCCTGTTCGAGGTTTGCCCCGGTCAGGTCGGCCCGCTCCAGGTTTGCCCCGGAGAGGTCGGCTCCGGCCAGGTTTGCCCCGGAGAGGTCCGCGCTCGACAGATTGGCGCCTTTCAGATTGGCCCATTTGAGGTTGGCCTTGACCATGTTGGCGTTGCTCAGGTTTGCCCCGGCCAGGTTGGCCCGCAGCAGACTGGCTTCAGCCAGATTGGCACCTTGGAGATTACAGCCAGGACAGTTCTGGCTCATGCCGCGGTAGATCATGCCCAGATCCTGGCTGGCCACCTGCGCGCTGGAGGTTTGGGTTGTTTCCTGGATTCTGGGGGAGGATACCGGCGGCGCGGCCGGTTCTTCCACGACCACATCGGGAGAGGTGGTGGGCTTCTTACTTGGTTGTTTCTGGGCGTTTGCCGCATTTTTACCTGCCGGCCCCCGTTTGACGCCCTTTATTATGGTGAAATAACTCGATTTTACGCCGGTGGGCGTGTACATGTTATACTCTTCGCCTTTGCGAAACACGGTATAGCAGACCTGCTCGCCAAAGCCCCAGCGCTTGAATTGGAGGCAGAGCTTATCATTTTCCGTTGACCATACACCTTCATTTTTCTCGGTCATGCTTTTTACCGCGTACATTTTACCATTGCCGTACATTTCGATGTTCGCGGTTTCGCCGCCGTATTCATTAATGGAAATGGTGTTGTCGGAGAGAAGCTCGATTAGCTCTGCGGCGGTGATTCTGGTTCCCTCCCCTGCGGGAGATTTTTCCGGGGTGTCTGTCGCCCCTTTCATTAAGCCGCAACCGGCGACAAGAAAAAGAAGCATGGCCAAGGGCAGTAGGTAATAACGGAATCGGGCGTTCAATGTTCTCTCCTCGTGTTGCACATCATCATTTGGAATACGGCTGCGGGCTGGCCAATAAAAAAATTCCCGGGTTAAAAAACGAGGGGCACCCGCCGACCTGAAAAATAGGGGCGGCACAGCTCCGACGGTATCTGCCGTCCGTTACGTTTTTGAGCCTCTTGAGAATATCGTTAATTATTACCTGAAAAAAAAATAAAACGCCATGCCCATTCTTGTGGAATTACTTGTTTGTCGAGGCGGGCAATTGTTTTTCAGCTGGAAATTCCTTTGGTGAATTGATATATTAAAAAATTGCGCCATTGCTTGGACTCATGAGCGGGAAATATTGTCCCGCAGGCAGCTGGGTCTTACACTTGTAACTGGTTTTTGTGAGAGGTTTCTGATGGTGAAAACCCTGGCAGCGACAGATAGTAGCCCTGCTCAATTGTTGATCCGCCTGGCTTTGGGGGTGGTGATTTTCCCCCATGGTGCGCAAAAGGTTTTCGGCTGGTTCGGGGGGCCTGGTTACGCGGCAACGGTCACAGCGTTTTCTGCCATGGGCTTTCCCTTCTGGGCTATTATTCTCTTAATGGTCACCGAGGTGTGCGGATCGCTGTTGCTGGTGCTTGGCCTTTTCACCAGGGTCTGGGCCCTGGCCATCGGCACGGCCATCGCCATCTGTCTGAAGATGAATCATCTCCAGCATGGCTTTTTCATGAACTGGTTCGGGCAGCAACAGGGCGAGGGGTATGAGTACCATATTCTGGTGCTGGGGATTGCTCTGGCCCTTGTTCTCCGGGGCGGGGGCATGCTGTCTCTGGATCGGGTTCTCGCCAGGGACAGGCGGCGGGGTGGGATTCAATTCTGATTCGAGCTTACTGGATCTTATGCGCCTCCGGTGCGTCATAAAGACTCTGGATATCGTGCTCAGCTTCCAGTTCCGCCATCTTGGCCAAGGCTTCCTCCTCGCTCATTCCCAGGCTTTCGGCAAGTTTTTTGATGTCGTACAGAGCCTCTCCCTGATCGGTGTACCCGATGGGGGATAGTTCCGGGAAAAACTTGCCGGTGGCCATGCTTGAAGCCTGGCTGATCATCTCTCGTATTGCCGGGGGGCCAAAGAGAAACAGCCATTTCACCGCCTCGGCCCAGAGTTTGCCGTCTACGTTTTCGCTGTGCAGAATCTGTAGGGCCATGCCCAGATCCCATTCATCCTTGAATGCTGTCATTGTTGTCCTGTAACTGTCCAGCCGCACCGCATCTGCGTCGGAGTCTCGCAGGCTCGCTTACCTGTCATCGCCCAGCTCATGTGCACTAGCACACTTCGCCGACCTCTTCCTAGCATCTGCGGCCCTGCTGAACAGTTACGCTCCGTGTTTTTTTTCACTTTTCGGCTCCAAGCTGGATAGTTCGTTTTTCCTTCTCTTTTTCATCGTCCTGCCAGAATATGCTTCAATGATTCGATCACCTTGCTGGCCCCTTTTTTGGAAAGCGTCCCGATCTCTGCGGTCTTGTAGTATTTCTTTGAAAAATTGGCGTAATGCGTTGCATCCCAGGCAAGATCTTCCACAAGATGCTTGATGTACATTCTCTGCCGGAAAGTAATGCCTTCCTGCCGGGAGCGATAATGCCCGCTTCTGGCAAAATAGCGCATGAGTCTTTGGAAGCCAGTCTCGTCCAGATCCTTGGCCGAGCGGACTCCCGCCACCTTTTCCATGGTGTCGCGGTATTCCTGCTCACTTACCGCCAGTTCTTTTTTGACAATATGAATGACGGCGAGTTTTTTATGATCCAGCATGGCCTCTTGTCCTCGGGTCTATTCTTCGGCGGGCTCAGGCAAGGTCACGCCGGGCAAGGTCGGCGAAGAATAGCTCTTCACTTTGGAACAGATGGGTTTCCAGGCCAAGGGCAGCAGCTCGGCCAATATGGCCCTGGTTGTCATCCACAAAGAGGGCTTGCCGGGGCTCGATCTTCAGGGTCGAAAGAATGTCGGTGAACAGGCTTGGCTCGCGTTTGGTCTTGCCGAGATGGTAGCTGTTGAAGACCCGGCTGAATTCTTGAAAAAACGGCTGCCGATCATTGAGGCGGTCAAGCCAGTCGGTCTGGTCGCTGAGAATGACCGGGTTCAGCCCTCGTTTTCTGAGGGCGCGGACCGCAGCAAGCATCTTGGGGTGCAGGGTAAAGCGGCTGAGGATTGTCTCGGTCAGTGTCTGGTCTTCGCCCCTGATACCGGTTTGGCTGCGGAGCAGCTGCCAGTAAGCCTGCTCGGTGCTCTTGCCGGTTACATAGCCGCAGGCGTAGATGGTCTCGGTGGCAGTATGGAAAAAAGGAGCCGGGTCAAGGCCGTTTTCCCTGGCAATGACCGAAAGCCCCTTGGTAAAGCCCTCTTCGGCCAGGACTCCGCCGTAGTCGAAGAGGATGGTTGTGATAAAGGCGTCGTGCTGCATGGTTCAACCGGCAGCCAGCAGCAGGTCTGTTTTCATCGTCGTTCCCATGGGCTATTCTCGTTGCATATTGTGGGCAGGTTCGGTCGGGCACTATGGGGAATATAATCCGGGCAGCATGCAAGTCAAGGCTCAGCGGTCTTGAAAATCTCAGCGCAGTATGGGCCATTCCTGTTCGCGGGCCTCGGCAAGATAACAGAACCGGTCCCACTCCACCTCCCGTCCCGAAACCGGGCACTTGAGCTGGACCTTGCGCTCGCTCAGGCCGATCACCTGCCAGTCGCCGCCACGCGGACCCCAGGCGATGTGAATCCTCTGGCCGATGACAAAGGGAAAGGGGTCGAAAACCGTGACCTGATGCAGGGGCACGGCAAGGGTCCTTTTGCTTGCAGTTCAGGGCAGGTAGACGAGAAGAGCCCCGCTTTTTTCCAGGCTCTTTTTTTCCCAGAGATAGGCGAGGATCAACCCGTCGTTTTTCATGATCTTGAGCCGGGTCTCAATGATGTCTTTGAGTACGGAGCCTTCCGGCGAGTGGAGGCCTTTGCCGGTTATGATCATGACGGTTTTCAGGTGGTTGCACCGAGCCCTGGCCAGAAAATTCTCGGTCTTTGTTTCCGCCTCAGAGGCGGTGCAGCCGTGGAGGTCGATGCGGTCCTGGGGTGGGGGGGAGTTTTTGATTGCGGTCTGCAGCGATTGGGCAGGGGTTGGCAACTCTTCCTTTTCCGTAAGAATCTCGGCAAGGGTTGTGGCGGGAATCCCAGAGGCCAGTGCGCTGGCAAAGCTGTGCGGGGTGTCGTTTTCCTGGCCATGGGAGAAGAGGACGCCGAGATCATCGCTGATCGCTAGTTTGCGGATGGGCTGTTTCCCTGTTTTTGCCCCAGGAGGTTTGGCACTGTGCTCTGGTTGTCCGGGGGAGCGTTTTGGTTTGCGCATGGGTCTTTGCAAGGGAAAAAGGGGAGTACGGAAGAACGCATTATGTTTCTGGAAATATGCATAGCGTTTTTCTTGTGAAGAGACAAGAGACAAAAAAATAATCCGTCAAAGGCAAGGGGCATAAAGGGTTGCGGGTACCCCCCTGCAAGGGGTTAAAAAAATTCTGGTTTGCCTGTCGCATTCCTGTTACTCTTTTTCGAAACTATTATGAATTTCTCTCATTTTTTGAGGAGATAGTTGTATGCGTCGGGATGATTTTATGCCGGGCGCTGGTAGTCTTTGACCGCCGGATCGCAGACAAGGGGGCTTCTGCCGCATGGATAAACAGATACATTTTATTGTGACCAGCGAACGGGGGCAAATTCGTTCGTTTACTGTATCCAGAAAGGCCCTGAAGACCGTGCTTGGGGTCTGTTGTTTTTTCGTGCTTGGCAGCGGGTTGGGCTGGTTTTTTTCCGGCGAAACCTTCGTTCTGCGTGAGCGGGTTGCAACAATGCAAAAGGATTTGGCGATCACCGTCGCCCTGAATACCAACATGCAGGAGCGGACAACCAAACAGGAGCAGGAGCAGCAGGCCCTGTTGAATGCGGCTCTGACCGACTTGAAGCACAAGAGCCAGGTTATCGAGTCAATCCTCGCCTCGGTGGGGGTGAATCTTGAGGTGCATGAGAGCAAGAAAGGCGCGGGCGGACCTTTTACCCGGCTGCCGCAGGATTCGTATGCAGGCCTTACCCTGAAGGTGGATCAATACCTGGATACCATCCAGTCCGTGCCTTTGGGGGCGCCGGTTCGGGGGACCATTACCTCCCAGTTTGGGGCGCGGCTTGATCCCATCAACGGGGAACCTGCCTTTCACAGTGGGGTTGATATCAGAAACAATCCCGGCACCAAAATCATTGCCCCAGCGGACGGCGTTGTTGTTGCCAATGGCTATGATAACGGCCATGGCAATTTTCTCACCCTTGATCACGGCAACAGATTCCAGACCAGTTATCTCCACCTTCAGAAGGATTTTGTCAAGCAGGGCGACACTGTGGCCAGGGGGCAGGTCATCGGGCTGGTGGGCAACTCGGGGAGAAGCACGGGAGCCCATTTGCATTATGAAGTCAAATACCGGGACAAGTTGATCGACCCGGTGAAATTTATTCAGGTAAATCCCCGCGCTGCCGCACTGTCGGTGAAATAGGCTGCGCAATTGGCCAATGATGCAGCTCCGGTTTTTTCTCGACCGGAGTAACTTTGAAAAATCCGCAGCAGGTGATTGGTATGGGTTTTTTTAACAAGAAGGGCATCGGAGAGACAGATTCTGAGATGATTACCAGCGTAATCGGCGCGGATATGCAGCTGGCAGGTGATATCTCGTTCAAGGGCAAGCTGCGGCTTGACGGCAAGGCCGAAGGCAATATCCGCGGAGAGTATCTTATCCTTGGGGAAACCGGGATGATATCCGGGGACATCGTGGTCAACACCTTTGTCTGCTCGGGTCGGGTTGAAGGCACGGTCAATGTCAAGAAACTGTATGTGGTGAAAAGCGGCTTTATCCAGGGTAAGGTCGAGACCATGGATTTGGCGGTGGAGTCCGGCGCTGTGCTCAACGGGGAAATCAAATCCCGAAGTCAGGAGTTGCGGCTGGTGCCTGGTTCTTCTCCCCCGGAAGCGGCGGATTGGGAGTCGATGAAAGAAGCTGCCTCTCAGCCCCAAATGAAAAAGAAGGGGGGTGTCCTCAAATAATCAGCAGCCAAGGGTTCTGTGTCTGCTCGCCGCCATCCGAAATTCGTATGGCGGTTTTTTTTATGGTAAATCGCGGGGGTGTTGATTCAGGTCAAGGAAAAGAGTGGGCTGGTCTCGTATATTGGGGAGCCAAGAGATGTATTCAATCTGCCCACAGGAGGTGCTAAGATGATGGAGAAAAAGAGCCTTACCGAAACTAGAGTTTTTGATGGCCTGAGCATGAAAAAGTTTTTGCTTCACGATTCGCCCTGGTTTCGGATTCTGAATTTTAATCTCAGCGCCGGTCAGGTTTTTCCGGTGCATTCCCATGATTCTGAGGGCCAGCTTTCCATTCAGGTGCTGGAGGGAAGCGGGGAATTTCTCGGTAAGGACGGCAAGGCCATCCCGGCCCAGGCAGGCGATCTGCTGCTCTGCGACATCAACGAGCCCCATGGCGTCCGGGCGCATACCGATTTGCGGATTCTGGTGACCATCGCCCCGCCGTTTTAAAACAAGGATACACAACATGAGCAGACAGCAGGTTGCGGTGCGCGACGGGGTTATCCGGCTTGGCCAGTTGCTTAAACTGGCCGGGGTGGTTGAGACCGGTGGTGAGGGTAAGCTCCGAATTCAGGAAGGCGAGGCACGGGTCAACGGCGAGGTGGAAACCCGCCGGGGTCGGCAACTTGTGCCCGGAGATGTGGTGGAGTTTGCCGGGGAGGTCTTGGAAGTTGTTGTGAAGGAGGGCGATTAGTCGTCTGCCAAGGCTTTTTGGTACGCCAGCCTTGTGGCGCTGTTGAAGCAGACAAAGAGGATGGCCGTGAGCTCTTTGTTTTCCGCCAGGGCTCGCCGCGCTTCCCGCACGGCAATGCGGGAAGCCTCTTCCTTGGGGTAGCCGTAGACCCCGGTGCTGATCGCGGGAAAGGCGATGGTTTTTAGGCCATATTCCCGAACAAGGGAAAAGCAACTCCGGTAGCAGCGGGCCAGTAGCTCCGGCTCCCCCTGGGTTCCGCCGCGCCAGACCGGACCCACCGTGTGGATGACCCAGGCAGCTGGCAGGTTGTAGCCTTTGGTGATTCGGGCCTCGCCAGTTGGGCAGCCGCCCAGACCCCGGCATTGGGCGAGCAGCTCCGGGCCGGCAGCCCGGTGGATCGCGCCGTCCACCCCGCCGCCGCCCAGCAGGGAGTTGTTGGCCGCATTCACGATGGCATCCGCCTTGATCCCGGTGATATCCTCTTCCGTTAATTGAATTTTGTCGCTTGTCATGATTGCCCTTCATTCCATCAGCTTAAGGAAAACCACCCTCGTTGCCAGTGACTTTATTGTACAGGGTGTTGAACGGGGTGTAGATGCTGACCTCCCGGTCCGGCCCCAACTCTACCGTGGACCATTCTTGGGGCGAATACCAGATGCCTATCTCCTCCCCATCCGCCGTGCGGATCACCTTGCCGTGATACCTGGTTTTCAGGTTGCGATGTGGGTTGTCGATGACCTCCATCCAGCCCTGTAGTTTCTTTTCCGTCAGATCCACAGGAATCCAGAATTCTTTTTTCAGGCGGTATTCCGGCCTGATTCCCAGGATGGCCAGGGGGAAATCCTCCGGGCCGCTGTAGTAGTAAGTGTAGCCTGGCAAGGGGTGGTGCGATTCCAGAACCGCGTTGATGCGGGAATCCTCATGAAAAACGTAGGCGGGTCGGCCGCAGGCGGCCACGATCAGGAGCAGTGCCAGCAGGGCGATGGGATTGGGAGAATACGGTCTTGTCCAAGTACGCATGCTGTCCTCCTCTCGGTTCTTTTCCCAATTATATGCGGAAAGAGGGGGATGATCAGCAATAAAAAAAAGGCAGACCTCGGAAGGATCTGCCTTGCTTGGAAAACTGGGTGAAAAAACCTAGATAGCGGCGGCGCTGGTCATCTGGTCGTAAAATTCGGTGATCTGATTTTTCTTATCGGATTCCATGCAGGCCATGGCCGCTTTGGGATGCTGGTTCATAACACCGCCGACCATGTAGGGGATGAAATAGCCCCAGTCGATTTTTTCCCGCCAGGGGAGAATCTCCTCTTCGATGACCTTGATGAGCGGGCGCACATTGAACTTGGGGTTTTTGAGAAAGGAGAGCAGCAGCTCCGAGGGGCAGTTGCCCGCGCCGCGCCCCATGCCGTACAGGGTGGCGTCCAGATAGTTGATCCCACAGATCACCGAGGAGATAGTGTTGGCAAAGGCCAGCTGCTGGTTGTTGTGGGCGTGGATGCCGATGGTTTTTCCCGGCAGCCGCTCCATGTATTTTTTTGCCAGCAGCTCGATGTCTTCCTGGTAGAAGGCGCCGAAGCTGTCCACCAGATAGATGATCGGCACCTGGCTTTTCGCCAGGTCGTCAAGCCCTTCTTCCAGCTCCCGCGGGCCCACGGTGGAGACGGCCATCAGATTGATCGTCGTCTCGTAGCCCTTATCCTGGCAGTGGTGGGCCAGGGCGATGGCTTTGTCGATCTGGTGAATATAGCAGGCCACCCGCACCATATCGAGCACGCTCTCCTTTTGGGGGCGGATATCGTTGTAGTCGATGCGGCCGATGTCGGCCATGGCCGAGAACTTGATCTTTTTCTCGTTGTCGCCGATGATGCGCAGCAGATCATCCTCGGCGCAGAATTTCCAGGGGCCGACCTCGGTGCGAGAAAAGGCGGATTCGGAGCTGAGGTAGCCGATCTCCATGTAGTCGACCCCGGCCTCGCTCAGCCCCTGATAAACAGCGCGGACGAACTTGTCGTCAAACTGCCATTTATTCATCAAGCCGCCGTCGCGGACAGTACAGTCGATAACTTTGATTTCCGGTCTAAACATGGCAAAGTCTCCTTGAAAAAGACGTAGATTTACGAAGTAAAGGAGGAGATCATACCCGATCTTTTGCGGCCAGGCAATGCTCAATGAAATTTTTCACGTTTTGCCCGATCTGGGCAAGATCCTTCTCCCGCAGGGCCTTGCCGCCAAAGAGGCTGGTGGATACGCCCACCGCTGCGGCGCCTGCGGCAAAATAGTCCGGGAGATTGGTAAGGCTCACCCCTCCCACCGCAACGAGTCGGAGGTGATCGAAAGGCCCCTGAAGGTCTTTGAGGTACTGGGGGCCGCCCATGGCGCCGCAGGGGAAGACCTTGACCAGGTCGGCTCCGGCGGACCAGGCACTGTAGACCTCGGTGGGGGTCAGTGCTCCGGCGACAATGGGGATGCCCTCCGCCTTGGCATACTCGATCACCCCGAGGTCCAGGTTGGGGGTAACAAGAAACATGGCCCCGGCAGCCACGGCCCGCTTGGCCTCATCGAGATTGCGGATGGTGCCCATACCCAGCAGCTTGCCGCTGGGTATGGCGGGACGGTATTCCCGAACGATTTCCTCCGCCCCGGCGGTATTCATGGTGATTTCCATGGCCGTAAGCCCGGCGGCAAAGGAAATCTGCATGACCTCGCCGAAGAAATCGCCTTCCACTCCCCGCAGTATGCCGATTACCGGGATATTAAGTTCCATGATTCGCTCCATTTGTTTTTCTGTTCATTTCTTTGCTTGCCCAAAGAAACGAACCAAAGAAAAGGCCCCCGATGTCTCTTGTCCCGCCGAAGGCGGGATGCCCTGTGCTCCTCGATGCTGCTGGGGCTTTGCAAACTCGGCTTCGCCTCAAACAGTGCAAATCCCTTTTCGGCAGCCTCTCCGGTGCTCGGCTGCGTGCCAATGGGATTTTGACTGCCGTGCAAGCAAAGGAGTTGAGAGAGATTGTTTTTGTCGGGGTATTGTACCACGCAGGCCATGATGCGCACGCAGGATTTGCCTTCCGCAAACCGTCTATTTTCTGGGTTTGATCCGGCTGGTTGGTTGGGCCTGCCAGGGGTCGTCCGGCCAGTGGTGTTTGGGATAACGGCCCCGGAGTTCTTTTTTTACCTCATGGTAGGCCCCTTCCCAGAAGCCATGCAGATCCTGGGTGATCTGCATGGGCCGTTGGGCCGGGGAGAGCAGATGGAGAAGCACCGGTACCGTGTTGTTGCAAACCCTGGGGGTATCGGCCAAGCCGAACATCTCCTGGAGGCGCACCGCCAGCACCGGAGCCTCGCCAGGGGTATAGCGCAGCTTGATCCGTGAGCCGCTGGGCACCGTGAGATGGGTGGGGGCCTCGCGGTCCAGCTGGCTCTGTTGTTGCCAGTCGAGCCGGGCGGTGAGGATGGCGCAGAGGTCGAGTTTTTTGAGATGTTCCACGCTCCGCATCCCGGTGAGATAGGGGGCCAGCCAGTGCTCAAGGCTCTCGATCAGGCAGGCATCGGAGACCTCCGGCCAGCCCGCTTCCGGCTGCCAGAGGCGCATGCTTTCCAGGCGGGCCTGCAACTCCCTGGCCTTGTCATTCCAGGGCAGGGCGGCAAGGCCGAGGCTGCGGATGCCGGAGAGCAGGGCGGTCAGTACCGCCTCGGCGGAGGGTTTTGCCAGGGGGGCGGCCTCCAGGACCAACTCGCCCAGCCGCACAAGGCGCTGGGCCTTTACGCTCCCGCTCTGCTCATCCCAATAGACCTTTTCCTCCCGTTGTAGCCGGGCGGCAAACAAGGACAGCAAGGATTCCTTGGTCAAGGGGGCGGCAAGAAAGATGCGGCCCTCGATTTTGCCCGCGTCCAGTTCGGCCACGGCCAGATATTCATAAGCAGCGAGGCGGTCATGGGCCGGGAGAACCGCGCCCCGCCCGGAGGTCAGCTTGTACTGGCCTCTGCCCTCGGCCCGACCTTGGGCGATCCGATCCGGGAAGGCCAGGGCCAGGAGTTCGCCAGCTGTCGTCGCATGGGCTTTGTTCCGGGTGGGTTTGGGCAGATGCTCCCGGAGCTGCCTGCTGGTCTGAATTACTCTGCGGCAGGCATCGGTGTCCGCCTCAAGGGATTTGGCTGCTGCCTGGCCATCGCTACGAAATACCGCCAGGGCGTGGAGCCGGTCCTCGATATCCGCCGAGCGCTCCCGTCCTTTGATGATGTCCCGCTCTGAGAGCAGGGCAGCAAGGTCGCAGGCCAGATCGGTTGCGTTATGTGTGGTGGTCGCCAGCAGCATGTGGCCAAGGCGCGGGTGGGCCGGAAGCTCGGCCATTTTTCGGCCAAGGGAGGTGATGCGGCCTTGCTGGTCCAAGGCTCCGAGGGCCAGCAGCACGGATTGCGCCTGGGCGAAATGTCCGGCTGGCGGGGGATCGAGCCAGCGCAAGGCCTCTGGGGTATGCACCCCCCAGCGGGCCAGATCCAGAACCAGCTGGCTCAGGTCGGCGGTGAGGATCTCCGGCGGGTCGAAGGGCTTGAGGCCGTGGTCTTCGCTCATGCTCCACAGGCGGTAACAGTGGCCTGGACCAAGGCGTCCGGCCCGGCCGGCGCGCTGGGTGGCCGAGGCGTGCGAGATGCGCTGGGTGGTCAGGCGGCTTAAGCCGCTGTTGGGGTCGAATTGCGGGTTCCGTTTCCAGCCGCTGTCCACCACGGTATGGATGCCCTCGATGGTGATGCTCGTCTCGGCAATGGGCGTGGCCAGGATGATGCGCCGTCGGCCATTCGTGTCCGGTTGCACTGCCGCGGGCTGGGCGGCAAGGCTCAGGTCGCCGTACAGGGGATGGATGGCGATTTCGTTTGCGGGCAGGGCCGCAGCCAGGAGGGCCTGGGTAAATCTGATCTCGGCAGCGCCGGGGAGAAAGGCCAGGATGTCACCCGGCTGCTCGACCAGTCCCTGGTGGATGGTTGCAGCCAGTTGTTTGGCGATCTCACGGGGCTGGACCAGTTGGCCCCCTTTGCCATATTCCACACCCACGGGATAGCTCTGACCCGTGCCCATAACCACTGGGGCATTATCGAGCAACCGGCTGACCGCTCCGGTGTCCAGGGTGGCGGACATGATCAGGAGCTTGAGATCGTCCCGCAGCCCGCTCATCACATCCAAGCAGAGGGCCAGGGCCAGATCGGCTTGCAGGCTGCGTTCGTGGAATTCATCAAAGATCACCAGCCCTACCCCGGTCAGCTCAGGGTCGTCCTGCATTCTCCGGGTGAACACCCCTTCGGTAATCACCTCCACCCTGGTTGCCGCCGAGACCTTTGCCTCGAAACGGACCCGGTAGCCCACGGTCTGGCCAGCCTCCTCGCCCAGCTGCCGGGCCATAAAGGTCGCGGCCAGTCGGGCCGCTAGCCTGCGCGGCTCCAGCATCAGGATGGTCCGCCCGGCCAGCCAGGGCTCGGCCAGCAGAGCCAGGGGCGCCACCGTGGTCTTGCCCGAACCGGGCGGAGCGGAAAGCACCACGGCCTCGTGGCTGGCCAGTTGCGCCCGCAGCTCCGGCAGGACTTCATGGATGGGGAGGGTTATGATGGGGGGTTCCTTTTCTTGGGTGTTATTCAAAAAAAGGCCCCGTCCGGAGACGGGGCCCTGGTTAAGCGGTATACTTAAGCGTGGTTAGGGAGTTACAACATACCAGACATCTTTCACCCCTTGCCCGGCGGTATCCCCGGGGTTCTTGTCTCCAACAAAATAGTACAGCGGCATGCCCTTGTAGGTTGTTTGTTTCTGGCCATCGGCGCGGGTGATGGTTGCAAAATCATCGGCTTTCAAGCCATCCTTGACGGCCACGGCCTCACGGAAATAGAGGGGCCATTTTGCCACGCAATCCCCTTCGCAGGCGCTCTTGCCGGGGGTGTCTTTCTTGAAATAGTAAAGGGTCATGCCCTTGGTATCGACCAGGAAGCTGCCGACCCCATCTTTCTGCGAGACCTTGACTGCATGATGGTCGGCCAGGGCGACTGTCGCGGTTAGCAACAGGCCTGCAAGGAACGCCACGGTGAATACGCTTGTCATGCTTCTCATACGTTTCCCCTCCTGTGTTGGTTAAACAATGGAAACAGTTTTCTTTCAAATAAAGGTTAGCAAGCCGACGGTCAGGGTGTCAAGAACCTATTTCCCCGGGGCATTTTCTTGGATCAGCCACGATCAGGAAACCATGCCGTTGCGCATGAAGACGGTGCTCCCCAAAATCTGGGTTCAGGAATCAAGAAACTCCCGGATGCAGGTCGCCAGCTCGCGGAACAGCAGCGGCTTCATGATGATCTTGCCGATCCCGACGGCTGCGGCCCTTTCCGGCGTCAGTTTTTCGCTGAATCCGGTGCACATGAGGATCGGGATATCCGCCCGCAACTGCCGGATTTTATGGGCCAGCACATCGCCCGGCATGCCCGGCATGGCCATGTCAGTGAGGATCAGATCGAACTCCTGCGGCCGGCTGGAAAACGCGGCCAGCGCCTCTTGGCTGCTTGGCAGGGCAGTCACCTGATACCCCAATCGTTCCAGCATGCCCGTATGCATGGCGAGCACCGTTGGTTCGTCATCCACCACCAGTACCCGCTCGTTGCCGCCGGGTAGTTGCTGGGCAACGATCCGTTCGATCCCCGAAGCCTCGCGCGTTGCCTGCGGCAGATAGACCCGGAACGTTGTTCCTTGCCCGAGCGTACTTTCCGCCCTGATTTCGCCCCCGTATTGCGTCACAATGCCATGGACCATGGCCAGCCCCAGGCCGGTGCCCTCGCCTTGCGGTTTGGTGGTGAAATAGGGGTCGAAGATTCTCTCCATGATTTCCGGGGTCATGCCGCAACCGGTGTCGCTGATCGCGAGCTCCAGATATTTTCCGGGCCGCAGCACTCCGTTGGCCTCTGCCTCACCGATTTCCACCGGTCGCAGGGCAACCCCCAGCAGTCCGGAGTCGTTGGCGCGCATGGCGTGGTAGGCGTTGGTGCACAGGTTCATGATCACCTGATGGATCTTGGTGGGGTCGGCGAGCACCGCCCCGCTTTTCTCGTCGATGGCAAGTTGGAAAGCGATGGTTGCCGGAATGGAGGCTCGCAACAGCTTCAAGGCCTCCTTGAGCACCAGGTACATCTCGAGAGGACGTCGCTCCTGCTCCGCCTGTCGGCTGAAGGCCAGGATCTGTTTGACCAGTTCCTTGGCGCGTTGTCCCGCCTGGATCACGTTGTCGAGGTCGTGGTGCAGGTCGCTGCCCTCGGGCAATTTGTACTTGGCCAGGTCGGTAAACCCCAGGATGGCGGCCAGGATATTATTGAAGTCGTGGGCAATGCCGCCGGCCAGGGTACCGATGGCCTCCATCTTCTGGCCTTGGCGGACCTGCTGCTCCAGCCGCACTTTTTCCTCAACCCCCTTCCTGGCCTCGGCCCGTTCTCGCAGTACCTTGATGCCGTAGGCCACATCAACGGCCAGTTCTTGTAGCAGCGTCACCTCCGCCTCGCCAAAACCATGCGCTTCGGCGGCGTAGATATTGAGGGCGCCCATGGTATCCCCATCCTGTTTGAGGGGAATAGCCAGGGAACTGCCAACCTGGTGTTCCCGTGCCGCTTCCCGCCATGGGGTAAACCCGTCGCAATGTTCCACATCGTTACAGTAAGTAAGCGTTTCGGTGCGGATGGCCTTGCCCGTCGGCCCATGGCCCCACTCGTTATCCCCCCATGAGGTTTTGATGCCTGTGAGGTAATCAACCGCATCGCCTGCGCTGGCCGCCACCCGTACCCCACTGGCCGGATCGTTCTCTTTGAGGCCGACCCAGGCCATTTTATAGCCGCCTTGTTGGATGATGGCCTGGCAGATATCCGCGAGAAATTTCGCTTCCTCTTGAGCCCGCACCAGAATCTCGTTGCAGGCACTCAAGGTGCGCAGGGCTCGGTTTTTCTGCACCAGCTCCGCCTCGGCCCACATCCGGTCGATGCCAAGCGCCACCTCGTCGGCCACCGCACCGAGGGCCTGCAGCACCACCTCGGACAAAGGATGCCTGGCAAAAATCCCCATGACCCCGACCACCTTGTCGCCGATTAAGAGCGGCTGGCCGGCAAAGGCCACCATCCCTTCCCGTTTGGCCCATTCCTGATCGGTGATTTGTGGGTCGCCCACCACGCTGTTGGAAAGGAGCGGCGTACGGTAGAAGGCAATGGCGCCCACCTTGTAGGCCTCGCCCACCGGAATTCGGCTATGGGGGCCGTCCAGGTGGGTATACATTCCGGCGCTGGCCACAAGATGCAGCATCGCTTCTCCAGATTTCAGAGTCCAGATCCGGGCAAAGGCCGCGTCAAGATGGCGGACCAGCAGTTCCGCGCAGTGTTGCAGAATCTCTGCCAGGTCGCTGCCCTTGGTTAGGGCGACACCCAGCTCGGCGCTGAGCGACAGGAGGGCAAGCTGCTCTTGCAACCGCTGATCGGTGACAACCTTTCCCTGCTCCAGAGTATGCCTGGCAGAGACATCCCGGACAATCGCCAACCTGTGCGGTTTGCCCTGATGGGAAATAATGGCCCCCCGCACCTCTGTTGGGAAACTGCGGCCGTCGGCCCTGACATCAATCGATCTAATGGTCTGTTCCAGTTCCTTTTCGGTTGCCCGGCCGAACTTTTCAAACAGGTGGTAATGATCGGGATGGACAATGTCGCGGCCGGTAAGCCCTTTCAGGTGCTCCAGGGGATAGCCATAGAGCTCGCATGCCTTGCGGTTGGCATCGATGATGGTGCCGGTATGGTCGAAGAGGAGAAAGGCATCGTTGGCAGATTGGAATATCCCCTCGTAGCTGGCGGAAAATTCGCGGTAAGTCTTGTGGTGCCGAGCCAGCAGCCAGGCGATAAGTCCCAGGGACCAGAGGACAAAGGCCAGATCTTTGGCGGTATCCCAAAGCATTTTGGTCTGAGCGTGCATTGTGTCGGCGATAAGCCAATCACCCACCAGGAGCCAGAGAAGGGCGACGATGCCGTAAACCGCGAGAGTGATCCAGAAGGAATATCTGATTGTCCGCATCGTGTTCACCATGTTGCTGGAAGATGGTATCCATCATCATACGTTGCAAACAATGAAAAAGACAAGCCCTGCCCTGCACATCGTGCTCCCCCTTGCCCCTGTCATTGTGGTCCGGCAAGCGAGCACAGGGCGAGGCGAAGATGCGGCCAGGATTTATGGCGCCTACTCGGCGGCGGGCACCTTTTTGCGGTTGTGCTCGTAGCGCATCTGCAAAATTTCCACCAGGAGGGCGAAGCCCATGGGCAGGTAGATATAACCTTTGGGCACATGCTTGTGCAGGCCTTCCATGAAGATGGTCACCCCGATGGTGATCAAAAAGGAGAGGGCGAGGATCTTGATGGCCGGATGCTGGAGGATGAACTCGCCGATGGGTCCGGCAAAAAAGAGGATGGCCACGAAGGAGACCACCACCGAGGCGATGATGATCCAGGCCTGGTCGGTGAGGCCGATGGCGGTGATCACCGAGTCGAGGGAAAAAACGATGTCCAACAAGACGATCTGGCCGATGACTGCGGCAAAGCCACCCATGACCATGTTGGGTCCGGCCCCTTCTTCCTTGGCCTCCACCGTGTGGTGGATCTCTTTCACCGCCTTAAAGAGCAGGAACAACCCGCCGGAGATCAGGATCAGATCCCGGACGGAAAAATTCAGGAGGACCGGGTTGGTGAGGTTGGCCAGGCTGAGGAGGGCGACCAGCATGGCGATCCGGGCGACCAGGGCGAAGGCAAGCCCTGCCAGCCGGGCGTTGTGGCGCTTTTCCGCAGGCAAGCGGCCGACAAAGATCGCGATGACCAGGATGTTGTCCACCCCCAGGACCAATTCCAGCCCGATCAGCAGGGCGAGTAGCGCCAGTGCGTCTCCCATGTGTACAACCTCGAGGTGATGTGTTGGGTTATGCCAGAGCCTTGGCCTTAGCCAATGCCTTTTTGAAGCCTTCGGCGGAGCGGCCGATCACCGCATCCTCCACGCAGAAGGCGAGGCGGAAGTAGCCCGGCATCCCAAAGCCCCGGCCTGGCACGCCCAAGATCTTCTCCTCGGCCAGCAGCCCGACAAATTGGGCATCATCGGCGATGGGTGATTTGGGGAACATGTAGAAGGCGCCCTTGGGCGGGACAAACTCGTAGCCAGCTTCGCTCAGTACCTTGCAGAATAGTTCCCGGCGGCGGGCATAGACGGTGCAATCCACCGTGACCCCCTGCAACTCCGCCACCACCCGCTGCATCAGGGCCGGAGCATTGACAAACCCCAGGATGCGGTTGGCCAGGGTCATGGCCCCGAGGAGTTGGGCTTTGCCCTCGATCGCCGGGTGTACGGCGATGTAGCCGATGCGTTCGCCTGGCAGGGAAAGATCCTTGGAATACGAAGAAACGATGAGGCTGTTGCGATAGGCGGCAAAGACGCTGGGTACGGTGTGGCCGTCGTAGACGATCTTGCGGTAGGGCTCGTCGCTGATGAGGTAGATGGCCTGCCCGGCCTTGGCCAGAATCGCCCCGAGGTCGGCAAGCTCTGTGGCCGAATAGATCTGGCCGGTGGGGTTGTTGGGGCTGTTGATGATGAGCGCCTTGGTTTTCGGGGTGATGGCCGCCTCGATGGCCGCCAAATCCAGGCTGAAATCCGCGGCGGTGTTGACGATCTTCGTTACCCCGCCGTGGTTGTCCACATAGAAGGTGTACTCGACAAAGAAGGGGGCGAGGATGATCACCTCGTCGCCGGGATCGAGCAGGGATTTCATCACCACGTTGATGGCGCCGGCCGCGCCCACGGTCATCAAAATATCGTCCTGGCTTATTGCCAAGCCCTGTTCGGCTGCGATCTGCTGCGCCACCGCCTCCCGGACAAAGGGGTAGCCGTTGTTGGCCATGTAGGCGTGGCTGCCTGGTGTTTCCGCGGCAGTAATCTTGCGCACCGCCTCCTGATATTGGGCGGGCGGCGGCAGGTCCGGGTTGCCGAGGCTGAAGTCGCAGACCTGATCCGCGCCGTACTGGGCCTTGAGCTTTGCGCCTTCCTCGAACATCTTGCGAATCCAGGAGGAGCGTTCTGCAAAGGCGAGCATTTTTTGGGAGATGGCCATGGGCTTTCCTCTTGCTTACAGGGAGTGGACCTCGTCGTCGCTCAACAAGGGGCAGCCCGCCTTGTGGAAGACCTCCACCGCCGCGTCCTGATCGTCGAAACGGAACAAAAGCATGCCGGATTCGCCGCTTTTTTTGGAAAAGGCGTATACATATTCCACGTTGAGTCCGCCTTTGGCAGCCATTTGGAGGATGCAGTCCAAAGCGCCTGGTTTGTCCGGGACCTCAACGGCCAGCACCTCGGTGAGGGCGACGGTGAAGCCGTTTTCTGTGAGAACCTGCTGGGCCTTGGTGGTGTCGTTGACCACCAGGCGGAGGACGCCGGAATCAGCGGTGTCTGCCAGGGACAGAGCCCGGATGTTGATGGCGTTTTCCGCCAAGGTGCGGCTGATGTCCGCCAAGCGCCCCGACTTGTTTTTCAGGTAAATCTCAAGCTGTTTTACCTTCATGCCGCCCCTCTTTTAGATGTTACGGTTGTCGATGACATGTCTGTACCTCCCGCAAAAAAGGTGTTTCTAACACGGGGGAAAAGAATTTGTAAAGGATGAAAAGGCATTCTACCCCTGCTGGAAGGTGAGCCAGCGGCTTTGGGCCGAGGAGCTCAAAACCCCCACCGGATCGACATAGTCGTAGACCCGCGCCTGTTTGTCGTGGGCCGGGCGCAGCACCCTTCCCACCACCTGGAGGAGGCGGCCGGTGAACTTGATCGGTGTGGTGAGAAAGAGGGTGGCAAGGTCCGGGCAGTCGAATCCTTCGCCGATGAGCTGCACCGTGGAGATCAGTACTTTGACCTCACCCTGGCGGATGGAATCCACTAGGGCGGTGCGTTGCTCGGCCGGGAGCTTGCCGGTGAGCACCGCGCTTGGGCAATCGTGCTTTTCGAGCATGACCGCCAGGGCCTCGCAATGCTTGACCCGGTCGCTGACCACCAGGATGGTGCCCGGCGAGGTGGCCCGTTCCTTGAGGATGTCTTCGACAATGAGCTGGTTACGGGCCGCGTTACTACAGAGCGCCTTCATCAGGGCCTGGTAGTTGCCCCGGTACACATAGCGGAATTCCGTGGGACGCTGGAGATATTCCGGCTTGAGCACGGCGCCGCTTTCGTGCAGATCAAAGGTTTCCACCTTGAAGGCCCGGTCGCCCAGGGACATGTAGATCAGCTTGGTCAGGCCGTCCCGGCGAAAGGCCGTGGCGGAAAGGCCCAGCAGATAGCGGCAGTCAAAACCGCTCACCACCTCGGTGAAGAGCGAGGCCGGAACCCGGTGGCACTCGTCCACGCAGAGCTGGCCGAAATGGGCGGGCAGCTCTGCCAGCCGGTTGCGGGCCGAGTTGACGATGGCGATGGTGATGGGGGCCAGGGAGAAATTCCCGTCGCCGATCAACCCCGCCTCCACGCCTAAGAATGTTTTGGCCCGTTCCGCCCACTGGTAGAGCAGCTCTTTGGTGTGGACCAGCACCAGGGTGGGCTGTTGTCGTTTGGCGATCACCGCCAGGGCGATTACCGTCTTGCCCGAGCCGGTGCCAGCTTCCAGCACCCCGAAATCGTGCTTGGTGATGGCGGCAATGGCCTCCTCCTGGTAGGGGCGCAGCTCGCCCAGGAAGTGGAAATCCACCGGAGCAGCAGTCTGCCGCTGGTCGATGATCTGCGGGTCTTGGCGCATGAATTTCCGGGCCAGGAGAATGGCGTGGTTGGCGTAGCCTCGGGGAAAGGTGATGGTGTCGCCGTGTTCCGCGAAAAAATAGAGGTGGGGCTTGAGCTTCTTGCCCATCCAGCGGCTGTATTTCTTGGCCTCGAGGTACTCGGGGTTGTCGATGGTCAGCTGCTGCTTGAGGGCCTCGGCCAGGGTGGCTGAGGCACCGCGCAGGCAGGCTTGTGAGCCGACGGTGAGGGTGAAGGGGCTCATGGGCGGTCTGCGTCCCGGGGGGCAAGGGTTTCGGTGAGCAGATGGGCCAGGCGGGTGCATTCTTTTTCCACCGCGTCAAGCTGGGCCTGCTGGGAGATCAGGGCGCTGTTGAGCTCTTCCAGGGCGATTTCCTGGAAGGCCAGGCGGGTTTCCAATTCGATGATCCGGTGTTCCATGGGGGTTATCCTACGAAATATCTTGGAGTTATCGGTTTCCGGCCGGTGAGCCGCTGGTACGGTTCGGCCGGGTAGCCCAGGGCAATGACGGCATGGATGGCCTCGTCATCGGGAATCCCCATGGTTCGTTGGATTCTCGGGGCCTTGGCCATGGCGGCCACGGCAAAGCCGATCAGGCAGGAGCCCAGGCCCATGGTGTGGGCAGCCAACAGGATATTTTGCGTGGCCAGCAGGGCGTCTTCTTTCGGACAGCTTGCGCCTGGTCGGGAGCCGATGATGATGGCGGCGGGCGCTCCGTGGAACAGGCGGTCGCGGCCTTGTTCCGACCATTCCCGCAGCCCCTGGGCAATGCTGTGGTGGTAGCGGTGATAATACTTGGCCAGGGCAGGCCTGCCAAGCAGGCGGAGAAGGTTACGCAGCACGGGGTTGGCTGCCTGCCGGTTGAGTTGGCTGAAGTAGGCGGCAACCAAGCTGCCCAGGCTCTCCACTGCCGACCGCTGCGGCAGGATGGTAAAGGTCCAGGCCTGGCTGTTGGTGCCGGAGGGGGCGGTGGTGCCGATGCGGACCAGGTCTTCCAGCAGCTGCGGGTCCAGGGTGCGGTTTGTGTAGTTGCGGCAGGAACGTCGGGAGAGCATGAGGCGGACCAGCTGGGCCGTGTCCCCTTGGCCAGGGGGCAGATAGCGGATATCCGCAGTGAAGGTGTGAAAAAGGAGATCGTGCGCAAGGTTGGACACGGTGATGGCCTGGGTTGGGCAGATAGCGCGGCAATGGGCGCAGGCCAGGCAGCGATCCCCGCTGACCACCGCTTTGCCGCCTAGCAGCGACAGGGTCTGGTCCGGGCATACCGTTAGGCAGAGGCCGCAGCCGGTGCATTTTTCTGGGTCGATGGTGGGGCCGTGCGGCCGGGGGTGCTGGTCTGTCATGATTGTCCATCATGCCCTGCTTTGCAAAAAAATGGAAGGGTTCGCATATCTAGTTGACGAAAAGGCTTGGGGGGCATAGTTTCAGCACAAGATGGGCGGTTCAGTTACAAGATCCCATTGTCCCGCAGCCGAGCACCGGAGGAAACATGCACTTCTGGCAAGGATTTTTCTTGTATCTGGCGCCGGGCGGTCTGCTGCTCGTGGCGGCGCTCGCCTCCTTGCAGCACGATGGCCTGGCCCAATGGTTGTTCGGGATCACCTGGATTTTGCCCCCGGCCCTGGGGCTGGTCGCGGTTTTTCTGGGCTGGCGCTTCAATCGCAGCCGCCTGCTCTTCGGCACCCTGGTGGTGCTCATGGCCGACCAACTGCTGCGCCGTTATGGCGGGGTGGCCCAGATCGACCAGCTCCTGGCCAGGTATGTGTTCCAGATGGCCCTGCTGGCGCTGCCGCTTAACCTGCTTCTTTTTTCTTTCTGGCGGGAGCGGGGCATTGTCACCGGTCAGGGCCTGCGCCGTTTTGCCTTTATTTTTTTCCAGCCGCTCCTGCTGGCTGCGCTCTTTGGGGTGCGTGGCCCGCTCATCGTTCGGCAGCTGGAGGGGATGACTATTTCCTTGCCCCTGGTTGGGACCCTTTTCTCCCCGGCCCTTGTGATCTGCATAGTGGCCGGACTGGGGCTTTCTTTTCGTTTTTGGCGCAACCGCGATCTGCTGGACCATGGCTTTTTTTGGGCCATGCTCTGTGCGCTTCTTGCCGTGTTGGCTGCCAATCCCGCCCGCCAGGCCTTTCTTTTTAGCCTGGCTGCCCTGATCCTTATTGTTTCCGCCATTGAGGCTGCCCACCGGATGGCTTTCCGGGATGAGCTGACCACTCTCCCTGCCCGGCGGGCCTTGAACGAGGCCCTGCTCAAGCTGAGCAACACCTACACCGTGGCCATGGTGGATATCGATTTTTTCAAGAAGTTCAATGATCGCTACGGCCACGATGTGGGCGATCAGGTGCTGGCCATGGTGGCCACTCTGCTGGGCAAGGTGGGCGGGGGCGGCCGTCCCTTCCGTTATGGCGGGGAGGAGTTCACCATTCTCTTCCCGGGCAAAGAGCTGAAAGAGGCCCAGCCCCACTTGGAGGCATTGCGCCAGGCCGTGGCTGAGGCCGGGTTCAAGGTCCGGAGCGCGAGCCGGGCTGGCAAGAATTCGGACAGCAGAAAAAAGTCCGGCGACTCCGCAAAAAAGGTCTCCCTCACCATCAGTATCGGCATGGCCCAGCGCGACACAACCAGGAAAACCCCCCAGGCCGTGATCAAGGCGGCGGATCAGGCTCTGTACCGGGCCAAGGAAGGCGGGCGCAACAGGGTTTCCATCTGATTGATTCTTTGTTCTAATCCTGGTTGGCACATTATTTTTGGGGCTGTCCTAGATAATGAAAATTATTTAGAATGGCCGGATAAGAAAAAGTAGACTGAGTAAAACCAAACAAGACCGACTGATCGAACACTTTGTTGCTGGGACAACAGCACGCACAACTGCGGTTCTGGTCGGGGTTAACAAGTCTACCGCCTCGTATTATTTCCACCGACTGCGAGAACTC
>JAPLJG010000077.1 GCA_026388735.1 Deltaproteobacteria bacterium
CAAGACGGCCCAAGCCTATGACAAATCAGGGCTCGAAAGCCAGGCAGTTGAGTCCTAGCAGCGTCTGGCGCGCACCCCCCAGAGCGCCGAGGCAAAAGAACGGTTGACCGCCTATTATCTTAAGGGCGGCAAGGGAGAGGAGGCCTTGGCCTATCTTCTCCCTCTTTTGGAAAAGGAGCCATCCTCCCCCAGACTTCTCAAACGCCTTGGCCAGATCTATGTCAGCCTTTCCCGCCTTCCCGAGGCCCTTGCCTATTTTGAGCGCTATATTTCCCTCAAGCCCGAGGATAAAGAGGTATTGCGGCAGGTGATCGATATTCACGCCGCCCTGGGGAACAAAACCGAGCTGACCGCCATGGGGCGTGGCCTCAGTCTTGGGTCTGCGCCAAACCTTGAGAATCTGGAACGTGGGGCCGGGCAGTATGAGGCCAATGGCGAGCTTCAGGAAGCTGTAGCCCTGTATGACCAGATTCTGGCGGTTACCCCCGATGACCCGAAGATTCTGGCCAAGCGGGCCAAGGCGTTGCTGGCGGGCGGCAATGACGACGAGGCCAACGCCATGTGGGCGCATCTGGAGCGAAGGCAAAAGCTCCTCGAAGTGCTTGAGATTCTCTTCAAGATGGAGCCGGGAAACCGGACGGTTCTTAAAAAACTGGCCCGTATGTACCTTGACCGCGGGGAACTGTCCAAGAGCTTGGAGATGTTTTCCCGTCTGGAGGCTCTTGGAGTAAGGACGCCGGAGGTTCTCGCCGGGCAGGCTTTGGTGTATGAGCGGCTGAGGTATTCCGCCAAGGCGTTGGCCTTGTATGAGCAGTTGCTGGAAGGGGCTGACGAAACCGGCATGTTCAGGCTGCGCTGCGTTCAGCTGGCAGGGGGGCTTGGCCTGCTCAGGAAAACCCAGGATCATCTTGCCCGGCTCCAGGAAAAATTTCCTGGGTTGTGCGAATCTCAGCAAACCCAACTGCTCATTGCCAAGGCTCTGACTGAAACCGCTTCCTATACTGCGGCCAGGGAATATTATACCGGAATGCTTGCAAAGCACCCGGCGGACGGGGAATTGGTCACGGCTGCGCTTTTTGGCCTGGCCGAGGTGTATCGGCAGAGCGGGTTGCCCTATGAGGCGGAGCAGGTCTTGCGGCAGGCCTATCTCCATGAGCCGCAGGACGAGGCAATTTTGGGACGTTTATTTGCCTTGGCTCTTCAGGAAAAGCGTTTTTCCGAGGCCTGGATCTGGCTTGGGCAACTGACGCAACAGGATGGTATGGACAAGCGGCAGAGTAACGGTGCTTCCCGAAAGATCGGGGTTCTGGCGAAAGAAGCCTTTGACCCCAGGTTGTTGCGGGCACGGTTGCTGGCGGCGGAGGGCGAGACAGAAGACGCAGTCAAGGTCCTGGTGCAGCTGGTCAACGAGTTGCCGGATACGGCTGGGCGCGGGCTGTCCTCACCACTGCCGCCGTGGTCACTGTTGCATCGGGAGGCTGATCTGCTGCGTGCCCGGTTGTTGTTTGGCGAGACTCATTATGCCGAGGCCGAGCAGATTGCCGTGTCTTTGTTGGGGCAGCGTGACGGCCTTGAGGCAGATCTGCTTCTGTTGCGTATTTACCGCGCCCAGGGGAAAAACGGAGCGGAAAAGGCGCTTTTGCAGCGAATGCTGGCGGAATCCAGCCAGGATCAGGGCCTTGTTCTTGATCTCCTGAAGGCTCTAAAAGAAGAGGGGCTGGTTATGGAGCTGGGCGAGAGGGCCGAGCTGGCCAGTCGGCAATACCCCGAATCTGTCACGATCCGCTCTTTGTCTGCCTCGGCCCGGGAGGCCAATGGCGAGATCGGCGCGGCCATTGAGATTTGGCAGGGTCTGGTCCGAGATTTTCCGGAGCAGGAGCTTGCTGCGGTGCATCTTGCTCAGCAGCTTTTTAGCCGAGGTCGTTTTGCCGAGGTCAGGGCGGTGGAGGCGCACTTTCCGAACCTTGCGACGCGACCGGACATGATTTTGCTTAAGGCGCGGATTCTCTGGGCTGAGCATGAATGGGAAAAGGCTGTGGCCGTGTACGATGCCTTCCTGGAACCCTCGGTGGCTGACAGTCTCGTGGCACAGGCAAAGGTGCGGGATGTGGCCTTGCCTCGAGATGAGGAGCCAGGTCTCTGGACGCAGTTCACCGTTGCTGAGATTGACAGGCAGACCACGGTTGATGCGTTGATGGAGCCCCGTGCCGTGCTTGAGTCCGGGACTGGGGCAATGGCGCTGAACCAGCTTGCGGTTCCGCTCTATGCTCGCTACCGCTGGCACAAGCAGTTTGCTCTGGAAAAAACAGCCAGGCAGGCGGTGATGCAGCGTGAGTATTTGGCTGCTGCAAATTATTTCAAAACCTTGCTGCGGGATTATCCAGCGGACGCCTCCCTGCAGTTTGATCTTGCCGGGATTTACAGCAGATTCGGGCAGCTGGGCCATGAGGCGGCGCTCTATGAGGAGATAACCGTCGCCGGGGGTGATTTTCCGGGGCTGGATGAGGCCAGGCAGAGAAACGAGCTGAAGCGTCAACCCCGGGTCGCTCTGGGATATGGCTATCTCCGGGAGGAGGGCCGGGAGGGTTATAAGGCGATCAGGAAAACTTGGGAAGAGACCAGCCTGCAATACTCGCCCTATTTGCAGCATGACCTGGGGGTGAGTCTTGCCCGGCTCGACTATCAGGATACTGGTGGCAATGGCAGGATTCTAGGAACCCGCGCCCTTGTTTCCTATGCGGCCAATATCAACGAGCAGCTTCTTGTGCGCGGTGGCGTTGGGTCGGAGCTGCTGGACAACAGCCAGCCTGACACAGCTCTTCTGGAGATGGCCGTGGAGGGTCGCTTGGGAGATCGGTTGACCGGCATCCTTTCCTATGACCGGGATGTCAAGCATGATACCCTGGCCAGCCTCGGTCGGAATATCGTGCAGCAGGATTATAAGGCGGATTTTGTGCTGGACATGGTTCGCAGCGTCCAGGCGGGGGGAGGGTATCTCTACTCCAGTTTTTCAGACAACAATACCATGAGGGGCTATGATTTTTGGGCCGCCTATTTGCTTTTCTTTGAACCGGCATTTTTGAAATTCAGTTACACGTATGATTTTAAGGATACCGCTGAGGGAAGAGGGGGCGGCCCCCTTCAGCCGGATGGGTTTGCCGCCTCCGATCATCCATACTGGACGCCGATGAATTACTGGCAGACCCGCTTCAGCGTATATTTTAAGCACCAGCTCTCCGATGACCAGTTTCGGCGTGGGGTTCCCAGGTACTATAATCTTGAATATGTCGTGGTCTATGATGAAATGGGGTATGCCATGCAAACCTGGAAGGGCGGCTTTTTTGTGGAGTGTGTCCCGCAGGTTATTCTTGCCGCAACGACAGAGCTGACTTCAGGTCCGGAGTACCGGGCCAAAGAATTTTTTCTTTCGGCTGTTTATCGCTGGTAGGCTTGGTTTCTGCGGTGCGCTTTCCCTTGCAATCTTGTTTTCTGTGTGCTAATTGAAGGGCTTGTGTTGTTCCGTCGTTCCGTATCCCCGGAGCGGATCGGGCAGAGGATGTGTTGAAAAGGGTGCCGTTTTGTCCGGGACAATCGCTGCTGTGATTGCCTGCCGGGAAAACGGCCATTTTTTTATAGAGTTATGCTTTGGCAAGGAGGTTGTTATGGTTGTGCGTATTCCCATGTCTCAGGAGGGATATGCCAGATTGCGTCAGGAGCTGGACCGGCTGGTGAAAAAAGAACGGCCCACGGTCATTGAGGCGATTGAGGTGGCACGGGGGCATGGCGATTTGAAGGAAAACGCCGAATACCACGCGGCCAAGGAGCGTCAGGGGCACATCGAAGGGCGGATTATGGAGCTTAAGGACAATCTTGGTCGTGCAGAGGTTATTGACTGCACGAACGTCAATTGTTCTCGGGTGGTTTTTGGCACGGTTGTCTCCCTTGTTGATCTGGACACGGAAGAAGAGATACGGTACCAGCTTTTAGGGCCGCTCGAAGCGGACGTGAGCACGGGCAGCATTTCCGTACTCTCCCCGATTGGTCAAGCAATGATTGGGAAAAGCGTGGGTGACGAGATAACCGTGAAAACTCCCGGCGGGGTGCGGCAGCTGGAGGTTATGGACATCAAGCCGCCGGAGCGGGCGTGATGAGGGCGGGGATCAGGCCTGGCCTTCAGCCATAATTCCGGAAATGAAGATGTCGCTGATCTGCTGGGCTGCTTCGGCAATGGTATAGGTGTGGTCCGGTGACAGAACCCAGAGCCTGGATGTCTCATCCAGAGCGCCGAAAAAGGCCCGCTTGAACACGCCCGGCAGGAGGCTTTTACGGAACACCCCTTCTTCCTGACCTTTGTGAATAATGGCGGAGACCACATCCACATACTCAATAAATTTCGTATTTCTGTATTCTTTCATGAATTTGTTGCTCTGACGCAACTCCATCTGTAGAACTTCGGCAAGTTCTCTTTTCTCCTCCATGAGCTGCATGTGGTGCAGGGCGAAAATCTGGAGCATCGATCTGGGGTCGCTCTCTTTTTCCATGAGAAGCTTGACCTCCAGGATGATCTTGCCGATCTCTTCCTCGAATAGTGAGATAAGGATGTCGTATTTATTGTTGAAATACAGATAGATGGTTCCGTCTGCAACCTGGGCTTCCTTGGCAATGTCGGAAATGCGGGCGCTGAAGAAACCTTTTCTGGCAAAAACGGTGATGGCGGCTTCGATAATCTTGGTATGTTTGTCTGATGTTCTCATGGATTCAGCAGGATGAGCAGAGGTGGAGGCGATGAGCCTGTTATCTTATGAATGTGTATTCATTCATTTTTTGGCCTATCATAGAAGGGGAATGGGCGGGTGTCAAGGCAAAAAAATGCTCTTCCTGCGCGAAGGATTTTTCTGGCAGGTGCAGGCAAATGTTGGGCGGTGGCGGGAATGGCAGGCAATTAATGCTTTCTTGCTCGGCGGTTTTGAGGTAAAATGCCACACTCAGTTTTGGGGGCCTTTCCCAATGAGTCCAATGGGATAATAGATCGTTTCCGCAGAATGTCGAGGAGATTTTTGATGAAGATTCTGGTTGTTGGTTCGGGCGGCAGGGAACATGCCCTGGTCTGGAAATTGCTGCAGAGTCCCAGGGTAACGAAGATTTTTTGCGCTCCGGGCAATGCCGGGATTAGCGGACTGGCAACCTGCGTCAAGATCAGCGCCACCGACATTGAGGCGTTGGCCGAGTTTGCCAAAACGGAAGGAATCGACCTCACCGTGGTCGGGCCGGAAGTTCCCCTTTCCTTGGGGATCGTCGATCATTTTGAAGAAAAAGGATTGCGGGTCTTTGGCCCTCGGCGCAACGCGGCCACCCTTGAAGGCAGCAAGGTCTTCATGAAGGACCTGCTTGAAAAATATCATATCCCCTCTGCGTTTTATGCGACCTTTACAGACCGCGAAGAGGCGCTTTCGTATATCGAAAAGCAGGCCGCGCCGATGGTGGTCAAGACCGACGGTCTGGCTGCGGGCAAGGGCGTGGTGGTGGCTCAGACCATTGCCGAGGCCAAGGCGGCGGTGGACCTGTTCATGAAGGAAAAGGCCTTTGGCGAGGCAGGAAACCGGGTGGTGGTCGAGGAGTTTCTCCGTGGCGAGGAGGCCTCTTTTCTCGCCTTCACCGATGGGGAGACGGTGTTGCCCTTGCCTTCCTCCCAGGACCATAAGGCGATTTTTGATGGCGACAAGGGCCCGAACACCGGCGGCATGGGCGCCTATTCCCCGGCCCCGGTTGTGACCGAGGCTCTGCACCGGCAGGTCATGGAAACGGTGATGCTGCCGACGGTAAAAGCCCTGGCTGCAGAAGGCTGTCCGTACAAGGGTGTGCTCTATGCCGGGCTGATGATCGACCAAGGTGTGGTCAAGGTGTTGGAGTTTAACTGCCGGTTTGGCGATCCCGAGGCCCAGCCCCTGCTTATGCGGCTTAAAACCGATCTGGTGGATGTTATGGAGGCGGTGGTTGACGGTCAGCTGTCCGAGATTTCCCTTGAGATCGATTCGCGGCCTACGGTTTGTGTGGTCATGGCGGCCGGTGGCTATCCCGGGAAATACGTGAATGGCAAGGTCATCGCGGGGCTTGACAAAGCGGGACAGCATCAGGATGTGGTGGTTTTTCATGCCGGCACCGAACTTAAGGGCGATGCTGTTGTCACCAACGGCGGCCGGGTGCTGGGCGTTACCGCCATCGGCGACACGGTGCAGGAGGCCATCGCCAAAGCTTATAAGGCTGCGGAAGAGATCAGCTGGGACGGCTGTTATTACCGTAAGGATATCGGCCGTAAGGCCTTGGACCGAATGTAAATATTCAGCAGCACCGCATCTGCTTCGCAGTCTCGCTGTGCTCGCTTAGCTGTCATCGGCCTGCTCATGTGCGTGCAATAGCACATTTTGCAGACCTCTTTCGCGCATCTGCGGTAGCAGTGAAGCGGCGCTGTTGAATCTTTACATTGCAGAGGTTGGGCCGTTTTTTTGTTTTTGGTGAATGATTACGACCCCAAAGGAGAGTAGCGATGATCGGTATTGTTATGGGTAGCGATTCGGATTTGCCGGTTATGCAGGGTTGCGTGGATTTTTTGAAGAAGATGGATATCCCCTACGAAATAACGGTGGCTTCGGCCCATCGCAGTCCGGCGCGGGCCATGGAATATGCAAGCAGCGCCAAGGATCGCGGCTTGAAAATCATCATCGCCGCAGCCGGGATGGCCGCCCATCTGGCCGGAGTTTTGGCGGCCCACACCATTTTGCCAGTTATCGGGGTGCCGGTGGATTCCTCATCCTTAAACGGTCTTGACGCCTTGCTCTCCACGGTGCAGATGCCGCCTGGGGTGCCGGTGGCCACCATGGGTATCGGCAAGGCCGGGGCGAAGAATGCCGCTATTCTTGCAGCGCAGATTCTGGCGCTTGCCGATGACCAGTTGGCAGGGAGGCTTGTTGCCTTTAAGGAAGAGATGGCCCGCGAGGTTGAGGAAAAGGCGCAACGGCTTGTCGGAAGCCTGTGACAGGACAGGCCGGGGTGAAACCCCAAGTAGCAGACGAGGCCCTGGCCCAGGCCTGTGCGGTCCTCCGGGCTGGAGGGGTTGTCGCCTTTCCCACGGAAACATATTACGGATTGGCGGTTGATCCTTTCAACCGGGCGGCTCTCTCCCGTCTTTTCGCCTTGAAAGGGCGCTCTGCCGATAAGCCGGTTTTGCTGATCGTTGACAATGTCTCTCAGCTTTCCGGTTTGGTCGCGGAGATTCCCCTGCCCTTTACCATTCTCATGGAGAGATTCTGGCCCGGCCCATTGACCCTTGTTTTTCCGGGGGTGGTAGCATTGCCGGAGATGCTCACCGGGAACCTAGGCACCATCGGGGT
Source organism: Deltaproteobacteria bacterium (assembly GCA_026388735.1). Taxonomy (GTDB): domain Bacteria; phylum Desulfobacterota; class Desulfobulbia; order Desulfobulbales; family Desulfurivibrionaceae; genus Thiovibrio. The sequence goes on from JAPLJG010000077.1 coordinate 7,389, forward strand.
TCGGGTGTCCTCCCACCCTGTGGCCCGGCAACTTGTCAGGGCCTTTGGCCGACCGATAACTGCGACCAGCGCCAATTTTTCCGGGCACCTGGCAGCGGTAACGGGCAGGGGTGTGTGTGACCAGCTGGGGCCGGAGGTGGACGCCGTTCTCGATGGCGGAGCAACTCCGGGCGGTCAGGGCTCTACCCTTCTGGGCTATCAAGAGGGTAAGGTCTGCCTGCTCAGGGCCGGAGTCATCTCTTTTGTCGAGATAGAGGCTGTGCTGGCCGGGGCATAAATTTTCCATTTATACATTTGCCGATCCGTAACGCTTTCGGTATGATAAATACATTGACTGGGGAATCGATTTGCTTGATGCGGTCGCCGTCTTGTTTTTTTGGGGCTGTGGCGACGCCAACTTCATGATAAGGAACAGAGATGGCAGACCTTGATTGGGATAGAAATTTTGCCCTGGAGCAGGCCGGAGACGACGAAGAGATGCTGGCGGAGCTTCTGGTGTTGTTTTGCGATTCTTCCGCCTCTGATTTGGCGCGGATCAATGACGGCCTTGCTGCGGACGATGCCGTAGCGGTGGCTGACGCCGCGCACAGCATTAAGGGCGCCTCGGCCAGTCTCGGGGTGGAGGGTGTGCGCAAGATCGCGACCGAGCTTGAAAAAATAGGCAGAGCCGGCGACCTTTCCCAGGGAAAAGAGCTTGCGGCCCAGCTTGCCGTACTTCTTAAGGCCTTTGACGGTCAAAAATGACAATGTCTGGGGCAGAAAGCCCACATGCTGTCGGGAAAAGATTTCCCCTGAATTTGAGTGCTTGAGCCATGCCCAGCGCTAAAGAAATACTGAGAAAATTCACCGAGCTTAAAACGCTCCCGCATGTGGCGATCAAGGTGACCCAGCTGGTCAACGACGATCGCAGCACCATGCAGGATTTCGAGGAAATCATTAAACTCGATCCCGTTCTGGTCACCCGGCTGTTGCGTCTGGTCAATAGCCCCTATTTCGGCTTGTCCCAAAAGGTTGAATCCATTTCCAAGGCCGTTGTTTTTGCCGGTATGAAGCAGCTCCGCAATTTGGTAGCGGTTGAAGGCCTGCGCGGGATGTTTAAGGGGGATGACGCTGATTTTTCGGCCCAAAAACTCTGGCTGCATTCCGCCACCGTGGCCATTCTTGCCGGGATGATCGCCAAGCGTATTTTCGGCAAGGATGGCGAGGACGTTTTTTTGGCCGGCATCATTCATGATATCGGCCTCATCGTTGAAAATCAGATGGTCGGGGAGCAGCTGCGCGAAGCCTGCAAGGCCTTCCGGGATGGAAAAGGAACCCTCATCGAGTGTGAGCGCAATGCCATTGGCGCTGACCATTCCGAGGTGGGCTATCTTCTGACTCAGGCATGGGGTCTGCCCCAGGAAGTGCTCAGCGCCATCAAGTCGCATCACCTTGTCAAGCCGGTGAAAGATGTTTCCGGCACCGGCAGTATTCTACAGCTGGCGGAATTCATGGCCGGAAAAATGAAGTACTGGGCTATTCCTGGGCCCACCGAACAACTGCCCCCCGAACTGACGGAGCATGTGAAGGAGAGGGTGGCGGATTACAAGATTATCATCAGGGATCTGCCTGGGGAAATGGCCAAGGCCAAAGAACTGTACGAAGCGAGCGAGTGAAGCGCTGATGACCGAGCCCACGTTTGACTCCATATTCGATGATCTGATCGACGTCAATGAGGAACTGCAAAGTTTTCTGGCGATTCTCGAGGCGCTGCTGCCAGAGGCTTCGATCCTCCTGGTGAGCGAGGCAGGCACTGTGCTTGATGGGGCGCGGCCCCTGGCGCTTGTTCAGCCGGTGCGGGAACGGCTTGTTCAAGAGGCAAAAGCGGCCGATGGCTTTGTCGCGGGAAAGTCGGATAGCGGCGCCCGGTGCCATGCGGTGTATCTTGCCAAATTGCCGGCAGTGGTGATCATTTCTTGCGCTGCGGCCCCGGAAGATGATTGGCGGCCAGGTTCCGCGCTCACCACTTTGTTGCAGAATACCATTGATCTTGCCCTGCACAGGCAGGAACGGGAGATGCTTGTCGCCGATCATGAACAGTCGGTCCGGCAGATCAATATCCTCCAGCAGCAGCACGGCAAGCTTATTGAGGATAACTATCGCCAGTATCGGCTCAACCAGGATCGGGAAAAAGAGTATGCCAGGAAGTTGGAAAGTGAAATAACAAAACAAACCGCCGAGTTGCGAGAAGCCAATGTGCGGCTTGAGGAGATCAGTCAGCTGAAGAGCGATTTTCTGGCCAATATGAGTCACGAACTGCGGACGCCCATGAACGCCATCATCGGCTTCAGCGAACTTCTGTCCGAAACTCCCCTTGCCGAAGAGCAGCTCGATTATACCAGAACCATCAGTCAATCCGCAGCAAGCCTGCTGAGCCTGATTAACGATATCCTTGATCTGGCAAAAATCGAGGCGGGAAAACTCGAACTTGAACGTCTGCCCTTTGATCTTGCCGAGGTGGTCGACAATGTGGCCGCCATGTTCAAGATTCCTGCCAGGGAAAAGGGGGTTGTTGTCGCCTGCAAGATTGACAACCGTATCCCGAAAAGAATTATGGGGGACAGTAACCGTCTGCGTCAGGTTTTGATCAATCTTGCCGGAAACGCCATGAAGTTCACCGAGCAGGGCGGGATTGATATTCTGGTTGATTATGAGCGTGAAGCTGCTGGTCAAATTGTCAGTCGTTTTTCGGTGCGCGATAGCGGCATAGGTATTCCCGCTGATAGGGTTGAGGCAATTTTTGAAAAGTTTACCCAGGCCGACGGCTCGACCACCAGGAAATATGGGGGCACGGGCTTGGGGCTGGCCATTTGCCTCCAACTCGTGGAACTCATGGGCGGTCGTCTCGCGGTGGAGAGCGAGGTGGGCAAGGGCAGCACCTTTTATTTTGTGATTCCCCTGGAGGAGGCGCCGGCAGAGATCATCTCCTTGAAAGAGCATAAGGCTGCGGGTCGTGAAAAGGCTGCCAGCGGTGGGAGGATTCTTCTGGTTGAAGATAATGCGGTCAACCAGCGGCTGGCCAGTATCCTGATTACCCGGGAGGGCTACGAGGTCGAGGTGGCTTCCGATGGGGCTGAGGCCTTGGAACATCTTCGCCATCAGGTCTTTGATCTCGTCTTTATGGATGTTCAGATGCCGAATATGGACGGCATGGAGGCCACCAGAAAAATCAGGGAGATTGAGGCCGATCCGGCCCTGCGGCAGGATTATGTCGGGCTGCGTACCTTAAAAGAGCCGCTGGCTATAGTCGGGCTCACGGCTCATGCCAGAAAAGAGGATGAGACCGCCTGTTACGATTCAGGGATGAACGGTTTTCTCACCAAGCCCATTATTAAGGCAAAGCTGGCCATGGTCCTCAGCGAGATGATGCCGCGGATTTCCTGTTTAGAGAACAAAGACCCTTCCTGATCCGTCCGATTCCTGTTCTTTCAGCCGTTACTGCCTGGCTTCTGCCATTCATGGGCCTGCATCGTGGCGATTTTCTCCCCCCACACCTTGCCATGGGCGGTAATCTCCGCCAGCCGTGCTGTTTCGTTGAGCATGATTAATTCGATATGGAGCCGCTTCTCTGGCATAAGGCTGCCCAGTCTGTCCGGCCATTCGATCACGCTGAGCCCTGTCCCGTAGAGATATTCCAGCAGGCCGAGATCCTCGATTTCCGCTTCATCGCTCAAGCGATAGAGATCCAAATGATAGAGGGGTAGTCGTCCCGGATATTCGTGCAGGAGGCTGAAGGTGGGGCTGGTTATATAGCAGGACTCCGGCACCTGTAGCCCCTGGCCGATGGCCTGGGTGAGGGTGGTTTTCCCGGCCCCGAGAGTTCCGGCGAGGGTGATCACCTCGCCGGGGCTGGCGGTCTCCCCGAGATAGCGGCCAAGGGCAAGGGTGGCGCGGAGGTCCGGCAGGGGAATGGTGATTTTCATCTTACGTACTATCCAGTTAAAGTCCAAAAAACAGGCTGAAACATTCAACCTGTAACTGATCAGCGGTGCCGCAGATGCGCGAAAGAGGCCGGCGAAGTGTGCTATTGCACATGAGCCGGCCGATGACAACGCAGATGCGGTGCTGCTGGACAATTATCATTTTATTTGTATTTCTTGTGGCAGAAGAGACAGCGGTATTTTGGGGGATGGCCCTCGGGCAGAGGAACCTGACCTTCTGGGGCATGGCAGGCGCCGCAATGTTTCTCCGCCTCTTTTTTGTCCATGGGGTAGAATGGCAGGTGAATCTCATCCTGGGGCAGTTTGTGGGTTGATTCTGGAGGCGCCTTGAGTAAAAAAACAAGGATGGCTGCACAGCCAGCGACGAACAAAATATTGAACAGTCGGGTTTTGTTTTTTTTAGGTTCAGGGTTCACGGGTAAGTCCTTCATGAGGGTTGGTTAATTCCCATTTCCAGGGCGCTGAAAGGGATAAGGCCGGTGCGCAGGCAGAAAACCATGGTCTCTAAAATAAGTTTGCCAGCCAATTTGCCGCCGGAGGCCAGCTCGAGAAGGCGGGCATGCTGCTGGTGTTTCTTGATGAGCTGAACCATTTTGCTGCTTTCATACCCACCGTCCAAGATGGTGCGCGCAGTCTCCTCTCCAGAAACGATGGCCGAATAGATACCTTCGCCGGTGAGGCCCGAGGCAAGGCCAGCCGCGTCGCCAATGAGAAAACGGTTGTTAAAGCGCCAGCCGCGAAAGTCGAAGTTGATCAGGGCTGCCTGTGGCTGGCGGGACTTGAGTTCATGGCCGTGATCTGCCGCCCACTGATGCAGGCTGTTCAGCAGGAGGCCGGGTTTACTGGTGCTGCGGCGGGCGTATACGCCAATGGAGGCCGTGTCCTGGTGGGGGAAAATCCAGGCGTAGCCATTGCCGAAAAGATCGGTGTTGAGGTGCCACTGCATCTCTGGGAAGTCCCCGGCTATCTGGTAGTTGATGCCGACCCCCATTTTTTCGGTGGGAATTCCCATTTGACGCCGAACCAGGGAGCTGCTGCCATCGGCGCCCACCAGAAAATCATAGCCAAACTCGTCGCCCCCTCTGGTAACCACTCGATCTTCGCTGATTTTCAGAACAAGGGAGTTGGTGGCGATGGTTACTCCGGCGGTCGCGGCTCGTTCTGCCATCCAGCGTCCGAGTCTGCCCCTGTCAACGGTGCGGATAATCGGTTTTGCGTCCTGGATCACGGTGTGTTGCCAATTGCTGTTGATCTGTTGGCGGGTGAAGGATCGCTCCCATAGGGCCTCTGGAAAGCCGAGGTCTTGGGCGGCTGCGGGAATGCCACCGGCACAGACCTTGGGGCCGATTTCGCTATTGCGCTCAAGCACCAGGACCTCTTTGCCTTGTAGGGCAAGAAGGGTGGCGCAGGCCAGTCCCCCAGGGCCGCCGCCCGCGATGACAGTATGGAATTTTCTCATGGTTGTTGTCTCGAATCCCCTGTTGAAAACACCTCGCACACTATATGAGGATGGCTTTTTCTGTCAAGATATTAGGAGCCGTTACGGAAGAAAGACTTTATCCGGATGTGCCGTTACGGCTCTTTCTGTCACCATGAATTATTCAGAGGGTGCAGCTGTTTTTTTACAACGGCTTAAGAGCTCTGGAATCATGGAAAGGTTCATGGTATTATCGCGTAAATTTTAAGATGCGAGAAGGCCTTGGGGGTGTTCCTGCGGGGCATCGTTGTCACAAAATAAGTCTCCTGTCTGGAGACGCTTGTATAAGAGGATGGACGTATGAAGCTTGACCCGTTTGCTAAAGTGAAAAAAAATAGGAGCGCACTTCCCGCGCTGATCCTTGGGGGAGTGGGGTTGTTTGCCTTGGCTCTGGCGACCTTCTTCTGGCTGGTGGGGGAGATGGAAAAACCACAGGTGGTGCTCGAGGGGGAGAGCTCCCATCTCGGTCTGAGCAAGCAGCTCAGCTTAAAGGCCAGCGATGCAAAGAGCGGTCTGAGTTCCATCGAGGTTGCCCTGATTCAGGAGGGCAAGAAGGCGGTGCTGCTGGAAAAAACCTATCCCAGGGCAGGGTATTTCTCCGGGGCCGGGCCGCATAAAATCGAGGAGACCATCGAGATTACGCCCAAGGCCCTTGGCTTTAAGGATGGAGCAGCGGAGCTGGTGGTGAAGGCGGTTGATTTTTCCTTATGGAATTGGTTCAGGGGCAATGTTACCGTGCAGTCCTCGGCGGTTACCATCGATACCAAGCCGCCGGTGATCAGCGTGATGGAGTCGCCCAAGTATATCAAGGGCGGCGGGGCCGGGGTGGTTGTCTACCGGGTCAGTGAGCCTGCGGGCAAGCACGGGGTGATGGTCAACGATATCTTCTATCCGGGCTTTGTCATGCCTAAACGGGGTGCGGGAATCTATGGCGCCTGCATGGGGCTGCCCCACGATATCGCCAAGATAGAAACTGCCTTTGTGGTCGCGGCGGACCAGGCCGGTAACGAGGCCAAGGCTCCGTTCACCATGGATCTGCATGTGCGCAAGATTGTCAGTGACAAGATCGCGGTCAGCGACGCATTTCTTTCCGCCAAGCTGCCGGAATTCGCCACCTATTATCCGAGTTGAGCGGCACGCCGGTCGAGCAGTATATCAAGGTGAACAACGATATCCGTGCGGCAAATTACAAGAAGATTCAGGAAGTCTGCTCGAAGTTTCAGCCCGAGCGCCTCTGGGATGGCCGGTTCGGGCGGATGGAAGGGAGCCCCAAGGCAGGATACGCCGATCACCGCACCTATCTGTACAACAACGAGAAGATCGACGAGCAGGTCCATCTGGGGGTTGATATCGCCTCGCTTGAGCATGCCAATGTCGAGGCTGCCAATCGGGGGATAGTGGTTTTTGCCGAATATCTTGGGATTTACGGGAATACCGTTATTCTGGATCACGGCCAGGGGATATTTAGCCTGTACTCCCACATGAGCCAGATCAATGTCCCGGTGGGCACCATGGTTGAGAAGGGTGGGCTTTTGGGTCTTACCGGCACCACCGGCATGGCCGGGGGCGATCATCTCCACTTCAGCATGTTGGTCAACGGAATCTTTGTCGATCCCATTGAGTGGTGGGACGAGGAGTGGGTGAAACTTCACATGTTGAGTGTGCTCTAAGCTTTGTCCAAGATCAGGGTTCTTCCGGAAAATCTGGCCAACCAGATCGCGGCCGGCGAGGTTGTCGAGCGGACTGCCTCGGTGGTCAAGGAGTTGCTGGAAAACGCCATCGACGCTGGGGCCAGCCAGATCGGCATTCAGGTGGAAGGCGACGGTACCCGCCTGATCCGGGTGATTGACGACGGCTCGGGCATGGATCAGGATGATGTGCTCCTCTGTCTGGAGCGCCATGCCACCAGTAAGATCACAAGCCTAGAAGAGCTTGGCTTCATCCGTTCCCTTGGCTTCAGGGGCGAGGCTGTGCCCAGCATCGCCTCGGTGGCCCGGATGCGGATCACCTCGCGTCCTGCGGCCCAAACCCTGGGAACCCAGGTTGATCTTCGTTTTGGGAAGGTCCTTAAGGTGCATGAGATGGGGGGCAGCCCTGGCACTGCCTTTGAGGTTACGGATCTCTTTGGCAATGTCCCGGCCCGGAAGAAATTTCTCAAATCCACCCGAACGGAACTGGCCCACATCGAAGAGGTGGTGAAGAATTATGCCCTGGCCCGCCCGGAGCTTGGGTTCAGTTTTACGGTGGATGGCCGTGAGGTTTTGCAGCTGCCGGCCGGGCGTGATACGCCCCGGAGCCGGGCGGAACGGATTTTTGGCAAAGGGGGCGGTGTTCTGGTGGAGTTGGGTCTACAGGCCCCAGCCGGGAACGAGGAGACTGAACCCGGGGTTTCTGGCTTTCTTCTGCCGCCGGATTCCCCTGCCGCATCCCGGCTCAGGATCTTTGTCAATGGCCGGGCGATCCACGACCGCCTGATCGCCCATGCGGTGAGCGAAGGCCTCCAGAACTATCTCATGAAAGGCCGGGGGCCGGGCGGGGTGCTTTTTCTCACCATGCCGCTCGTCAGCGTTGATGTGAACGTCCACCCCACCAAGCAGGAAGTCAGGTTTCATAAGCCGTCGGTGGTGCATCAGGCCGTGGTCGCTGCGGTTCAGGCCGCCATGGCGGCTTATCAGCAGACCTTGAAGCAGGAGATATTCAAGTCTCCCCTCGTTGGCTCAGGCATGGCTCTGGTCGGAGCCACTCCAGCCAAAGCCTATACGCCGGTCTCTTCGCATTCGGCGCTTGCGGTGCGGGAGCCGCTGTCGCTTTTTAAGACCGCCGCTGGTGCTGCTGCTGTTCTCCAGAATGGCCCGGCAAAGGAACAGATTCCCCTGTCTTCGGGGATTGGCGTGGAGATGCAGCGCGCCTTTGCGGCGGAGCAGCCCCAGCCTTCGACCGTGCCCGACGAGGAGAGTGTTGCTTCCCCCGGTGGATTGCGCTATCTCGGGCAGGTGCTGGACACCTATCTGCTCTGTGCCACGGAAAATGGCCTGCTTGCCATTGACCAGCATGCCGCCCATGAGCGGCTGCTGTTTGAGGCGCTGAAAAGGCAGTTTGCCAGCAAAAGGATTGCCCGTCAAGCCTTGCTCTTTCCAAAGGTTCTGGAGTGTACCCTGGAGGAGCTTCAGATTCTCAGGCAGTACGCCGAGGAGATTGCCGCCCTCGGGGTCGAGATTGAGGATTTCGGCGGGGGCAGCCAGGTGGTGAAGGCCGTGCCTGCGGTACTTGGCCGCTCTCCGGTTGAGGAAGTGATGGCCGGGATTTTTTCTCGGTTTGCCGAGGCAGGCTCGGGGAAGGGCGGGGTGCGGGCCGAGGAAGTGCTTTCTGATATGGCCTGCAAGGCAGCGATTAAGGCAGGGCAAAACCTGAGCGCCAAGGAAGCTGAAGCCCTGTTGGACGAGATGCAACGGGCTGATGTTTTTTCCCATTGTCCCCATGGCCGTCCGGTGTCCAAGAGTTTTACGGCCCATGAGATCAAAAAATGGTTCTATCGCGGCTGAGTCCGGCTAAGCCATCGTCAAAAAATAACATGGCCGTTTTAGGCAGCCAGATGGAATAAGGAGCCGTACAGTAAGGCAACGTAACTGGCCTGTTGTTTTTGAACGGCTCCTAAAAAAATATCGCGCAAGCGGTTTGGAAAATGTATCCTTTTTTAAAAGCATCCAGTATATCCATGCCGCATCGCGGCTGTAATTTTTTGATAAGGAAGACGTCATGACAACGCCTGTAACCCAAACGAATTTTGCCAATCTCCATCTGCTGCATCGCGGCAAGGTCCGCGATCTCTACGAGGTGGAAGACCATCTGCTCATGGTGGCCTCGGACCGAATCTCCGCCTTTGACGTGGTCATGGATGATCCAATCCCCAACAAAGGCGCGATCCTGACCAAGCTTTCCCTGTTCTGGTTCGATTATCTCAAGGACATTGTGCCCAACCATCTGATCACGGCAAATGTTGCGGAATATCCGGCTGCCTGCGCTCCGTATCGTGAGCAGCTTGCGGGCCGCAGCCTGTTGGTGAAAAAGGCCAACCCCCTGCCGGTGGAGTGCATCGTTCGCGGCTATCTTTCCGGTTCGTTCTGGCAGGCCTATACAAAAGATCCCAACGTCTGTGGCTTTGCCCTGCCTGCCGGGATGCGGGAATCGGATAAGTTTCCCGAGCCGCTCTTCACTCCGTCCACCAAGGCGGCGCTTGGCACGCACGACGAGAACATCTCCTTGGCCGAGATGGAAAAGATCGTGGGCAAGGAACAAACAGCCCGGATCAAGGATATCTGTGTGCGCCTCTATGAAAAGGCGGCGGACTATGCCCGCAGCAGGGGAATCATCATTGCCGACACCAAGTTTGAGCTTGGCATCTGTGATGGCGAGTTGATCCTGATCGACGAGGTGCTGACCCCGGATTCATCCCGGTTTTGGCCCCAAGACCAATACCAGCCCGGCGCCGGACAGCCGAGTTTCGACAAGCAGTTTCTTCGGGACTATCTTTCCACCCTCAATTGGGGGAAAAACCCGCCGCCGCCTAAGCTGCCAGAGGAAATCATCGAGAAAACCGCTTCCCGCTATCGGGAGGCGCTGGTCAAGATAACCGGCGGAGATATTTAAAACGTACAGCTCACAGCTTTAAGCTCTAAGCCCTTGTGCCGCGAGGTGGTGTGATGTCGAGGCCTGTTGCTGAGGCCCTGTCCAAAACCGTTGCCCTCATACCGATGGTCTTTGTTCTGCTCGGGCTTGCCGGTTGCGGGGTTTCCGGGAGCAGTGCCAGCGATGGCGTTAGGGAATTTTTTACCCCGACGGATGTCAGCATCATCCGCCATCATATGCAGCAGTATCGCGGCTCTTTGCGGGATTTCACCGCACGTCTGTACGCTAAGAATCCAAAATACGAGAAAGATCCGGCCAAACAACGGCAAAAGATTGATGCCATTTTTGGTCCCTTGGCCATCGGGGAGCAGGTGTATGCCTACAAGCCCTCCCATGAGGTACTCACTGCGGCGTTTCAAGGGGAGGTGAGTGAGTCGGACCGGGTATACCTGCTGAGCCTTGGTCTGTGGAAAAGTATCCGGGAGGCTTACAATATTCAGGAGGGGGACCTTTTTCTGAGCGGGCTACAGGTTTCCCTGGAGCGGTTGCAGCGGCTTCATCATAATGTCAGTCAGGTGAACTGGCGGCTGAAAACGTACAAGGACAAAAGTGGGAAGCTGCTGTTCATCACCAATGAAGCAGGGGAAAGCGGCTACCTCAATATGGGCTACGAGGTTATTATGACCCAGATCCTCACCCGCATTGAGGACGATATCATCATGCGGGGAGGGCTGCCGCAGCAATACATGTTCAAGATGTCCACTTTGTTTATCGGTATTATTATCTAAGAGCGGCAAGCTTTACAGTCCAGACTCCTTCAGCCTGTCCAGCAGCTCCTTTTGTTCATCCGACAAGTCCTTGGGTACTGCCACCAAGATTTTTACCAGCAGGTCTCCCCGTGTTCCTCCCGGGCTGTCCGGCAATCCGTGTTTGCGCAGGCGCAGTTTTGCCTGGGGTTGGCAGCCCGGTGGAACCTTGACCTTGAGCTGCTTGCCTTCCAGGGTGGGGACTTCCACCTCTGCGCCCAACACCGCCGAGCTGTAGGGTATTTGCAGGTCCATGCTGAGATGGGAGCCGTCCCGGACATAGGTCTGGTGCGGTTCGACCTTGATCAACAGATACAGGTCGCCTGACGGTCCACCCATGGGGGAAGGGGAGCCTTTGCCGGAAATCCGCAGTTTTTTGCCGGTCTCGATTCCAGCGGGAATCTTTACGGAAACCTTTTCCGCCGCAGCGCTGCGGCCAAGGGAGATGGTTTTTTCGGCACCGTTCAGCACTTCTTCGAGGGTGATGGGCAGTTCCAGGGAAAGATCATTGCCTTTCACCTGTTGCTGCTGGCGAAAATCCTGAAAGCCATGGCTCGCCCGCCCGCCTGCTCCTGGTTGGCGAAACATCTCCTCGAAACCGCCCCCGCCGCCGGAACTCCGAAAAGAGGCGCGGCCTCCCCCGAAGTTGATGCCGAATTCCCGCAGAATATCGCCAAGATCGGCGTTGCGGAAAATATCTTCCTGGGAATAGCGCTGCTGGAAGCCGGCGGAGCCAACGGTGTCGTATTGTTGCCGCTTTTCCTTGTCGGAAAGAACGGCGTACGCCTCGCTGATCTTTTTAAACTGCTCCTCCGCGTCTTTATTTCCTTTGTTGCGGTCCGGGTGGTGTTTGAGGGCAAGTTTGCGGTAGGCTTTCTTGATTTCCTCAGGCGATGCGGTCTTTTCCACACCGAGTAATTTATAGTAATCCATACCTAACCTGCCTGTCTGTTCTGGCGTCTGTCATTGAATTGTTGTGCTGCAAGAAGCTGCTCAGAACGGAACATCATCACCCATGACCGGCTCTGGAAACGGCTGATCGTTGTACTGTTGGCCCTGCGAAGAGTCTCCGCCGCTGCCACGGGGGGAGAGCATCTTCATCTCCCTAGCCACGATCTCGGTGGTGTATTTGGTATTGCCGTCCTTATCATCCCATTTGCGGGTTTGCAGGCGGCCTTCGATGAAGACCTTGGAACCCTTTGACAGGTATTCGCCGCAAATCTCCCCCAAACGGCCAAAGGCCACGATCCGGTGCCATTCGGTCAACTCTTCCTTGGTGCCGTCCTGTTTTTTCCAGGTTTCGGTGGTGGCGACATTGAAGCTGGCGATGGCGGCCCCTGCCTGCGAGTAACGTACTTCCGGGTCTTTGCCGAGGTTGCCGATGAGGATGACTTTATTGACCATTTCTTCTCCTTATATTTTTGATCAGATTTACAAAAAAATGAGACGTTGTCTTGATAGCCCGCCCATCATAACGGCTATTGCCTGAGCCTGCACCAACCTTTTCCGGGTGCGGAATTTCTGCCGCTTTCAGGGCATGGCTGCCGGGTAAGATATACCATAGTAAGGATGGCCCGGGTAAAAATCAACACCGAAAAGGGCGTATGGTGCCGTGCTCAGGACGGGCCGCATTTTTTCCGGGCAGCCAGGTCGAGCATGGCGGGTAACCCGCCCCTTTCTTCCGGGGAAAAGCCAAAAACATCCCGCCAGATCTCATCGCTCTCCATGCAGAAATACAGGCAAGTATCTGGGGCCAGGTGGCGGGAAAGATGGTGCGCCATGTGTCGGTACATCTCCGTGCGCAGGGGGCGGAAATAGCGGAATTTATTGTCCAACCCCAGGACAAACTCTTCATGGAAAAATCGGGATCTGGGGAACCGCCCGGTGGCAATGCCTTTTAGCGCCGGGAGAAAGCGCAACGCCCCCATGCTGATCCAGACGATGCTTGCCGCAGGCACCGTGGCAAAGAGCTGGTCAATCGTCTCTTGGTAGCCTTTTTCCCAGCCGGGGTGATAGATGAGGGGATCAAAATGAAAGGCCAGTTTGTAGCCCCAGGCGGCGCACTGGGCAGCCGCAGCCAGGCGCTGGTTTAAGGTGGCGGTACGCAGCTCTTCCTTGGCCATGATCTCCGTGCTGTTGAGTGACCAGGCCATGATGGTGCGGCCACCATGCTCGCAGTCCTTCAGGTTATCAAGGGCAACTGCTTTGGATTTGAGCTCCAGCACCGCGTTGGGCTGATCCCGGAAAAATTCGATGAGGATTCGGCTCAAGCCCGTGATCCGATCCAGGGCCATGCTGTCGGTGAATTCGCCGGTGCCGATGCGGCGGAAGGTCTGCGGAGCCTCGGCAAAGGTGGTGGTGAGCTCGGCCAGCAGGTCATCGGTATTTACGAAAAAAGAAAGCCAGGGGTTGTTCAGATAGGCCTGCAGGATGCAGTACACGCAGTCCATGGGGCAGTTCATGCCGACATTAAGGACCTGGTAGTCGCAGCAGCGGTATTCCTTGGTTGCAGGGCAAGGCTTGAGGAAACGGCCCCGGTTTTTGCAGAGGATAAGATGCTTCTTCCCGCTGGTGAGGCTTTGGGGGCCGCTAATGGCGGCGGAAAGGTCGGGGCCGGAGCGGGACGGAATAATCCGCACCTCCCGGCCTGGAAGATTGGCTAGAATATTTGTGGTGAGGGGCAGATCCCGGCAGTCCTGGCGGTATGGGGCATGGCGGTTAGCTTCCCTGGTTGCGTTTTGGTTGCGGCACCATACCGTAAAGAATCGGGTCGGCCAACGAGAAAATTCTTGACCACCGGCGGGAAACTGCACTACTATTTTGTAGGTGTTTCTACCTAGGTTCATCGTGCTTGACTTGTGACAGGTTTTTATGATGCAATGATGGACAATCTTTTGAAGTTCCGCTGTTATTGGAAATGGAGATAGCACTCCACACACGCAAAAGAGGCGAACGATGAAAGAGCAGGATTTTGCCAAGGTCAGAGGGCGTCTGGACGGGATATCGCGTCGTGATTTCATGAAGTTCTGCACGGTGATCGCTGCCGGCATGGGGCTTCCCCTTGAGTTCGCGCCGCAGATCGCGGCGGCGATCACGGCCCCGCAACGCCCCCCGGTGATCTGGCTTTCCGGCTCGGCCTGCACCGGCTGCACCGAATCGTTGCTGCGGCCCTCTCATCCTTCCCTTGAACACCTCATCCTCGACCTCATCTCCCTGGATTATAACGAAACCCTCAACGCCGGAGCTGGGCATCAGGCGGAAGCGGCCCTACAGGCCTCGATTCAGAAGAATGCCGGCAAGTTCATCCTGGTGGTGGAAGGGGCCATTCCTGTAAAAGATGGCGGGGTGTACTGCATGATCGGCGGCAAGCCTTTCAGCGAAATCGTCCGCGATACCGCAGCCAAGGCTGCCGCCGTGATCGCCATTGGTTCCTGTGCCTCCTGGGGCGGGGTTGCCGCGGCAAAACCAAACCCCACCGGCGCCGTGGGTGCGCCGGAGTTTCTCAAGGGCAAGACCGTGGTGACGATTCCCGGTTGCCCGCCCAATGCCTACAATTTTCTCTCCACCGTGATCCACTTCCTGACCTTTAAAAAATTGCCCGCCCTTGATGAAAAAGGCAGGCCGAAATTCGCCTATGGCCGCCTCATCCACGAAAACTGCGAACGCAGACCCCATTTTGACGCGGGCCGGTTTGCCATCAAGTTCGGCGATGAGGGGCACCGGAAAGGTTATTGCCTGTTCAAACTCGGCTGCAAAGGGCCGATGACCTTTGCCAACTGTCCGGCCATTCTGTTTAATGACGTCGGGCCAGGCGCCTGGCCGGTGGGCACCGGGCATCCCTGTTTTGGTTGCACCGAGGAAGGAGTGGGCTTCAATATCCCTATTCATACCCAAGCCGACCTGAAGTACATCACCCCTGGGGCGGCGTATCCCCACATTGTCACCGAACGCGGAGAGGGTGCCTCGGTGGGCGCGGCGGCTCTTGTTGCCGGGGTGGCTGGCGTGGCGCTGGGAGCCGGGGTGGCGGTTGCCAAGAACCTTGGCAAGACCGAGCAAGGGTCTTCGTCAAAGGGAGAATAGGCCATGAAGATACGACGCAGGGATTTTTTAAAAGGGGTTGCGGCCAGCACCCTGTTGCTTGCCGCAGAGCAAACCCCGGCCCAGGCCAAAAGGGCCCGCAAGGATCTGCCCCCCAATGCCGTTGGTATTCTGTATGACTCCACCCTCTGTGTCGGCTGCAAGGTCTGTGAACATGCCTGCAAACAGGCCAACAATAAGCCGGTGGAACACACCAACCCCAAAGAGCCGATGTGGGATAATCCCCAGGATCTCTCAGCCAACACCCTGAATGTCATTAAACGTTACGGCGTTGAAGGGCAAAAAGACACGGTCGATGGTTTTGCCTTCATCAAGCGGCATTGCATGCACTGCCTTGATCCCGCCTGCGTTTCGGCCTGTCCGGCCTCGGCGCTGGTGAAAAATCCCGAGAACGGGGTGGTGACGTACAACAAAAAAGCCTGCATCGGTTGCCGCTACTGCCAGGTGGCCTGTCCCTACAATATCCCCAAGTTTGAGTGGGATTCTCCCTTCCCGGAGATTACCAAGTGTCAGTTGTGCGCCCATTTGCTGGCCAAGGGCGGAATTTCCGCCTGTTGCGCGGCCTGTCCCACCGGGGCATCCCTGTTCGGCCCGGTGGAAAAGCTGCGGGCCGAGGCCAAGCGGCGGCTGGGTATGAAGCCAGGGGAGTATTACGATTTCCCGGTGGCCAATATTGACTCAACCGAGGTGCAGCAGCACCGCGCAGGCGGATATGTTCAGCATGTGTATGGCGAGCGGGAGCTTGGCGGCTCCCAGGTTCTCTATCTGGCCGGGGTGCCGTTTGCCAACCTCGGCCTGCCCGATCTGCCTGAGGATTCCTACGTGGCCCTGGCGGACGGCATCCAGTACGCCATTTACAAAGGCATGGTCTATCCCCTCGTGGTCCTCGGTGGCCTGATCTACATCATCCGGAACAGGGAAGAGAAAAAAGAGTAGGGGCGCAAGTTCTGGCTTTTTACGGAAAGGAGTGTTCCCATGCAGGAAAGACAAGCATTAGGAGGCAAGGTGCTGACCATACCCTTCAAGGTATGCGCTGCCATCGTGCTCATAGGCCTTTTTTTTATCGGCAAACGGTTCATTTTCGGAATCGGCTCGGTTTCCAACATGAACGACGGTTATCCCTGGGGAATCTGGATCGCCTATGATGTGGTGGTGGGTACGGCCCTGGCCTGCGCCGGGTATTCCATCGCCCTGATCGTCTATGTGTTCAACAAGGGGGAATACTCGCCTCTGGTGCGGCCTGCCTTGATGACCAGCATGTTCGGCTATACCCTGGCCGGGATCTCGGTCATCTTCGACATCGGCCGGTACTGGCAGGCCTACAATATCTTTCTGCCCTGGCTCAGCAACCTGCATTCGGTGATGTTCGAGGTGGCGCTGTGCATCGGCACCTATATTCTGGTGTTGTGGATGGAGTTTGCCCCGACCATGCTGGAAAAATTCAAGGCGGATGAGTTGAAGGTCAGGCTCAACCGGATTATCTTCGTGTTCATCGCCTTGGGCATTCTCCTGCCCACCATGCATCAGTCTTCCCTCGGCACCATGATGCTCATGGCCGGACACAAGCTTTCTCCCCTCTGGTGGAGCGGTTTTCTGCCCCTGCTTTTTTTGATCACCGCCGTGGTCATCGGCTATGCCGCGGTGATCTTTGAGTCGCTCGTTGCCGCCATTGCCTTCAAACGGCCCATGGAGATGCATCTGCTCAGCAAGATCTCGGCGCTCATGCCCTGGCTGCTTGGCCTGTATCTGGTGGTGCGGATCGAGGATGTGAACCTGCGTGGCTATCTGCCCCTGGCCTTTGACGGAGGACTTTTGGGTAACCTCTTCCTTCTGGAAAATTTGTTGTTTCTGGCTGCCTTGCTGATCTTGGCCTATCCCAACAACCGGCAGAGTCCGAGGCTGTTGTTCATCGCCTCCTGCGCCATGCTGCTGGGCGGGAGCATGTACCGGTTCAACACCTATATAGTCGGCTTTGATCCCGGCACCGGCTGGCAGTATTTCCCCTCGGTGCCGGAATTGTTTATCACCTTCGGCATTATTGCCGTCGAGGTGATGGCCTACCTGTGGTTTGATAATACCTTGCCGGTATTGCCCAGGCTCACCAGGGCATAATGTGCGCGGTCACAGGGCACCGCATCTGCTTTGTCATCAGCCTGCTCACATAGGCTGGCTATAGTTCGCAGGCTTCTTTCGCGCATCTGCGGCACCCTGTAACCGCTTACAGGTAGGTTGCAGCATAATGTATACTCTGAAGGAGATTGTTCATGGCTAAAAGAATCGTCGTTGATCCCATCACTAGAATCGAAGGGCATCTCCGGATTGATTGCGAGATTGACAATGGTCGGGTAACCAAGGCCTGGTCCTCCGGCCAGATGTGGCGCGGAATCGAGTTGATCCTTCAGGGCCGTGATCCGCGCGACGCCTGGGTGTTCACCCAGCGGATCTGCGGGGTTTGCACCACGGTGCATGCTATTGCCTCGGTGCGGGCCGTGGAAAATGCCCTGGGGTTAGAGGTGCCGCTCAATGCCCAGTACATCCGAAACATGATGATCGGCGCCCATGGAATTTTCGACCATATCGTTCATTTTTACCACCTCTCCGCTCTGGATTGGGTAGACATCGTTTCTGCTCTCAAGGGCAGTCCCAAGGCGGCCGCCGCCCTTGGGCAGCAGCTTTCCCCTTGGCCCCACAACAGTGAGCAGGAAATCAAGGCGGTGCAGGAAAGGCTGAAAGGTTTTGTCGGCACCGGCCAGTTGGGGATTTTTGCCAGTGGTTACTGGGGCCACCCGGCCATGAAGCTCTCCCCGGACGTCAATCTCCTTGCCGCCACCCATTATTTCCAGGCCCTGGATTACCAGCGCCGGATCAACAAGGTGGTGGCCATTCTCGGCAGCAAGACCCCGCATATCCAAAACCTGGCCGTGGGCGGGGTCGCCAACCCCATCAACCCCGACAGCCAGTCCACCCTGACCATCGAGCGGCTCTATTACATCAAGACCCTGATCGACGAGATCGGCGATTTTATCAAGAACGTCTACATGGTCGATGTCGCGGCCATAGGCGCTTTTTATGCGGACTGGACCAAGTACGGGGCCGGGGTGACCAATTATCTCTCGGTGCCGGATATGCCCCTCGATACCAAGGGAACAGCCTTTGATCTCCCCGGCGGCTACATTGCCAATGGCAATGTGGGCTCGTTTAAGCCGATCACCGGGTTCAACGATGATTTCTTCAAGCAGGGGGTCAAGGAGGGGATCAAGCATTCCTGGTACAAGGGAGACTGGGACCGTCATCCCTGGGAGGAAGAGACCGTGCCCCAGCATACCGACTTCCAGGACAACGGCAAATATTCCTGGGTCAAATCACCGACCTTCAACGGCAAACCGGCCCAGGTCGGGCCGCTGGCCAACGTCTTGTGCATGTACGCCGCAGGGCATGCCCCGACCAAGACCTACACCAACACACTGCTGGAAACGGTAAGCAAGCTGGCCGGAGCCAAGGTCGGAATCGACGCCCTGCATTCCACCATCGGTCGGCATGCCGCGCGGGCTGTGCGGTGCGCCGTGCTGCACGATTCTTTGCTTGGCCAGTGGCAGGCTCTGATGGACAACATCGGAAAGGGGGATTATGCAACCTTCAACGCGCCGGTGTTCCCGAAGGGCGAACAGCGCGGGGTGGGTTTTCATGAGGCGCCGCGCGGGGTGCTGTCCCACTGGGTTGTGATTCAGGACGGCAAGATCAAGAATTATCAGTGCGTAGTCCCGTCCACCTGGAACGCCGGGCCAAGAAACAACAAAGACGAGCCTGGGCCATACGAAGCCTCGCTGGTCGGCAATCCGGTGGCTGATCCGGAAAAACCCCTTGAGGTGTTGCGTACGGTTCATTCCTTTGATCCGTGTCTTGCCTGCGCCATCCATCTTCTGGACCCTGAGAGTAAGGAAATCGTCACGGTCAGAACTGTAGCATAAAGTTGGTGTTTGAAATATCTATTCAAAACAGGCCGCCCCGGCTATCGGGACGGCCTGTTTTATAAGGAGGCGTATGGCTGACAAGATTTTGGTGCTTGGCGTGGGGAACGTGTTGCTTTCCGACGAGGGGGCGGGAGTACGAGCAGTAGAGCAACTCCAGCGCCGGTATGCCTTTCCTCCCCAGGTGGAGCTCATCGATGGCGGCACCATGGGGCTTGATCTCCTGGGATATCTCGATGACACAAGCCATCTGTTTATTCTCGATGCAATTCTTTCGAGCAAACCTCCGGGTTCGGTGCACATTGAAAAATTGCTCGATCCTCCCGCCTATTTCCGGCAGAAAATTTCCCCGCACCAAATCGGACTTTCCGAGCTTCTGGCCGTAGCGGCTATGCAGGATTGTCTGCCCCCCTCCATCACCCTTTTCGGTATTGTTCCCCTTG
>JAPLJG010000055.1 GCA_026388735.1 Deltaproteobacteria bacterium
GCCATGGTAATCCCGGCAGACGGCCCATCCTTGGGAATGGCCCCTTCCGGCACATGGATATGGATGTCAAGTTTTTGGTAAAAATCTGGCAACAGGCCAAGCTGCAAGGCCCGGGTCCGCACATAACTCAAAGCCGCCTGGGCGGATTCCTGCATAACGTCACCAAGCTTTCCGGTCACGGCCAGATTCCCTTTCCCTGGCATCAAGGCCGTTTCGATCTGTAGCAACTCGCCTCCCACCTCGGTCCAGGCCAAGCCGGTGGTGAGGCCAATTTTATCCCGTTCCTCCGCCAGACCGAAACGGTACCTGACCCCGCCCAGATACTTGGCAATGGCCGCATCGTTCAACCGATATCGTTTGTCCGTCTTTTTCTTTTGCCGATCCCGAGCCACCTTGCGACAGACCGAGGCAATGTTGCGCTCAAGATTTCGGACCCCAGCCTCCCGGGTGTATCTCCGGATAATCTCAAGAATCGCGCCATCGTTGAAGGTGATATCTTCTTTCCCGAAGCCGTTGGCCTCCAGTTGTTTCGGCACCAAAAAGCTCTGAGCGATGTTCAGCTTATCCTCTTCTGTATAGCCATTGAGTTTGATTATCTCCATCCGATCCTGAAGCGGAGCAGGGATGGCATGCAGATTGTTGGCGGTGGTCACGAAAAAGACCCCGGACAGGTCATAGTCGAGATCAAGATAATGATCGTTGAACGCAACATTCTGTTCCGGGTCCAACACCTCCAGTAGAGCGGAAGAAGGATCCCCTCGAAAATCCATGCTCATCTTGTCCACTTCATCAAGACAGATAACCGGATTCACAACCTTAGCCTTCTGCATGGACTGAATAATCTTGCCTGGCAATGCTCCGATATAGGTGCGTCGATGCCCTCGGATCTCAGCCTCGTCACGAACCCCGCCGAGAGAAAGCCGGACGAATTTGCGCCCCATGGCACGGGCCAGGGACTTGCACAGCGAAGTTTTTCCTACTCCAGGTGGCCCAACCAGGCAGAGAATCGGCCCCTTGATCTTATCAACCTGGGCCTGCACGGCAAGATATTCAAGGATCCGCTCCTTGGGCTTCAAAAGACCATGGTGATCCTGCGCAAGAATTTCCTCTGCCGCCAGAATGTCGATCTTTTCTTCTGTTTTTTCCCGCCAGGGCAGACTGAGGATGCAGTCAATATAATTACGGACCACCGTGGCCTCGGCCGACATGGCGGGCATCATCTTCAGCTTCTTAAATTCTTGTTCCAACTTGGCGCGAGCCGCCTCAGGCAGGTTTTTCTCCTGAATAACCTTGTCGAGACCCTCAAGCTCGGAAGAAGCATCCTCGGCGCTCCCCATCTCTTTCTGGATGGCGCGAAGTTGCTCCGCCAGGAAATAATCCTTCTGGGTCTTATCCATTTTTTTCTTCACCCGGGCTCGGATAATCTCCTCAAGCTCGGCGATCTCAATTTCCTTATGGATAAGGGCCAACACCTGTTCCAGGCGCGCAACAACCGAGAAATTCTCCAGGATACCCTGCTTTTCCTGCACATTCAGGGGCAGATGTGCGGCCAGGACATCGACAAATTTTACAGGTCTCTCAATGCGGGCCAAAGATTTCACAACCTCGGCCGGCACTTTTTTGTTGTATTTGACATACTCCTTAAAGCTTGTCTGGATCTCCCGCACATAGGCGATGGCTTCAAGACCGCCCTCGTCCTCTGTCTCTTCGCCTTCAAGCTGCACAACAAAATAGTCGGGATTGGGCAGATGCTTTACGATCCTGCCCCTTCTTTTGCCTTCGACCAGAGCCTTGATCGTGCCATCCGGCAGACGGAGCAGTTGCATGACCGTGGCAACGGTTCCCACCGCATGCACGCTCTCCTCGGTTGGATCATCCTCGGCCGCGTCTTTCTGCGTTACGAGAAAGATCTCGGAGCGCTTGGCCATTGCCTCTTCAAGCGCCTTTATGGATCGCTCCCGGCCAACCACCAAGGGCGCCACCATATAGGGGAAAATCACAATGTCCCGCAAGGGCATCATCGGATAGGCAATTTTCTGTTCGGGATCAGACTCAACCATACTGTTTAACACACCCTTGCTGGGTTAATTAACGCTCGACGACTCAGGCGCTTTTCTTTGTTTCTGCGTCGTTATCGTACAAAATCACCGGATAATCGCCGTTCAGCACCACTTGCTCGCTGATCACGCATTCCCGCACGTTTTCCTTGGAAGGCAATTCATACATAATATCAAGCATTGCCTGCTCCATGACCGTTCTCAAGCCTCGAGCGCCGGACTTTCTCTTGATCGCCTGCTGGGCGATGGCCTTGAGCGCACCCTCGGTGAAGCGCAATCGGATATTATCAAAGGCAAAAAGACGCTCATACTGCTTGGTCAACGCATTTTTTGGCGTACGCAGAACACGGATCATGTCCTCTTCATCCAACTCCTCCATGGTCGCCACCACGGGCAAGCGACCAACCAACTCGGGAATCAAGCCGAAACGCAGCAAATCTTCCGACTGCACCTGGGCGAGAATATCCCCCACCGTCTTCTTCGGCTTGCCGACAACCTTGGCCCCAAACCCTATGGACTTGGTGCCGGTCCGCTGCTTGATCACACCATCAAGCCCGACAAAGGCTCCGCCGCAGATAAAAAGAATATTGGTGGTATCAATCTTGATATATTCCTGCTGGGGATGCTTGCGCCCACCCTTGGGGGGAACGCTGGCCACGGTTCCTTCGATGATCTTCAGCAAGGCCTGCTGCACCCCTTCGCCGGAGACATCGCGGGTAATGGAGGCGCTGTCCGATTTCCGGGCGATCTTGTCGATTTCATCGATATAGATGATGCCGCGGCTGGCCCGTTGGATATCGTGATCCGCAGCCTGAAGAAGATTGACCAAGATGTTCTCCACATCTTCACCGACATAACCTGCTTCGGTCAGGGTGGTGGCATCGGCCATGGCAAAAGGAACATTGAGGATCTTCGCCAGGGTCTGGGCCAGAAGCGTCTTGCCACAACCGGTCGGGCCGACCAGCAGGATATTGCTTTTCTGCAATTCGACATCGCTGCCGTCGTTGCTGCTCTGAGCCTCTATGCGCTTGTAATGATTGTGCACCGCAACCGCGAGGACCTTCTTGGCCTTGTCCTGACCAATCACATATTCATCAAGGTGGGCCTTGATGTCATGGGGCTTAAGGGTTGATGCCTCCAGTTGCGATTCCAGCGCCTGCTGCCGGTCCTCGGTGACGATCTCATTGCACAAATCTATGCATTCGTTGCAGATATACACCGTCGGCCCAGCGATCAGCTTTTTGACCTCATCCTGGCTTTTGCCACAAAAGGAACAGGTCACTTCCACTTCACCATTATGATCTTTTGCCATGACCTTTCTCCTCTTCAGGATTCGTCCGCTTCACCAGCACCTTGTCAATAACCCCATAGGCCTTGGCTTCGTCGGCGCCCATGAAAAAATCCCGGTCTGTGTCAACTTGAATCTTCTTGATTTTTTGCTTAGTATGATGCGCCAGAATGGTGTTTAAGGCCTGCCGCATCCGCAAAATTTCCTTGGCGTGGATATCAATATCGCTGGCCTGCCCCTGAAAACCACCCATGGGTTGGTGCAGCATGATCCGGGAGTTCGGCAACGCATACCGCTTCCCCTCCGTACCGGCGGCGAGGAGCACTGCACCCATGCTGGCCGCCTGCCCCATGCACAGGGTGGCGATATCACACTTCACATAGTGCATTGTATCATAAATGGCCATGCCAGCCGTCACGACTCCCCCAGGAGAGTTGATGTAAAAGGTGATATCCTTGTCTGGATCATCGGCTTCCAAGAAAAGGATTTGAGCGATAATGATATTGGCTATATCGTCATTTATGGCCGAACCCAAAAAAATAATCCGTTCTTTCAACAACCGGGAATAAATATCATAGGCCCGCTCTCCGCGGGGACTCTGCTCAACAACCATGGGAACGAGATTCATACACTTACTCCTTCAAGAAGTTACTGGGGATCACTTACACCCTAGGCAGCAGCGGGCACAATTTTCATCTTGGCTGCGTCAAGCAGGAAACTTAAGATTTTTTCGTTCAGCAGCTCCGCCATGAACGGCAGCAGGTCATCCCTGCTGGAAAAATATTTTTTCACTTCGCTGATCGGCATGTTGTACTGTTCGGAAATGCGTTTAAAGCCTTTGTCGATGTCTTCATTTTCCAGCTTGAGCCCTTCCTTTTCCGCGACCTTCTTCAAAAGGAAATCGCCCTTGACCCGTGCCTGAGCCGCAAGCTTATATTGCTCAATCAGGGCATCCCGGTTGAACCCGGCAGCTTCCAGAGTCATCCCCTGCCGCTCCAGGTTGCTTTCAAGCTCCTTGATCATTGCCTCTATTTCATAGGCCACCAGCCGAGGCGGAATCTCAAAATCATGATTTTCGATCAACACCCGCATCAACTTGTCGGTGAGATCGCCACGCTGGGCGTCCTTCTTGGCCTGTAGCTTTTTTTCACGAATATGGGCCTTGAGCGCCTCCAGGCTGGCAAAGTCCTCGCCCACTTCCTTGGCGAATTCGTCATCAAGAGCAGGCAGCAGCCGTTCCTTGACATCCTTGACATTGAGCTTGAACTCCACCTTCTTGCCTGCCAGAATCGGATTGGCGAAGTTTGCCGGAAAATCTATTTCCTGAGAAGTTTCCTCGCCTTTCTTCAAACCAATAAGTTTCTCTTCGAACTCGCTTCCATTTTGGCCGGCCCCCACATCAACCGAATAATTTTCTCCAACCACCTGCTTTATGGGGTTGCCGTTATGATACCCCTGAAAATCGATCACGGCCAGGTGCCCCTTGCCAATGGCACGGTCTTCAACGCTTTGCAGAGGAGCCATCTGCTTGCGCAGCGCTTCAAGTTCCTGGGAAATCTCCTCGTCTGTCACCTCAAGCGCGGCCTGTTCGATCTCAAGGCCCTTATACTCAGCCAATTCGAACTGGGGCCGAACATCCACCTCTGCGGTGTAAACAAAGGTGCCGTTCTCAGCAAATTTCTGTTCACGGATATCCGGGTGTACAACCGCGTCGATCTTGCTTTTCTCAAGGGCATCAAAATAGGTATCCTGGATCAACTTCTCCGCCAAGTCATACTCAATCTTTGGCCGATAATTTTTTTCCAGCACCTGACGGGGCACCTTCCCCTTCCGAAACCCTTTCAATGAGACTTCAGAGTTTAGTTTCTTATAAGCGGACTCCAACTCCTGGGCAACCTGGGCTTCCGGCAGGGTGATAGTCATTTTTCTGGTAAGCGGGCTTACATCTTCGACATTGATCTGCATGCAACACCTTCCTTGTTTCAAACTTTTTTCAACAACACAGTCATACCGTGAAGGAACGTCTTCGAGGTTTTCTCCTCACGGTATGGATGAGATATTTGCCTATACTCCGGCCTTCGAGCCGGAGCTGTTTTCTTGTGGTGCGAGAGGGGGGAGTCGAACCCCCATACCAAAGGCGCTGGTTCCTAAGACCAGTGCGTCTACCAATTCCGCCACTCTCGCTTGAACATGGAAAAATAACCAACTTTCGGGTCACAGTCAAGGACGGCTTGCGATTTTATCCCGATTTAAAGCCAATTGCTCCCCCGAGGAGAGAGGACAACGGGCCGTTTCTCCGCCGTGGGCGCATAACCCAAACCTTTTCAAAAAACAAATACGAATACCAGCATTTCCATTCCTGAAATTCGTCACAGCCCCACTTGACAAGCCAGGGGAAAAAGGGTTTAAAAGCAAAAAAGAACAAACATTTCATCATCCCGGAACACGGTGTAAATCCGTGGCGGTCCCGCCGCTGTAATCGGGGATGCTGGTCAGCACAGGGAATTTCCCGGTCACTCCCAGAGCGTATCACTGTGGGGGGAAGGCCGCCGGCCAGCAGACGATCCGAAAGCCAGAAGACCTGGTGATAATGTTTCTCATGTATGTATTGCTGTTCGTCTGGGTATTCTAATGGAAACAGAACCCGGAGTGACTCCTATGGGGTTGCTCCGGGTTTTTTTTATGCACACTGATCAACAATAACAGGAGAACACCATGAAAGCACAAAAACAGATCATTTCATACCGTCGGCGCTGCAACCTGATTGGCCAGGGAACCGGACTTTCCCATTATATCCTCCTCGCCCCCAGCGCGGACACAACACCAGAGGACGGCAGCAAGTAATGACACAAACAGACAAACAGACAGCAACGGCCATTTTCGCCAACACCGGTCATGGTCCGAATTTTTCCGTGCTGGAGATCGGCGATCCCGACCGGGTTGCGGTTGTAGAAGCGGACACGGCCTATTGGGCCCTGATTGACAGGGATGATCTGCCCCAGGCCCTGGCTGGCTCCATGGCCCAAGACTTCATGGTCCGGGCACCGGAGTTCCAGGCGGAAATGGACCACCTGCGCACGGGCTTGCAGCTCTCCGCCGCATATGTAAACCCCACCGAACGCTGCAACCTGAACTGCAGCTACTGCTACCTCCCCGAAGAGATGCGCAAAAACGGCATCGACATGGGGGAGGAAAAGCTGACGCTCGCCCTTGAACGGCTGCTGCAACATTTCCGGAAGATTTTGCCGGAAGGAGTAAAACCGCAGCTTATCTTCCACGGCAGCGAACCCATGGTGGCCAGGGATGCTGTGTTTGCCGCGATTGCGCGTTTTAAAAACGACTTCCATTTCGGCATCCAGACCAACGCCACCCTGCTCGACGACACGGCAATCAGCTTTTTACGGGAACACAAGGTCGGCATCGGCCTATCCCTGGACGCCCCCACCGCAGAGGTCGCCAATTCCACCAGGAAGAACTGGCAGGGCAACGGCTATTACGACACCGTGGTCTCGGTGATCAAAAAACTCGTTGATTACCCGGCTCTCAATGTCATAACCACCGTAACCCAAGCCAACGTGCATACCCTGACCGAGATGGTGGATTTTTATCACGGGCTGGGGGTGCGGGTGGTCATGCTCAATCCGGTGCGGTGCACACGTCAAGGCGGAATGGACCTGAAACCGGACAACCATGTTCTGGCCGAGGCTTTTTTTAAGGCGCTGGACCGATCTTTTGAGCTTTTTGAACAAACCGGCAGAAAGCTCGTCATCGCCAATTTTGCCAATGTTCTGGCCGGGGTTATCGGCCCGACCGGCCGCAGGCTGATGTGCGACATCTCTCCCTGCGGAGGCGGTCGTTGCTTCTTTGCCGTTGCCGCAGATGGCGAGGTCGTGCCGTGCAGCGAATTCATCGGCATGAACGAGTTTTCCGGAGGGAACATCTTTCGTGATGATCCTGCCGATATCCTTGCCAGCAAGCCCTTCCAGGAAGTAACCAACCGGAAGGTGGAAAAAATTATCCCCTGCGCAGGTTGCGCTATCCGGCATTTCTGCGGAGCGCCCTGCCCTGCCGAGATCTACAAGGTGTCCGGCGACATCAATGCACCGAGCCCTTACTGTAGCTTCTTTGAAGAGCAGGTGCGCCATGCCTTTCGGATAATCTCACAACAGCGGGAGGATGCTTATCTCTGGAATAGCTGGCAGACCGAAACAGAAATGTCCTATTGCTGGAAGTAACTTTTTCCCATAAAAACCAGCCGGGGAGAGCCCCGGTTGGTTTTTTCTCGAAATTCTTCCTGTCCTTGCCAATCTCGATTACAATATCATGACAGATACACTCCCAACCGCCGCATAATACCCCGATATCGTAAGCTGGAAAAACATGAGGAGAATGCCATGAAAGTCGTCGCATTTAACGGAAGCGCCCGCAAGGGAGGAAATACCGCAAAATTGCTGAATACCGCTTTGGAAGAGCTGTCTCGCCAAGGGATCGACACAGAGCTAGTGGAGTTGTCAGGCCAGCCGGTCTCCGGCTGCATCGCCTGCTACCAGTGTTTCAAGAACAAAGACAGTCGCTGCGCCGTAGAAAAAGACATCATCAACGACTGCCTTGCCAAGATGATCGCGGCGGATGGTATTCTCCTGGGTTCTCCGACCTACTTCGCCGATGTCTCCGCAGGGATGAAAGCCCTAATCGAGCGGTGCGGCATGGTTTCCCGGGCCAACGGCGATTTGTTCAAACGCAAGGCCGGAGCCGGGGTGGTGGCGGTGCGTCGGGCCGGAGCTATTCAGGTGTTCAACTCCCTCAACGCCTTTTTCCTCATCGGTCAAATGATCGTGGTGGGCTCTTCCTACTGGAATATCGGCATCGGCAGGGAGCCCGGCGAGGTGGTCAACGACGAAGAAGGCATAAAAACCATGCGCGACCTTGGCAGCAACATGGCCTGGCTCCTCCAGAAAATCAAAGCGGAATAAGCACAATCAGCTCAAAAAAAATCAAGCCCCCCCCGAACTGTAACTGTTCAGCAGCGCCGTTTCACTGCTGCCACAGATGCGCGCAAGAGGCTTGCGAAGTGTGTTATTGCACATGAGCAAGCCGATGACAGCTAAGCGAGCGTAGCGAGACTGCGAAGCAGATGTGGTGCTGCTGCACAGTTACTCTCAGCCAAGAAAACTCCAGGACTGCACCTCCCGCTGCAACAGATGGTTATCGTATCGTTTGAGCAGGGCAATGGCCTCCCGCGTGGCCGCCAGGGAAAAATGGAGCCGTTCAAGTTTACCTTGCTCCATATCCTGAACCCTACGCAACAATTGGATGGTCTGAATGGAAAGCGGCTGGGAGTTCCCTGTGGCCTGGGGCTCACAACGGCTACAGACCAACCCGTTTCGTAAGGGGCTGAAACGGTACAAGCCCCCTGGTGCCCCAAGGGCACGGCAATCGAGACAGCCTGTCAAATCGGGACGATACCCCAGGATATCGAGCATCTTGACGTGAAAAAAGATGATCGTCCGGTTGACAGCCACTCCCGACACGGACAACCCCTCCAGCGCCCAAGCAAGCAATCGGAAAAGTCCTTCGTCACTGTCATGCTCCCTGGTCCAGTGCAAAATAAGTTCACAGAGGAGGGAGGCTGCGATATATAGTTCGTAGTTTTCCCTTAGCCGGGGAAAGGAATCCAGCAAATCAGCCTGATCCAGGCGCATGAGCGAACTGTGACGACTTGGGGCAAAGTGGATGGCAAGGAGGGAAAACAGCTCAAGCTTGTTAACAAAACGTTTCTTGCTGCGCTTGGCGCCCTTGGCGATGAGCACGATTTTGCCGTGCTCCAGGGTGTACACGGTGACAATCTTGTCGGAATCACCGTGGTCTTTAACCTGAAGCACAATGGCCAGGCTTTGCTGCAAGGACATCTGCTCTCGCTGTGACTATTCAGTCGGAAAAGAAAC
This sequence comes from Deltaproteobacteria bacterium, assembly GCA_026388735.1. Classification (GTDB taxonomy): domain Bacteria; phylum Desulfobacterota; class Desulfobulbia; order Desulfobulbales; family Desulfurivibrionaceae; genus Thiovibrio. The sequence goes on from JAPLJG010000055.1 coordinate 9,291, forward strand.
CCGGGCACTGTCCATTGACTTGCCAAGGGGAGGAACCGGTTTACCATTCAGCATCAGGACGACACCTCCGGCATTCCCGACAAAAAGGGCAATCTTTTTTTCCGCCTGCCAGACCATATGATCTCCAGGCTGGTAAATAGCGGATTTCTTTTTTTCCTTGTCTATCTGCACGGAAAGCCAGGTCGACTCGGTAAACTTGGCCTCCAGAACATAATTCATCCCTGGGGCTTTTACCGTGGAAATCGTTGGTGCAACAACCGATACAGGAGCTGGCTTGGCCACCTCCTGATGCTCCGGGGTCGGCACCGGCTTCTCCTTAATAGCCTGCGGAAAAATTATGGGTTTTCCGTCATCTGTTTTTTTTTTAACTCCAAGGCCCGGTTCCCCATCGACCTTCTGGGGTTCCACCTGCCCGACCTTTTCGGGCAAGGAGAGGGCCTTCTTCTCTTCTTGCCCTGGTTTTACAGGGCTGGGCACAGGCGGGAGGGAAAGCGCCGGAGTTTGCGTTCCACTCTGCGTCACAGGCGGCGGCGCCTGCTCTGTTCCCACGTTACCGACAGTGGCCTCTGTGCCTGGCTCGCTTGGCACCGGAACAGTCGGCGGCTGTTGCTGCTCAATTTGGACTTGGGGAATTGTATCTTTCGTGGAGATATCGACGGGAGGGGCGGAAGAATTTAAAAAACTTAAAACCAGATACCCGGCAAACAAAAGGACACCCGCGACAACAAAAAAGATAATAAAACGTCCCACAGGAAAAGTCTGTGCCTCGGCCATGGCCTCACCGGCAAGAACCTCCTGAACATTGATTTTTTCCGTTGGCCTGACTTCTCCAGCGTTCTGTTCGATATACCAGGCCAAGGCCTCATTGGGATCAAGGCCAAGATACTGCGCATAATTTTTCACAAAACCACGGGCGAAAACCTCCGCAGGCAAAGCCTTGGGATTGTCCTCCTCAATGGCCCGAAGAGTTGAAGCATGAATACGCGTCTTTTCCGCAATTTCTTCGAGCTCTTTTCCTTGGTTTTGTCGATGCCTTTTCAAAAAGCTGCCAAGGGTTTCATCGGATCGTGACAAAGCGGTGGGTTGGCCGGTTGCATTATCAGCAGATGGTGAGTCCTTGGTCATGTGAGACATCCCTTATCCAGAGGTTATGGGAACAGACTAGACGAAGCAGTTGTAACAAAAAATCGTGCCATTTTAACTGACAACACAGACAGCAATGTCGCGGCGCCAAGCGCCGTAACGGCTCCTAAAGTATTTTTTTGATATACGCCTGATCGCGAAGCTCTTTTACCCACTTCTGGAACTGGCTGTTCATCGTCTCCTCATACAGACGCTGCTTGATCTGTTCTTTCACTGACTCATATGAAGCCTGAAGACTGACATCGCCCTTATCGGAAAGAAGCTTAAAAAACTGGTACCCGGCCGGAGTCTCCTGAATGGTGCTGATCTGCCCCGGCTGTAGGCTGAGAATACTTGCCTTCATATAGGCCGCCATTTCCGATTTCTTGAAGACCCCGAGATCTCCCCCATCCTTGGCCGAGGGCAGATCGGAAGACTGTCGCGCCAAGGTGCGGAAATCCTGTCCGGCAAGAGCCTGCTGCCGAGCCTCTTCAGCCCGCCTCCGGGCGTCATCCTTGGCCGCCTGGGTATTTTCCTTCCAGCCAAAACCCATCTGCAAAACATGATAGGCGTCATCCTTCATTTTTTGGGCATAATTTTTTTCGTAATATTCACGTATTCGCTCTTCATTCACCACAACCCGCGAACGAATTTCGTAATCGATCAGCTTATCCTGCAACATCTGGCCTCTGATAATTTCCCGATAGTCTTGCTCGTTGGAACCCATGAGCGCCATCTGCTTCCAAAACTTTTCGGGGGTGGTCTTGTTACGCTCAATGATACTCTTGATCGCAGCATCCACCTCGGGGTTAGTCACCGAAACCCCCATCTTCTTGGCCCGCTGTGCGACAATAAGCTTATCAATAAGGCTGGAAAGCATCTCCTCCCTGGCCTTCAGCAGAGTCCGCTCAACCTGTTCCGGTGGAGCTTCTTGGGTGATCCGACGAAACAGCGCCGCCCCTTCCCGATTGAGGTCGGAAAAGGTAATGACATCATCGTTAACAATAGCGATGATACGATCCACCATCTCCGCCCTGGCAACAGGCGTATGGAAAAAAGCAAGAAAACACAGAGCCGCGCATAAAACATGTAAGGTGATTTTCACAGACACACTCATAACAGTTTGAAAATATTGTTTTTAATCTTATGTAACTTCATAACCGGCAAATTTTACCACAGTCATTTTCAAATGTCATCTTTCGCGAGCAAGTCAAGAATATTTTGCGCATTCTGGAGGGTTTGCTCCGGCAAGACACCAAGCTCTGTTGGGACGATCAAACGGAATTCAGGGGTGAAGCGCGCCTTATTTTTATATTTCTCAAGCAGACGCATGATCTTCTCCGGAGTCACCGGGGTTTTCTCATGAAAGGAGAAAACCAAATTGGCAGGCCCCTGCTCCAGCTTGCTGATCCACAGACGCCTGAGCAAGGTTTTCAGAGCCAGCACCTCAAACAGGTTAAGCGCCTCCTGGGGAAGCTGGCCATAGCGGTCGACAAATTCATCCTTCAGGTCCATCAGCTCTTCCACCTGCTCGGCATTGGTCAGGCGGCGGTAGGCAATGTAGCGCTGTTCTGTCGAGGGGATATAGCGTTCCGGAAGAAATGCCGAAAGCTTGAGATTGATTTCAGGCTCGATCTGCTCAAGGGGTTGTTCCACAGCAGCGCCTTTTCGCTTCAGGTCGAGAACGGTCTGCTGGAGCAGCTCAAGGTACAGGTCATAGCCCACTGCGGCAATATTGCCGCTTTGCGAGATGCCCAGGATATTCCCACCGCCCCGGATTTGCAGATCACTCATTGCCAGTTTGAAGCCGCCGCCCAGCTCGTTATAATCCATGAGCGCCCGCAGACGCTGCTGGGCATCCTTGGACAGGCCGTCCAGGGAGGGGACCAACAGATAGGCATAGGCCTGCTCCCGCCCACGCCCCACCCTGCCGCGGAGCTGATATATTTCAGCCAGACCAAGCCGGTCTGCCCTGGTGATGACAATGGTGTTGGCGTTGGGGATATCAAGGCCTGATTCAATAATGGTCGTGCAGACCAGCACATCAATCTCTCCCTTGATAAAGCGGACCATGATCTCTTCAAGGGCCTTCCCTGGCATCTGGCCATGGGCCACGGCCAGCCGTGCTTCCGGGACCAGTTTCTGCACCCTGGCGGCCATTTCCTGGATGGAATAGACCCGGTTGTGGACGAGAAAAACCTGCCCACCCCGTTGCATCTCCCTCACCACCGCCTCCTTGATCACCAGCTCGTCATCGCGGGCGACAAAGGTTTTCACCGGTCGCCGGAACTCCGGCGGCGAGCTGATCACGGAAAGATCGCGGATACTGAGCAGGGAGAGTTGCAGGGTGCGCGGAATCGGAGTGGCGGTCAGGGTCAGGACATCCACCTGGCTTTTGAGTTTTTTGAGTTTTTCCTTGTGAGAAACGCCGAAACGGTGCTCTTCGTCAATAATCAGAAGTCCGAGCCGCTTGAAGGCCACATCCTGGGACAGCAGCCGGTGGGTGCCGATCATAATATCGACCCGCCCCTGGTACAGCTCTTGAATAATCTGCTTCTGTTCCCCTGGACTACGGAAACGGGTAAGGCTTTCCACCCGAACAGGCAAGCCCTGCAACCGTTCCCGAAAGGTGGCGGCATGTTGCTCGGCCAATACCGTGGTCGGCACTAGGATGGCGACCTGAAAATTATCGGCCACCACCTTGAAGGCCGCCCGGATCGCCACCTCTGTTTTGCCGTAGCCCACATCCCCGCAGACCAGCCGATCCATGGGCCGGGGCGCGGTCAGGTCGTCGAGCACCTCGTTGATCGCCTTGAGCTGCCCGGCAGTCTCATCATAGGGGAATGACTCCTCCATCTCATGGAACAACTCGTCCGGCGGCGAAAAGGCATGGCCTTCCACCATGGCCCGCCGGGCATAGAGACCCAACAGGTCCTGAGCCACCTTCCAGACCTCTTCCTTGACCTTTTCCCGCCGGGTCTGCCAGACCTTGCCACCCAGCTTGTCGAGTTTCGGTTCGGTGTCGGAAAGTCCCTGATACTTGCTGATCACCTTGAGCTGGTCCACCGGCACGTAGAGCTTGTCTTCGTCGCGATACACCAGCTGGAAAAAATCGTTGGCTATGCCGCCCAACTCGATATTGATCAGCCCTTCGTACCTGCCCAGGCCATGGGCGGTGTGGACCACAATATCGCCGATCGTAAGCTCGGCAAAGCTCACCGCAGGTCGAGTCCGCTGCCCGCCCTTCTTCTTGCCCGCCCCCAGGCGAAGCTGGCCGAAAAGTTCGCTTTCCGAAACCCAGTGCAATCGTGCGGCGGGCAGATCGAAGCCTGCTGCCAGCGGCGAATCCACCAGGATAATTTCGCGGCTAGCAGTAGCAGCCTCCGGCACCGGGGCCGAGGTTATAGCCACCGGCAGATCGTATTGCCGGAGCAATTCCGCCGTGTGCTCCGCATGCCGCCTGGTCCGACAGGCAAAAAAGACCGTATCTCCAGCCTCAAGCCAAACATGCAGCTGCCGGGCCAGTTCGGGCATCATCCCTTGATTTTTGCGTTGCAGCTCAAGCTGCTGCCTGAGCAGGACATGGTTGCCGCAGGGTATCTCCAGAGTTTCGCCCTCTTCCATGTCCGGATGGGCAAAATCGTAGAATCGGCCCTGCTGAAAACGGGCCAGCCGCTCACGCCATTCATCTTCCGGCAGAAAGATCTGTTCCGGCGGCAAAACAGGCAGACAGGCGGCGGATGCCTCGGCAAAATTGGCCCCAATCCTTTCCCGGCACAGGGCGAGACTTTCCGCAATGGCGGTGGGCGAGGAGAAAAAGATGAGGGTATCGTCCGCCAGGTAGTCAAGCACGGTCGAGGTTTCACAGAAGAGCGGCAGGAGAAATTCAACCCCGGGAAAGCGCTGGCGATGCTGGAGACAATCCTCCATGACCCTGACCCGCTCACTGTCCCAGGCAAGATCCTCGGCAAAGGCATTGAAGCGATCAACCAGTTGCCGCAGCTCCTGCTCGTCAGCAGGATAGAGAATATCACTGACCGGCAGGAGAACGATCTCCTCGAGATCCTCAACCGAACGCTGACTGATGGGATCAAACTTGCGAATGGATTCAACGAGATCGCCACAGAAATCGAGACGAACGGGCATCTCAAAGCCTGTGGGAAAGATATCGAGAATACCGCCCCGCAGGCTGAACTCGCCCACAGATTGCACCAAGGCCGCGGCATCGTAGCCACAAGCGGCAAGAGAGGCGATCAACCCCTCAAGGTCGGTTTCCTCTCCCCGCATGACCAGCTCGGCCAGACCGGCAAGGGTAGCACGGGGCAGAACCCTCCGCAGCAGGGCCTCAATGGACATGACCAGGATAAACGGCTTGTCGGCGCTATGGATCTGAAACAGGGTGGCAAGGCGTTCGGCCACGGTCCGGCTGTCCGGCGACAACGGGGTATAGGGGGGAATTTCGTGGCCAGGGAAATAAAAAACCTGGGTGTCGCTGAAAAGCGTTAGATCCTGAACAAGGTGCTGGGCTGCTGTCTCACTTGGCGTAAGGCAGAGGATGGGCCGCTGCCCGAGCCGGGCTGTGCGGCCAAGATAAAAGGCCGTAGCGCTTCCGCGCAAGCCGATGATATTAACGGAACGGCCCTCGGTGAAGAGGGCCGTCAGCCTATTGTCCATTTTTTTGTCATAAAGATGGCGGGAACGCCGGGAACAGATAACCAATTTCTGGGACGGCCATTTTCTAAAAACCACCGCCGATGCTGAAATCCCAGACGCCCTGTTTCTCCCCCTCTTTCGGGGCGAGATTCCAGCCCCATTCAAGACGCAGAGGACCCATGGGCGACAGCCAGCGGAAGCCAAGGCCGGTGCTGTAACGCAGGTCCGAAACACTCCAGTTCTCTTCATTGGTGTAGACGTTGCCCACATCAAAGAACACCAAGCCTTTCAGGCCGATCTCCTTGACAATGGGAAAGATCAATTCCACGTTGGAATACCACATCTTTTCCCCGCCCACCCTGGAATACGTATTATCAAGGGGATTTTTTTCCAGGGGGCTGATCTTACCGCTGTCAAAGCCCCGGATGGTGCTGAGTCCGCCCAAATAGAATTTTTCATACACCGGCAACTTCTTGTCTTCATTTTCAGTAACATAGCCCATGGAACCCTTGATGTGAAAGGTTGTGTCCCACATCAATGGATAGTACCAGCCGGAAGTGGCCTCATACTTGGTGAAAGCGCTTTCCCCGCCCAAGGGTCCACCTGCATATTTAATGGAATAGTTGGTGAGCCAGCCCTTTGAGGCATCCGTGATTTTGTTCCGGGTGTCCTTGGCGACTCCGATTCGGGCAAAGCTTGTAGTATGAATATTCATAGAATCCAGCAAACTTTGTGGGACATTGGTCACCAACACATTGCTCATCTTGGTATCGTCAAAGCCATAGCCCCAACCGAGATTCCACTTGTTCCAGATCGGATAGCCAAAGCGCAAGGCAGCGCCGGTGGAATCCTTGGTGTAATCGTCGTATGTTCTGGACCAATTGTAGATATCATAGCCGAACAGCAGCTTGGTGTCGTTGAGATGGGGCTCGGTAAAGCTGAAGTTATAGCGGCTGCTGCGGGAGCTCATGTTGGCTTGCAGGGAGAGGCGCTGGCCCTTGCCGAGAAAGTTGTTTTCGCTGATCTCGCCCATGAACATGAGGTTGTCCACCGAGCTGTAACCCGCCCCGATGCTGAAGGTACCGGTGGCCTTTTCCTTGACATCGACCACGACATCCATCAAGTCTGGCTGTACCGTGGCCTCGGGAGTTACGTTCACCTCTTCAAAGAACTCAAGCCGCTGCAATCGCTCGCTGCTCTTTCTCACCGCGCTTGCGTCAAGCAGACCGCCCTCCTTGACCTGCATCTCCCGGCGGATGACCTTGTCCCTGGTGCGGGTGTTGCCCTTGATGTTGATCCGGTTTATGTGGATCAAATTCCCTTGGGCAATATTGAGGGACAAATCCATGCGCTTGTCTTCCTCATTCTTGGTGAGCTTTGGGTCCACCTCGGCAAAGGCATAGCCACTTTCCGCGTAACGGTCAGTAAGGCGCAGGACATCCTCCCGCAAGATCTTCCGGCTGAAGAATTTTTCCTTGCTCAACTCGACCAGAGTGAAGAGTTCGTCCTTATCGCCAACGATGTCGCCCTCGATTTCAATGGTGCCGACCCGGTAGCGGTCGCCTTCTTGGATATCAAAGGTAACATAGAGCCAATCACCTTCATCGGTTATCTCCGGCTCACTGATCCTGGCCTCGATGTAACCGCTGTTATGATACATGGCGCCGATCTTGGAACGATCCTGCTCCAGCAGATCACGCTTCAGCTTGCCCGACTCGGTAAACCAGGAGAGCAACCCTTTTTCCGAAGTGGTCATCTCCTTGCGCAATTCCTTCTCGCTGAAGGCCTTGTTGCCGACAAAACGGATGCCCTTGATATACATCTTGACGCCTTCTTCTACGTCAAAGGTGACATTCACCTTGTCAGGCGTGGGATAGTCGAGCTTGGCGGCAACAGTGGTCCGGTAAAAACCCTTATCCTTGTAAAGCTTGCGGATATTTTCAACAGAGGTCTGGACCTCCTTGGTATTGATAATGGTATTGGGCGAAACGCTCACCACCTCTTTCACATCTTTCTCTTCAAGCTCTTTCTCGCCGTTGATGAGAATCTGGCCGATTACTGCTTTTTCCGTAAGCTGAAAAACAACCTCCTTGCCTTTTTCCGTATCAGTAACAAGGATCTGCACATCATCAAAATAGCCCATCTGGAAGATATTTTTCAGATCCGCCCGCAGAAGTTCCGGGGCATAGCGCTCCCCGGCCTGACTTTTTACCTGGCGCATGATGGCCCCGGAATCTGTGCGGGTATTTCCGGCAATACCAATTGACTGAATGAGGAAATATTGCCCAGTGCTGGAGAGAATGTCATTGACCATCTGGCCCATGGCTTTCTGCAACTCAGTCTCGTTATTGCTGACCTGATAATAAAATTTGGGCGGAGTGTTGCCAAGGATATCATAGACAACAAAATCCAGACTGAGCTGTTCACCAAGCTTGGTAATACTGCCGACCGCCACATAGTTGACCGCCGGGGAGGTGATCAATGGCTTCAGGGCCTCGGCCTTGGGAGGCCAATGCTCATAACCGAGTTTCTGTTGCACTTCTTCCCTGGACAGCATCACCAGGCCCTTGCTCTGCGCCACCTCCAGCAAGATCTTGTCGCTCAAGGCGAGAAGCGGCTCAACCCCGGTCTGGGCATTGATCCGAGGGGGAACCATGACGGTATTCGGCTCTGTCCCTGCGGCAAATGCTTCTCCTGCCAGCGGCAGAAAGCTCTGGGCCACAAAAAGGACAAGGGCTGCAACAACAATCTGCATGGACCCCAAAAAACCACGGGAGCGTACTATGTGCCGGGCTGAGTTGTCTTGTTTCATACTCTCGCTTTAGCTGTAAAGGAACTTGAGTGACCGCCCAAAGTGTGCGGACGTGCTGGCGATCTGTTAATGAGCGTATCAGAATTATCAGGCATTGAACCTACTGTCAAGAATCTTTACTGTTATCCAGAGTCCCGTCCCGCAAGGTGAGACAACGACTCATCCGCCGAGACAACTCAAGGTTATGTGTCACCATCACCGTTGCCAGGGACAGGGTTTCGCTCAACTCCCGGATAAGCTCAAAAACCTTGAGCCCGGTTTTGGGGTCGAGGTTCCCAGTGGGCTCATCCGCCAGTAAAACAGCAGGCTTCATGATCAGAGCCCGGGCCAGGGCGACCCGCTGCTGCTCGCCGCCGGAAAGCTCACCCACCTTGTGGGTGGAGCGGTTCAACACCCCGACCCGCTCCAAGAGATACTCCGCATACCCGACCAACTTTGCCCGCTTCTGTCCGGCAATAAGTCCTGGCAACAGAACGTTTTCCAGGGCGTTGAACTCCGGCAGCAGATGATGGGACTGAAAAACAAAACCAATAACCTGGTTGCGGAACAGGGCCAGCTGATCTGCGGTTTTCGAAAAAACATTTTCGCCCCGGTAAAAAACCTGCCCCTGGCTGGGCTGATCAAGGGCGCCAAGGATATGCAGCAGGGTGGTTTTTCCGGTACCGGAAGCGCCGACCACCGCGACCATTTCCCCGGCGACCAACCGCAGATTTACCCCGGCAAGCACCTGCAGACTACCATGGTCGCTGTATTCCTTGTAAATATTCCGCGCTTCAAAAAAGAAGGCTGGTTCTTCCGCACCACTTTGCATGAACCCGCCTCCTTTACTCATAACGCAGGGCCACGGCCGGGTCGACCTTGGCCGCCTGCCAGGAGGGATACAGGGTGGCGACCAGGGTAATAACCGTTGCCGACAGAGCGATAAGGATGACATCCGAGGGCAGGACCAGCACCGGCAAGGTGGAAATCGGGTACACGTCTGGCAGCTTGATGAACTGGTAGCGGCGTAAGATCGCGCAGAGTCCCAGGCCACCCAGCACCCCCAGCAACGTGCCGGCAAGACCGATAACCAATCCCTCGTAGATAAAAATCCGCATGATACTGGAGGAGGTCGCGCCCATGGATTTCAGAATGGCGATATCCTTGTTTTTTTCCATGACCACCATGATCAGAGTGCTGACGATGTTGAAGGCGGCGACCATCACCACCAGGGCCATGATCACGGAGAGAGCCGTCTTTTCCAGCTGGAGGGCGGAAAATATATTCCGATTCATCCGCATCCAGTCCTTGGCGAAATAATTGGGTCCCAAAGCATGTTCGATCCGCTTCGCAACCTGGTCCGCCTGATTGAGATCAGTGGTTTTCACCTCTAGGCCATGCACTGCGCCGGGCAGGTCAAAAAATCGCTGCGCCGTTTCCAGGGAGACATAGGCCAAGGCGGAATCATACTCGTACATGCCGGTTTCAAAAATCCCGACGACCTCACAGGTTGAAACTTTGGGGATCACGCCCATGGGCGTAAGGGGTCCAGAAGCAGAGATCAACCGCACCCGGTCATGAACCGAGACATGCAACTGAACGGCAAGCTCCTTGCCCAGAATGATACCAGGCAGTCTCCTTGCGCCATCACCCTGCCCCGGCGACAAATCCGCGATCTTGCCCTTGCGTAGATTTTTTTCCAGATTGAGCACGCCCTGGGCCGTGGCAGGATCAAGGCCGCGCAGCACAGCGCCGGTTCCGCCCTCGCCGCTGGTGATCATGGCCTGACTGTACAGATAGGGCGTGACCCCTCTCACCCCCTCAACCGTACGAACCTTTGCGGCAACCTCCTCGTATCCCCTTATATTGCCGCTATAATCCTGAACCACGACATGGGAGTTGATACCCAGAATCTTGTCACGAAACTCGGAGGTAAAGCCGGTCATCACCGCGAGCACCACGATAAGGGCCATGACCCCAACCATGACCCCGGCAATGGAGATCAGCGAAATAAGCGAGATGAAACCGTGCTTGCGCTTGGCCTTCAGATATCGCAGACAAACAAACCATTCGAAATTCAAAATTCCCTCTCTTTCTGGAAAGGTGCCCCGGGATTGTAACCGTTCAGGAGCGCCGCAGATGCGCGGAAGAGGCCGACGAAGTGTGCTATTGCACATGAGCCAGCCGATGACAAAGCAGATGCCGTGCTCCTGGGCGGTTACACCAGTTACTTGCTCTCTGGGCGCAGATGCGGAAAGAGAATAACATCCCGGATCGAAGCAGAGTCGGTCAGCAGCATGACCAGGCGGTCGATGCCGATTCCTTCCCCTGCCGCAGGGGGCATGCCGTATTCCAGGGCCCGGACAAAATCCTCATCCATCTCGGGGAAGATCTCCTCGTCATTGCCCCGTTCGGCAATCTGCTTGGTCAGCCGCTCTTTCTGATCAATGGGATCATTGAGCTCGCTGAAGGCATTGGCTATCTCCCGCCCGGTCACAAAAAGCTCGAACCGGTCAGTGACCTCGGGATTCTTCTCGTTGCGACGGGCCAGGGGCGAGACCTCGGTGGGGTACTGGGTCACGAAGGTCGGATTGATCAGCTTTTCTTCCACCAACAGTTCAAACAGCTCGGTCTTGGCCTTGCCGTGCCCGGACAAAGGCTCAAGGGTGATGCCCTTTTCCTTGGCGAACTGTCGGGTGCAGTCCAGATCGGCGAGCACAGCCGGGTCAACTCCGCCCACCTCGACCAACGCCTCATCCATGGTATAGCGCTTCCAAGGCGGGGAAAGATCAACCTCCTGCCCTTGGTAACTCACGGTCATGGAGCCGGTGACCTCGGCGGCGACGTAAGAAACCATCTCCTCGGTGAGATCCATGAGATCTTCGTAGGTGGCAAAGGCCTGATAGAACTCAAGCATGGTGAATTCTGGATTATGCCGGGTGGAGAGGCCTTCGTTTCTGAAATTGCGATTGATCTCGAAGACCTTTTCAAAGCCGCCCACCAGCAGCCGCTTGAGATACAGCTCAGGGGCAATGCGCAGGTAGAGATCCATACCCAGGGCATTATGGTGGGTCTTGAAGGGCTTGGCCGTGGCCCCGCCGGCAATGGCCTGCATCATGGGGGTTTCAACCTCCATGAAGCCCCGGTTTATCAAAAACTCTCGGATCAGACGGATAATCTCCACCCGTTTGCGAAAGGTATCGCGCACCTCCGGGTTCATGATCAAATCGACATAGCGCTGGCGGTAGCGTGTTTCCACATCGGTGAGGCCGTGGAATTTCTCCGGCAGGGGCCGCAGGGATTTGGTGATCGGCTTCAGGCTTGCCGCGTCGATGGTGAGCTCGCCGGTCTGGGTGCGAAACAGGACTCCGCCAAAACCAACGATGTCGCCAACATCGAGTTTTTTGAAGATCTGATAGACCTCCACCCCAAGCTCATCGCGTTTGACATACACCTGGATACGACCGGTTTCATCCTGGATCTGGACAAAGGCGGCCTTACCGAATTTTCGCAGCGCCATAATCCGACCGGCCACTGATTTGACCCCTTCTTCCAGCGGTGCGTCCGAGTTATCATTTTTCGCCAGGATATCGTTGATCCGATGAGCGGGCTTAAAATCGTTGGCATAGAGATTAACACCCAGCTCTGCCAGCTCCTGGGCCTTTTGACGGCGTTGCGTCAACACCTGATTCAGTTCTTCCATATCATCAATACTCAAACTTTTTAATAGTGGTTGGATAAAAGATGGCCAGACAGCATCTGCGCCTAAAGATATTTGTCACGCAACAGCTTGGAAAGATCCCTGGTCAGGGCCAGCACCTTTTTGGCGTGGGCCAGAGGCAGGGAGCCGGTTCCGCAACTTGGGGTGATCAGGGTCTGTTGCAGCAGGGACTTATAATCCCAGGAACCGCCAACAAGCTGAGCGGCCTGCGCCTCCCAGCGCGCCAGAAGGGACTCCGCCGTTTCCTGCTCGATGTACTCCTTCTCCGAGGTGGGCACGATCCCCCAGGCAATAATGCCGCCCCGTTCCAGAAAGGCGAACAGCGCATCCTTGCAAGCAACCAGCTTGTCGAAAAACCCGTAGGCGTCAAAGCTGACAATATCAAGGGAAGTGGACAAGAGAAATTCCCAGTCGGTGTTGGCGCAAACATGGACGCCCACCAGCCCGCCCGCAGCCTGGGCCGCGCCAATAATTTCATTGAGTTCCTGACCAAGCTCATCCAGAGAAACACTGAGAAACATCCAGAGAAACACTGAGAAAAGCCGAAGAACCAAGACCGGCAAGGGCCGGTTCGTCGATAAAAAGAATAACCGGGGCCTGCGACTCCGCAAGCATCTGCACCTGCCAGGCTCCCTTGAGGGAAAGCCCCTTCACCACCATTTCCCGGATGGTCGGCTCGTAATAAGCAGCCCGCCCCTCCCGGTCATGGAGGCCGGTGAGCAGGGTAAACGGCCCGGTCATCTGTCCCTTGACCGCAGCCACGGTTTTCCCTGCAGCAGTGTTAACGGCAACAGCTTCCTTAAGGGCAAAAAGGCCGTGGGCCCTGTCTGGGCTCACGGCAAAAGGCGAGTTCGGCAGAAGACTTGGGTCTTCAAGGGCGGCAAGGTACTGCTCGAAATAGGCCAGCATCTCGTCGGCAAAGGTCTCGGTTTGGATATCAAAATAGGTGCGACCATCCTCTTCGATGATGCCGGGCATCCCTTCACTGAACTGACTGAGCATCCCTTCCTTGGGGTTACTCGGCAATTGCGGCCACAGAGGAATGTCGGGGGTGTGCTCGAAGATGAGGGAAAACGCTTCCCGGTGATCTGTAACCGGCAGGCTGCCAATGAGAGTCGCCAGGCCATTTGCCTGGAATCGGGAGGATGGATTGTCTTGGGTCATAACTTTTTCCAGTATCAGGGAGTGGCGCGACTGACATGCGCCCGATTGCAAAACAGGATGTTAAAAAAGCAAAACTCAGCTTTTTTAACATCCTGCTAGCTATCAACAATGGGGCGAAAAGTCAATGCATTTTGGGAAAAGCGCCGTCTTACTCGAGGCCAGAATCCACCTAATCCACCGGGATTCCCCAGATGTCACGGGCATATTCCCGGATGGTCCGGTCGCTGGAAAATTTACCCATCCTGGCCACATTGAGGATGGACTTGCGGATCCAGTTCGGCTGATCCCGGTACAAATCGCCCACCTCTTTCTGGCAGCGGAGATAATCCTCCAGATCAAGCAGCAGCAGATACGGGTCGTTGAGGTTGAGCAGGCTCTCGACGATGGGGGCAAACAGGTTGGTGTCGCCCCGGCTAAAATAGCCGTTGCGGATGCTGTCCAGAGTGCGCTTCACCTCAGCGTTGTCGCGATACACGTCAAAAGCGTTGCGGTGGGGATTGCGTTTGGCTTCCTCGACCTCTTCCGTGGTCATGCCGAAGATAAACATATTCTCAGGGCCGACCTCATCGCGGATCTCGATGTTGGCTCCGTCCAGGGTGCCGATGGTAAGAGCACCATTTAAGGAGAATTTCATGTTGCCGGTGCCAGAGGCCTCGGTGCCCGCCGTGGAAATCTGTTCGGAAAGATCGGAGGCCGGGAAGATTTTTTCAGCGACAGACACGCCATAATTGGGGATAAACGCCACCTTGAGCCGATCTTGCACCCGCGAATCTTGATTGACCACCTCAGCCACCGAATTGATCAACTTGATAATCAATTTTGCCTTGAAATACGAAGGGGCTGCCTTGCCCGCGAAAACAATGGTCCGGGCGGGAGAATCCGTGTCCTCCCCGTTGGCGATGCGGTGGTATAGGGTAATGACATGCAGGATATTGAGCAGCTGTCGCTTGTACTCATGGATTCGTTTTACCTGAACATCGAACATGGTGTTGGGGTTGACCACCACCCCGCAATTTTCTTTGATGATGGCGGCAAGACGTTTTTTGTTCTCCGTCTTTACCTTGGCCCATTTTTTCTGAAACTTCGGCTGATCGGCATAGGGTTCAAGGTTGCGCAGATAATCGAGGTTAGTGACCCATTCCCCGCCGATGGTGTCGGTGATCAGGCCAGCCAGGCCGGGGTTGCATTTAAGCAGCCAGCGCCGTTGGGTGATACCGTTGGTTTTGCAGTTGAAACGACCCGGGTAGAAATCGTGGAAGTCCCTAAAAAGCCTGGTCTTCAGGAGATGGGTATGGATTTCGGCCACCCCATTGACCGAATGGCTGCCAACGATAGCCATATACGCCATCCGCACCCTTTTCACCGGCCCTTCCTCAATGATGGACATGGAACGCAACAGATCGTCGCGGCCAGGATACCGGGCCGCAACCTCTGCAAGGAACAGGCGATTGATTTCGTAGATGATCTCAAGATGCCGAGGCAGCACCTTGCCAATCAGCTCAACGGGCCAGCTTTCCAGCGCTTCCGGCATCAGGGTGTGATTGGTGTAGCCAAAGGTTCCGACGCAGATCTGCCAGGCCTTTTCCCAGGGAACCGCCTCTTCATCCACCAAAAGCCGCATGAATTCGGGAATGGCGATGGAGGGATGGGTATCGTTGAGTTGCACGGCAATTTCATCGGCGAATGAATCGAAATCATCGTGCTTTTTCTTGTGCCGCCGGAGGATGTCCTGGAAGGTGGCGGCCACGAAAAAATACTGCTGCTTCAGGCGCAACTCCTGGCCTTGCCGGATATCGTCCGAGGGATAGAGAACCTTGGAAATCGTTTCCGACTGCACCTTTTCCTGCACAGCCGAAATATAGTCACCCCGATTAAACGAGCCAAGATCAAGCTCACGGGAAGCCCTGGCTGTCCAGAGGCGCATATTGATAACTTGGTCATTGTTAAAGCCAGGCACCAGGACATCGCAGGCCATGGCCATGATTTCTTCCGTCTCGATCCACTCGGTCCGCAACTCACCCTTGTTGTTCCGGTACCGCTGCACCCGACCGTAATACTTCACCGGATAAAGATTTTGGGGCCTTTCATACTCCCAAGGAGTGCCGTAGCGCAGCCAATTATCAGGATGTTCCATCTGGAAGCCATCAACGATACGCTGATAAAAAAGGCCATATTCATAACGGATGCCATACCCGTATGCCGGAACGCCCAAGGTTGCCAGAGAATCCATGAAACAGGCAGCCAGGCGACCAAGGCCCCCGTTGCCGAGAGCGGCATCGTCCTCTTCCTCCCTGATCTCTTCGAGATCGTAGCCCATCTCCTGCATAACCCCGGCCATCTCATCATAAAAACCCAGGTTAATAAGGCTGTTGCCCAATGACCGCCCGATGAGAAACTCCAGGGAGAGGTAGTAGACCCGTTTCTTACCCTTGGCGTAATAGCCTTTTTGCGTTGATATCCAGCGCTCGACCAGAAAATCACGGATAGTATAGGACAGGGCCTTGTACACATCTCTGCTTCCGGCCCGCTGGGGGTCACGACCAAGAAAACTCAAGATGTGGTGGTTGATCGTATTCAGGAAATCTTTTTTGGTGAGCGACTTAAAAATGGAACAGTACGGGCCTTGCGGAATCTTGTCGTTCATGGTTGCGGCCTGCTTCCTTGAGTTTGATCTGCTTTGAAAAAATACCCCCCAGCTTCTACGACAACATCTGCTTTGTTCAGGGTACAACGGGGCTGAAAAAACAGTCAAACTTATTTAGGGGTCGTTATGAAATAATCATTAGATTTTTCATCATCGCCGCTAACGCTGCTTCATTACGGCCCCTTATGCCGATCACAACATTTCAATGTGACACATTTTGAACAACGGCTTAGGGGTCGTTATGAAATAATCTGTATTTTTTATCCCTTGAATTGCAGCCCCCCTATGCCGTTATAACGGCACTGATACCATCCCATTCCTCAGAAAAATTTCAACCCAAGCCAGGGCCTGTTCCCGATCCGCCACCTGACCCTCCACCTGCGCCACGACAAGGCCATCGAGGATATTCTTGAAAATTGGGCCGGGGTCGAGAGCAAAGACTGTAATCAGATCATGGCCGGTGATCAACGGGGAGCTGGCGAAGACCGGCTGGATATACTCCGCATACACCCCATGCACTTCACGCAAAAGCGCGGCCAGATTTTCCTCCATGCCCTCGGGCTTACCCGCCCCCTGCCCGGCAAGGCTGTCCGCCATGGCCAGCAGAAAGAGACCGGCCAGATCATCACCAACCGCCTTGACCAGACGCAGACAGGCCTTGCGCGTAATCCCGGTGCGCAACCTGGCGTTGCTGAGATGAAAGGGCCACATGTGCAGGGCGATAAGCCGGGCCACCCGGTTGCGGTCGTCCTTAGGCCAGTGAAGCCTTTCGGCGATGGCCTCAAAAATCGCGGCCCCGGCCTGATCGTGGTTATAGAAGGTTATCTTTTCTTCAACCAGCCGGTGGGTTTCCGGCTTGCCCAGGTCATGAAACAAGGCGGCCCATTTCAGCAAGGCGGCTGATTTCCCCTGGGCCATCTCGCTGAACAGTCCGCCCTGCCCCGGAAAATACCCCTCCGGATCAAGCAGGATCTTTTCCAGACAGCGCAAGGCCTCCAGACTGTGCTCAAACACATCGAGATGATGGCTGGCCGGCTGAGCCAGGCCGCGGCCGGCAACAAGCTCGGGAAAAACCACCCACAAGAGACCGCCTTGTGCCATGCGACTGATCGTCTGCCAAGCACGGGGTGAGGCCATGATCAGACCAAGCTCATAGGCCACTCGCTCCATGGCCGGATCGGCCAGCAACTCGCGGTGCGCGGCAATGGCAGCCTCGGCCTGAGCATCGATGGTAAAACCCAGGGTGGCGGCAAAACGATAGGCCCGCAACAGCCGCAGGGGATCAGCCAGCAGATTGGCCACAGCCAGGATGCAGATCTTTTTTTGCGCAAGATCGACCGCGCCGCCAAAAGAATCAATAACCGTAAGCGAGGCAAGGCCGCCGGTTTCAGGGGCAAGAGGGACGGCCATGGCGTTGATGGTAAAATCCCGCTGACCGAGATCGTCTTCAATGGTGGCGGTGTGATTTCTGAACCCGGAAAAATCAAGGGTAAGGCCCTGCCAGACAACCCTGGCCACGTCTTCCGCCTCATCGAGCAGGACAAAGGTGCCGCCCAGCAAGGCACTGACCTCACGGGCACAGGCCACAGCACTCTTCGGCACGGTAAAATCAAGATCCTTAGCTGCTACCCCCAGCAACCAGTCACGCACCGGTCCACCCGCCACATACATGGGCTGCCCGCTGCGTTGTGCAACCTTACCCAAAGCACGGCGCAGCTCCTCGGGGTACGTTTGCAACCAATCCTGGGTTAATTCCGTCGCCGCTAACACTGCTGCCATATCGCCCCTTACAAATACCTGACGATTTCCGCCAGGGTGGTTTCCAGCCGACAACAGACATCGTGGATATGGATGCTCTCCAGGCTCAACGAGTCAATAACCACCAGGATTTCCGGCGGCAATATCTTGCCGAACCGCTCCCCTGCCTGCCGGGCCACCTCGCGCACCGCGTCCTCGGCAAACTGCGGCTGGCTGTGCGAGGTGTAGACCAGCTGGGCTTCGTCGGTTCTTTTCAGCAGATCCTGGGTCACATGCAGGGCCGCTTCCAGGCAGGCCAGCAGCTCACCAATACTTGGCGAAAACCCTGTCGACTGCAAGGAAAGGGTGGTCTGGGAACGTTGCGAATGAGTGGGCAGGGGACAACCCCCACCCTCCTTGTGAAACAGGGTCTGGTTGTAAGCCTGGGTGCAAGGGCAGGCGGTGATATGGGCCACGCCGACCCCGAACATGGCCACGCTTTCCAGCTCCTCTCCCTGCCCGACCAGCTTCAGGTCAAGATTGACCGCTATGGAATCCATCGATTGCCTGCCGCTGACCTTGGCCGTTCGGATAAGCGGCAACTGCCCGGCCAGCCTTACCCTGCCGCTGTTCGCGCCTTGACGCGACATCATCTCCCGGCCAAGCTGCAACCCGTACTCCCGGAGATCAGCAAAATCCTTGTCATAAAGCGCAGCGATCACCTCTTCCATGCGGGACATATGGATGCCCCGAACCTGCGCAGCAAGATTCACCTCAAGCCTAGCCGTAAATGGAATCAAGCCCTCGGGCAGCCTGACCCAAACGGTTTTTCCGCAGATACCGACCTCCGGCAGGGGCAGGGCAAAGGAGGGCTGCTGCTGGGGGATATCAAGGCCCTCCGCCAAAACCCGGGCATGGTCCTGGGGGGATATAGATGATTTCAAATAAGCTCCTCCTGTTTCAAAGAAATATACCACTGCTGGATGGTCTGCCAATCCCCCTGCCGCCTGGTCCAGTCGGCCAGAGCCTGAAAACGGCTCAGCTCCTCGGACGAAGCTCCTGTTTCCACCAGGGCAAGAGAGACCGAGGCCAGCAGGGTCTCAAGCCGATCGTTGTTCGCACCGTTACACAGACTGCCATGGTGCAGATGGCGCAGGGTGATGGGGTCCTCACCGCAAAAGCCAAAGGGAAACCGTTGGGCCAGCCGGATGAAAAATGACCAATCCTCGCCCAGCTCTCCGACGCCGAAACCACCCACCGCCGCAAAGGCCTCGGTCTCCACAGCCATTGCCGAAGGGACCAGAAAACACCAACGGGCCAAAGCGGCAAGACAGTGCCCTTCCACAGCCATGCCCGGCTCGGGGATGCAAAACTCCCCGCCCCCAAGCTGGTCATAATTTTTTGTCACCCCATAGGCCACCGAATAGCCACGAGCCAAGGTGCGTACCAAGCTTGTAACATGACCCGACAGCCAGACATCATCGGAATCCAGAAACATGACCACCTCGCCGCAGGCCGCATCAACCCCGGCATTTCTTGCCAAGCCCGGGCCAAGACCGGAGCGTTGCAACAACCGCACCTCGGGAAAACGCGCAGCCACAAAGGCAACGGTATGGTCCGTCGAACCATCATCCACGACAATGATCTCGCGCACCGGAGTATCCTGCGCGATCACACTGGCAATAGCCCGGCAGGTCATCTCCGGTCGATTTCTGGTGGGGATTACGCAACTGATCCGCATGGCCTGTTGTGGTTCCTCATGATTTGCCTCGTGCAATACAGCCTACATCCTGCCGCATTTCAGCATAACACAAAAAAAAGACCTGCTCCAAGGATGAAGGATGCGGACAGTATCTCGACCGATTTTATCCTTGCCTTTCAATCCCATGCCACATAGAATCACCAAATATTGAATCCAATGAAAAGAATAGGGATGCCCCCTCTTTTTCCCAAGGTTACCTGACCCCATATCCAAGAGGGACGCGCTAAAACGCGCCCCTTAACGTTACATTAGCATCACAAATAATCAAAAGATGCCCAGTGAACTATGACCTACCGCATAGCCGCCGACTGTATCCTCCTGCTGCACCTCGCCTTCACCCTTTACACTGTGCTGGGCGGCTTCCTGGTACTGCGCCGCCCCTCCCTAATCTGGCTGCATCTCGCGGCTGTATGTTGGGGGGTAGTGATCGAATGGGCGGATTGGATCTGTCCGCTTACGCCGCTGGAGAATTTTCTCCGCGAACGGGGCGGCGAGGCGGGCTATGCGGGAGGGTTCATCGAGCATTACCTTGCCCTGCTTCTCTACCCAGAAAATCTTACCATTGCGTTGCGTTATCTGCTTGGCCTGGGCCTTGTCGCAGCAAACCTGATCATCTACGGATATATTTTTCTGGCACGTCGCCGACCACGCCCATAAAAAAGCCCCCTTCCCCGGGGAGAGGAGGAAGGGGGCTCACTGGTGCAAAAACCAGGGGTATTACTTCTTCATCCTGGCGGCGCCTTTGGTTTTAATGGGATCGCCCTTGTAGCCCAGAGCCTTCCAATCAAGACGCCCAGTTGCAGCATGACAATCGTTGCACTTCAAGGCCTCGCTGGCCGGGGCAACCATGTGGTTGATCCGCCAGTACATGACCGTGGGGGCAAAATCGAAGCTGCCGCTGTATGCCAGACCTGATGCTTCGCTCCCTGCCCTGACCGCCTTGTCCCAGTCATAGTTCTTCCAGTAGGCGTCCTTGTCTTCCTTGTTACTCGGCCAGACCTTTGGGGTCAGGAAGTACTTGTTTTCCTTGTCGTAGATCTGCTTGCCGGTATGCACCTTGAACGGATAGATCTTGGCGGTCTTGTCCTTGATGCTGCCCACCGGCGCGTTCAACTCGGTGACCTTGGCAGGATCGATCTTCTCGCCGCGCAGATAGACAGTGGCCTGGCCGTTGTACCACTTGTAGGCGGGCTGAACGTCTTTCGCCCAGGTGAAATGGCCTTTCTTTTTATCGTAGCCGTCACGCTTCTCCGTGCCGAACACCTGCTCGTCCACCTTGATATCCTGACCAGCGGTGGACCAGTCCCAATTCATCTTGGTGGGCATGGCCTTGGCAAAGGTGGGAATATGACAGGTCTGGCAGGCCACGGTGCCGGTATGCTTGTTCAAGTTGGCATTTTTGTGGGGTTTGGCATCATGACACTGGGTGCACTCCAGATGGTTCTTGCCTCCGGGCGTAACCACCAGGGCATTGCCCTTGATGTTATGCTTCTGGGTGGTATGGCACTCGGTGCACTGGAAGTTCAGACCGTCGGAGCCCATGTGCACGTCAATGGCTTTGGTGGGATTGGCCATGGAGGAGTCGATGTCACCGTGCTTGACGTTGTTGCCGCCGCCGCCAAAACCATGGCAGGATACGCAGTTTTTCCTGGCGGGCTTGCCCACGCTTTGGGCCACAGTCACCAAATCAACGGGCTTGGCGTCAAACTCCGGGTTGCCGGTGAAGCCGTTGGGCATCCCTGCGGCCGGAGGAGCCTTTTTGTAGGTCCCTGTGCTGTCATGACAGATCAGGCAATCCACCTTGGTTTTATCGGTGAAATCAAACTTGGCATCCTTCCAGCCGTAGCTGATATGACAGCTGGTGCAACGCGGCCAGTTGGCGTCCAAGGAGATGCAGAAGTTGTTGATGGCGTTCTTCTTGCCGAGCATGACCTTGCCCTTCTTGCCGGAGATCTCCTGCTCGCTGGCCCAGGTCCAATGGGTGGTTTTCATAATATCCGTTGCCGCGTCCGCATGGCACTCCAGACATTTTTTGGTCACATCCATGGGCGTGGCAAACGGCCCGGTGATCGCCTTGTGCGCCTCACCTGCATACGCCGATCCGCCAGCCACCACAGCGGAAACCGCCAGCATTGCCGAGAATACACGGTATTTCTTCATAAACTCTCTCCTCCTTAAAAAATTACAAGTATCCTTTACCCCTTTCTTGATCTCAGGGCGAAGGCGGAAAATCCTGCCCAGCACAGAGCTGATCGCGGCAATTTCATTAGCAAATTAAATGCCAATATAGGAGAAAACGAATAAGAGAATGATTTACCGATGCAAACCACACATGGCAGGGGCATGACGTCATGACAAAGGGGGGCAATCTTTTTTGACAAGACAGGAGAGACACGAAACAACTTACAGAAATAATAGGATAAATCACCAAAAACCAGCGCAAACGCGCAAGATACCTTGCGCCCTTTACTCCCTGAAACCTACATGCTCCGGTTGCCAGGCGGAAAACACAAGGCCGCTTCCCGAACCCGACCAGCCAAGCGATGTTCAATATACTCGCCAACCCGTGGCAGCATATCATCCAGGTACTGGCCAATCTCTTGCTCCTTTGCCGTGGTCAGGGTCTGGCAGAACAGACATTTCCTCTCGCCTCCGCCCGTGGAGGGCAGGCCGAAATCCTCCAGAACATGCCGGGTGATCATCTGGTCGTCAAAATCCTCGTACACCGGGAAAGTGGTGTTGATCCCGAACCGGGCCGACAGCTCCCCAATCTTTTCCATAAAAATCGGGGTCTGCTCGGGGTAATACCCCTGCTTCTTGGTGTAGCCAGCCACGAAATGGGGAACAAGATGCTCGTGGCAATAGATGATGGCCCGGGCGTGCATGGCAAGCTTGCAGGCCACACAGACGAGATTTTTCCCGTTGTACAACGGCATGTACTCTTCATAGCGATCAAGCCATAGCCCCTGGAATAGCCTGCCCATATCAAGCTCCACCATCTCCGCCTCCGGTATTTTTGCGGAATCGGCGGCATTGGCAAGCAGGATCTTTTGTGCGACCAGGAAACGATTTCTGGGGAAGTCGGCAAAGCGGCCCATGCCGTTGAGCATGTGGAGCAGATGGATGCGCATCGGTCGAACTAGGCCTGGATGATGCCCGGAGCTGGCCAGGGCATAGAGGGCAAGGGAATCGGTCCCTCCGGAATACAAGATCGCCAGTTCCTGCTGCATGGTCATCCCTCCTTGTTGACCCGGTATTTCAAAAACACCTCCCCGGTTGCCGCAGCCTCGCAGGAAACCAGGACCAGCGACAGAAACGGCTCGCCCAAGGGCCCCAGCCCGCCGCAGAAAGAGGCCGCCCCCTGATCTCCGGAAAGTTTCGGGGTCAGAGTGAGGAGAATCTCATCGACAACCCCCTGCTGTAGGCAGGCGTAGTTCAAGCGACCGCCGCCCTCAATCAGCACCGAGGAAACACCTCGCTCTGCCAAATAGGCCAGGGCCGCAGCCAGGGAAAGTCCCCCAGCGAAATCGGCAGGCAAGGCCACGACCTGAGCCAGTGTGCCCAGCCGATGCCGCAATCCCGCAGCCGCTATTTCGCCGGTAAAGATAAGCGGCGGCGGGCCTTGGACAAATATCTTTCTCCCGGCCACCGGGATATCTCCGGAGGCGGTAATGAAGGCCCTGATCCGCCGGGGCACAAGATGCCCGCCTGGTCCCCGCATCTCCGGGTCACCCTGGCGGAGGGTTTCCGCGCCCAACAGGCTGGCATCGGTTGCCACCCGCATTTTTTCAAGAACCCCCCGGTCAACCGGGCTACCGGTAAGACCGGGGCCGATGCGGCCGCAGATGGTGCTGGCTGCAATGATGGTTACTTTCACGCCGCCATCTCCCTAAAAATTCCTACAGGTTTTCATTGACAAGACGGGCCTTTTTTCCCATAGAGTCAAGCATCCCTGAGCCCCGACAATCCTGAAAAAAATCGTCAGCTACCCAAGAGAACGCCAATGCCGCCCACCTTCCGCTCAAGCCTCGTCAATCTGCACCACATCAATTTCCAGGATTTCAGCAACAGCCTAACCCCGGAAGAAGCTCGGGAGCCAAGTGCTGCGCTGGTGGAGTCCGTTGCCAGAGCCGGGATTCTCCACCCCCCCATCCTCAGGGAACTTGGCCGGGCCAGCCTGGAGATCGTCACGGGCCGCAGACGCCTGCTGGCGGCCCAACAGACCCTGCACAGCATCTCCGCCATCTGCCTGGTTCTGCCTGCGGAAACCCTGCCCACAGAAACCCTGGCCATCAATCTGGAAGACACCTTGCTCCGGGGCGACATCACCGTGATCGAACAGGCGATCTTTTTCCAAAAAATCCTTGGCCATCTAGATGAAAACGAGGCAGCCCGCCGGTTTCTCCCTGCCCTAGGGCTGGAGCCGCACCGCCATCATCTGCACAACCTGCTACAACTGCTTGGGCTTGAAGAGCACCTGCTGGGCGCGGTCCACGAAGGACGATTACACGATGGGGTGGCCAGGGAATTGCTGGGCCTGAATTTCACCGACCGCCTTTCCCTGTACGAAGTCATGGAGATCCTCAGCCTCAGTGTCAGCAACCAGAAAAAAATCACCGCCTGCTGCCGGGAACTAGCGGCCAGACACAACACCTCGGTCATGGCCCTGCTCTGCCAGCCCGAGGTGCGGGAAATCCTTGATCCCCAGGAAACCAACATCCCCCAGAAAACAGCGAAGCTCATGCAGTGGCTCACCAATCAGCGCTTCCCCAGCCTCGCTGCGGCGGAACAGGAATTCCGCACCTTCGCAGCTACCCTCAAGCTGCCCAGTACGGTGACCCTCAGCCACTCGCCCTCCTTTGAGCAGGATCAAGTGCACCTCTCCATCCCCTTTGCCAACCGGGAAGAGCTGCGCCAGATTTGGCCGCTCATCGCCAACGCCTTAAAGACGGAATAAGGCTACCCGGCCAAGCTGGTTCTGATGGCCAGGATCGTGTCGATATTTTCAAAGAAGAGATCCACCAGAACCGGGTCAAAGTGTGCGCCCCGTTCCCTGCGGATAAGATCAAGGATGGCCTCCATCTCCCAGGCCTCACGGTAGGAACGATCATTACCCAGGGCGTCAAACACATCGGCAATGGCGGTGATTCTCGCGCTGATGTGGATATCCTCCCCTTTCAAACCTTTGGGATACCCGCTACCATCAAATTTTTCATGGTGCTGCAGGGCAATGACAATGGCGGTCTTGATAATCTCCCGGTCGGAAAGGCCCATTATCTCCTGAGCCCGGATGGTATGGGTCTTCATGATCTCAAACTCTGCGGCGGAGAGCGGCCCGGTCTTGTTAAGGATGGCATCGGGGATCGCGACCTTGCCCACGTCATGCATGGAGGAAGCTAAACGGATCACCTCCACCTCCCGCTGGCTCAAGCCATGTTTTTCAGCGAGCAACCGACTGTATTCCGCCACCCGGCGGACATGGTTGCCTGTCTCCAGGGAACGCATCTCGGCAAGTTCGCCCAGGGTGTAGATGATCTCCTTCTGGGTTCCTTCAATCTCCTGGTTCAAGAGCACGTTTTCGTAGGCCACCTGCACGTTGCCGCAAAAAACCTCGATCATTCGACGGTCGAGTTCGCTAAGATCCCGCCAGCCCTCAAGATAGATAACCGTTTCTTCCCCCCGCTCACTGCGGAAGTAGCCGATGTAACAGTTGTCCTCGCAGATGGATTGCTTGAGCGTTGTCGCCCGCAGAACATAGTCAAGAACCTTGTCCGGCAAAACTCCGCTGGCTTCAGCGTCGAGATACGGCTCATAGGAACCGGTGGCAGCAAGCATCTTCAAACTGCCCTGCACATTGCTCACCGCAATACCCGAGGTCTGACAATACAGGGCATTTTCACTGAGATGCAGGATAGCAACCATCTGGGTCAAGACCCCGCTGGCCAGATTCTTGATCGAGCGCAGCCGACAGATAGAAGTGGCCGCCTCAATGATCTTTTCCAAACCCTTACGGTTGGCCTCGATGGTGAGGATATCGCGGTAGGAGCGCAGGGACGCCACCATGGTGATGAAAAGTTTCTGGGCAGTAAGCTCGGTTTTTTCTTTGTAATCGTTGATGTCATACTCGATGATAACCTTCTCCGCAGGCGCTTGCCCCGGCTGCCCGGTGCGGAGGATGATCCGGACAAAGGAATTTTTCAGCTCCTCCCGGATGTAACGGATCACTTCAAGTCCGGCATCGGTTTTCTCCATGACCACGTCAAGAAAGATGATGGCGGTATCGGGGTGTTCGGCAATAAGCTCCCTGGCCTCCCGACCGGAATAGGCATGTAGAAAAAACAGCCCTTTATTCTCATAAGAAAAATCAGCAAGAACCAGCTTGGTGACGGCGTGCACCTCTTCTTCGTCATCAACCACCAGCACCTTCCAAGCGCCATTGCTCCCGGCCTTTTGCCGGGAAGACACAGCTCCCTCCGGCTCATCCACAAAAAAAACTACCTCATGTGATTCAACCATGCGCTACCCCCCCAGGTATGACGGCCGGGAAAAGAAGAACAAAGACTGTCCCCTTCCCTGGCTTGCTTTCACAGGTTATTGTCCCCATCAATTTTTGGGTTACCAAATTATATACGATATGCAGCCCTAAACCGCTCCCCCCTTTTTTTCGGTTTGTCGTAAAAAAGGGATCAAAGGCATGACTGAGCTGATCCTCGGTCATCCCCTTGCCGTCATCGGTGTAGCGAAACAGGACATTGCCGCCCTGTAGCCCGATATCAAAAAACAGAAAACCGACCTCATCCTCATCATAGGCATGGGTCAGCGAGTTGGTAATAAAATTGGTGACGATCTGGGAAAAAGCCCCAGGATAGCTGTTCAGTTCCAGATCCTCGGGGCAGGAGATCTCCAGGCGATGGCCAGTGTTCTTCAAAACCGGCCTGAGACTTAAGCAGACCTCGGCCAGATACTCCTTGACCCGAAAGGTCCTGCGCCCCTCCCCGGATTGATCCACCGCCACCTGTTTGAAACTGCGGATGAGCTCCGCCGCCCGGTTCAGGTTGGAAAGAATCAGCTTCGCGCCATTCTGACAGAGCGCAAGATATCGGTCAAGATCGCCACGTTTCATGCGCCCTTCCCCATAGAGCGCCGCTATCTCCCTGGTCTCGTTTTCCAAATGCGAGGCCGCCGTTACACCTACGCCAACAGGGGTGTTGATCTCATGGGCAACCCCTGCCACCAAATCTCCCAGAGCCGCCATCTTTCCGGATTGCACCAGTTGGGCCTGGATCTGCTCCAGTTGCCCCAGGGTTTCCCGCAGTTCCAGATTGGCGGCATCCAGGCGGGCGGTGCGCTCCATAACCCGCCGCTCCAGGGTTTCGGTCAGGCCCAGCAGGTCGTGCTCAGCCTGCTTGCGCACGGTAATGTCTTCGAACACCACAACCGTACCCATAACCTTGTCGCCTTCCACAAGGGGAGTGCCGACAAACTCCACCGGAAAAACAGCACCGTCCTTTCTGCCGAAGTAGCTTTCTTCCCCTTGGTTTTTCCGGCCCTCAGCATAGGCTACGCACACCGGGCAATCCTCCCGGCCATACGCCTCGCCATCCCAGCGCACATGATGTCGAAAATCGTGCAGATGGTTGCCGATCAATTCCGCCTCATCATAGCCAAGGATCTGCAAGCCCGCCGAGTTGACAAAGGTGATGCGGCCTTCGGTGTCCAAGCCATAGATCCCTTCCCCGGCAGAATTCAGGATCAACTCATACTCCCGGTGCAGCCGGGCAAACTGATCTTCCGCGGCATGGCGCTCGGCAACCTCTTTTTGCAACAGGAAATTGGCGTCCTCCAGATCGACGGTTCGCTCACGGACCCGTTCCTCCAGCTGATGGTGGGCTGTCGCCAGTTTATGCTCCGTTTCCAGACGCAGACTGATTTCCCTTTCAAGGGGAGCGAAAGCGATACGCCGCAGAGTGAACCACAGGGCAATTCCCGCGATGGCGGTGAGGAGAAACGAGGCAAGACCCAGCTGCCAGTGGAGCTTGCGGAGAAGAGTATCCACCTCGCCGGAGGAAGACTCCATCTGCAAGGTCAGCAGCTGCTTGCCCTGAAAAACCACCTTCTCTTCAACCAGAGAGGCTCTTTCTCCTTGCTTGGGGCGACGGAAGACAATCAGCTCCCGGCCTTCGGGGCCAACGGCGACCAGACGCACCACCTCGGGATGCTCCTCGCCCCAACGCAGAACAAAGCTGTTGATCCAGTCGTAGTCATATTTGAGGAGTGGTTCAAGGAAATTGGCCGCCATCAATTGCAGATCGCGGCGGGCCTGATCTTCCGCCCGGGAAAACAAAAAATTCCGTTGATGGTGAGCAATGATGATATCGCCCAGGACCATGAAAAAAAACAAGACGGCCATGAACGCCATGACCGCCTTGTTGTATCTTCGTTGTTGCGGGCCTGATTGCATGCAAACGCCCTCTTATCCACTCAGCAGGAAGAGTAGCCGCAACTGACGCACTGGTTGCAGCCGCCGCTGCGCCGCAGACTCAGCTTGCCGCAGGCCGGGCAGGAGGCATAGGAGGAAGGCTCAGCGTAAGGCTCCGGGTCCTGCTCCACCTCGCCTTCGCCACTCTTGTCCAAAACCTTGGCCAGGGCTGCGGGGATAGAGTAGCACCGACCCAGCGAAGCGCTGATCCAGGCGCCGTCGGAGGAGATATCCTCCAGGGTCCGGGCAATCTTGCCCACCAGCCGGTAGTCGTGCTGGAGCGCCACGGAAATGACCCGCCCCAGGGCCTCGCTCATTCCGTGCAGGGTCGAGCCGGACTTGGTGGTGTTGAGGAAGATCTCCCGCACATGCCCCTGTCCGCCCTTGTTGGCCGTGATATAGAGCGGTGCCGGCCCCCTGAACTTGTAGGTGCTGCCGCTGCGTACGTCCATATCGCAGAATTCACAGGTATCCTCCAGCTTACCGCCATGGTCGCTCAGCACCCCTTCCATGGAGGAATCGCGGAACATGGTGATGCCCTTGAGATTGCTTTTCCGGGCGTACTGGAGGATCTTCTTAATGTCTGCCACCGTGGTGTCGGCGGGCAGGTTGATGGTCTTGGAAACCGCGGTATGGTTGAAGGCCTGGCAGGCCTCAAGAATCCGGATCTGCTGATACGGCTCGATCTTGTGCGCGGTCTGCTCGGCAATCCATTCCAGCTTCTCCTCCTCGTACTGGTAAAATTCCAGGGGCACAAGGACAAACTCCTTCCAGGAATCATCCACATCCTTGACCTTGCGGCGCTGGATCATGGAGAAATAGGGCTCCACCCCGGTACAGGCCACCCGCATCAACTGGGAGATGGAACCGGTGGGGGCCTGGGAGGTGGTCACCGAGTTATACAGGCCACCGAGTTTGCGCAGGAGGCCGAAGATATCGCCGGTCCGCTTGCGCCACTGGGCCTTGTTGGGCATGTCCGATTCAATGAAAGCCAGGGCCTCGCTGTCGATTTTATCGACATAGGTCATGTTCCATTCCTGGGGAGTAAGCTTTTTCTGCTTGCCCTCCTTCTTGATGAACTCGGCATAATCAATACTGCCCTGCATGGACCCCAGCATCAGGGCCAACTGGGTTGCCTTGGCAAAAAGCGGCGCCTCGTGCTCATCGGCATAGGAAACGCCGAAATGGTTCATGGCATGATGCAGGCCGGTAAAGCCGATGCCGATGGGCCTAAACTTGAGGGTGTTGGCCTTGATCCGCTCAATGGGCGGGAAGCCGCCCAGGTCGAGGATCTCGTTGCCGGCGATGGCCGCAAGCCTGGCCGCCTCGAAAACCCCATCGAAAAACGTGCCCTTGTCCTCGTTGAGGCATTTGGACAGACAGACGGTGAGCAGGTTGCAGGCCGTATCCTTGGTGGAAAGGTATTCTCCGCAGGGGTTGGAATAAATCGGATTGTGCTTGGCGAGCACCGGGGTGTTGGCCAGGCTCTTCTGGGTGAAGAGTAGGCCGGGATCGCCGGATTTCCAGATGTATTCGGCCACCAGGGTGGTGAGTTCCTCATTATCCCAGAATTTTTCGTCGGTCACATTGAGCGAGACGTTGCAACCGCTGTACCGGCCGGGATTCTCCCCTTTGAAGGTGACGAACTCCTTAATGTCCTTGATATCCCAGTCCGCCTGAATCATCAGGGCGCCCCGCCGCTTGCCGCCTTGGCTGATGCGCTCCGAGAGGTGGGAAAAGCCCTTGGCAAAGGAAACCGGCCCGGAAGCAAGGCCTTGACCGTTATCAACGATGGTGCCCTTAGGCCGGATCTTGGTCACGTCGATGCCGCCGCCGCCGGCATGCTGGAAGATGCTGACCAGATCCCGCTCCATGTCGAAGATCGCATCGGTGGAGTCTTCCACATCACCCAGAGGATAGCAGGAATAATAACCGGCCCTACGGGTGTAGGGGTTGCCGCCGTTCATCAGAAAGGGCGTGGCCGTAATGATGGTGCCGTGGATCAGGGCCTTAGCCACTGCTGGGTGCTTGAACTGCTTGCTGATGCGCAACAGCACCTGGGTCATGTCTTTTTCCATGGGCACCCCGGTTTTATTATTGCGGATAGCGTACCGGGCCTGGACCAGATACTGTTCAAAACGCTCCCATTCCTTCAGCGCTTCATCAAAACTGATTGGTAATTCCATCGGGCACCCCTCGGGTAAATGTCTTGGTTCTCACGGAAATAAAACACGATATGGCGCATCAGCCACAGATGCTACCACAAGATGTTGTACAACATACCCAAAGCGGGGCGTGGAAGAAAGAACTTTTTCAGATAAAAAAAACAGAAAAAAAAAGACAGACTGCCTCTTTTGGTTAGGGGCAAGCCCCCCGGCGGAAAACATCTCGACCTACTTCCTCTTGCGTTGGACCAGAGGCAATTGAATGATAAAAATAGAGCCCTCGCCAGGGCTACTTTTGGCAAAGATCCTCCCGCCGTGCCGGGCGACGATCTTTTCGCAGGTTGCCAGACCGATGCCGGTCCCTTCATATTCATGCCGACCATGCAACCGGACAAAGGGCTGAAAAATCCGCTCCGCATACTTTTCCTCAAAGCCAATGCCATTGTCCTGCACCGTGATTTCATAGATCTTGCCCGGCAGCGTTCTGCCCTTCACCTCAACCACCGGGGACAGATCTGCCTGACGGTACTTCAGGGCATTGGCAATGAGATTCTGAAAAAGCTGGCGGAGCTGGGTTCTGTCTCCTTCGATGGCTGCAAGAGTACCCACGCCAACATTTCCCTGCGCCTGTCTGATCCTCTCTTCAAAATCTCCCAGCACCTCCCGCAGAAGATCATCCAGCACAACCACCCCAAAAGGGTGTTCGCAGTTGCGCACCTTGGACAACTGCAAGATATCATCCACCAGTTCCTGCAACTGCCGACCGGCCCTAAAAATACGCTCAAGGTATTCGCCCGCCTTGCCGTCGAATTTTTCCGGCCATTTGGCCAGCAACCGTTCGGCAAAGGCGACGATCAGCAGGAGCGGCTCTTTCATGTCGTGGGAGGCCACATGGGCAAACTGTTCCAGCTCGGCGTTGGAACGCCTAAGGCTTTCCGCCAACAGTTCCAGCTCCTGCTGCGCCTGCTGGCGCTCGGCCACCTCCAACAGAAGCTGCCGATTCACGGTCTCGGCCTCCTGGGTTCTTTCATCCACCATCTCTTCCAGCCAGGTGCGGTACTCCTTCAGCTCGTCTTCCATCTTCCGCCGCTTGGTGACATCGGAGAAAACCCCGGTGGCTTGATCATCCGCGACATGGGCCCGGTCATGCACCCAAATCCATTTCCCGCTCTTATGACGCAAGCGGTAACGAAGATTAAAATCCCTCCCCTTGCTGAAGAGAAGTCCATAGCGTTTCCGAACCTCCACGGCATCCTCAGGATGAACGCTACCGAACCTGCTCTGACCAAGCAACTCCTCTGGCTCATAGCCGCAAATCTTTTTCACCTTGGGACTGACATAGGCCAAGTTCCCCTCTGCATCCGCCCGCCAGGTGACATCAGGGATATTCTCAACCAGGGTCCGAAACTGCTCCTCGCTTGCGTGTAGGGCCAGCTCAACCTGCCTCTGCGCGGTGATATCCTGTAGCACCACGATACCACCGGAATCCTCTCCGTTCACAAACCCAAGGGAGGTACCGCTCATCAGCACAGTCCGGGTCTCCCCCGCAACCGGGATACTGATCTCAATACTGGAAAACGACCCCTGTTCGGACAACGCCTTTTCAAGCAGACAGGCCTCACAAACCTGGTGGCCGAGAACAACGGAACAAGATTTTCCGACCAATGTCTCGCCTCGCACCTTGAAAAAATCCTCAAAGGCATCATTGACATCCACCAGACACCGTTGCCGGTCCACGATAAAAGCCGGCTCTGCCATCCGAGAGAACACTGCGGCATAGCGCCTTTTTTCATTGAGGATGAACTGCCGCGCCTTACGGAGCCGGTGCTGAGCAGAACCACTTTCCTCCTTGGCCCACTGGCTGACAGCAACCGCTTCCAATCGGTCAAAAAAAACAGCACATCCCACCCAATCTTTTCCGGGTAAACAACTCAAAAAAGACTGACGGGCACATTTCAACAGGGAGAAAAAGATGGCAAAAGAGAGGCCGAGCGGCCTGAAGGTGCGTACGGCCTCAAAACCGGCGGCAGCGGGGAGATCGTTGGCACGACCGCCTGACTGCGATGGAGCGGCGGTTACTGCGGCAAGGAAACCGGAAAGATCTTCGGCAAGACAGACAAGATACAGCTCCCAGGCCTTTTCCTGCTGGGCAAGATACGGGGCATAGCCGGATTCTTCGGCCAACGCGGCAAAGGCCGCGAACATCCCCTGCGCATCAGAGCGCAAAGAGCCAAGCGTATCCCCCTCAGGTTTTTTCGCCATATTCCTTGCGTTGTCGTTCCTTAAGAATAATCTTGATGGGAATGGAATCCAGCTTGAGCCCGGCGCGGAACTGGTTCAACAGGTAGCGGAGGTAGGAAAAATGCACCCCCTTGGG
This sequence comes from Deltaproteobacteria bacterium, assembly GCA_026388735.1. Taxonomy (GTDB): domain Bacteria; phylum Desulfobacterota; class Desulfobulbia; order Desulfobulbales; family Desulfurivibrionaceae; genus Thiovibrio. The sequence continues at coordinate 41,906 of JAPLJG010000055.1, forward strand.
ATAGTTGGTAAAAACGATAAAGGTGGGCGGCTTGGAGGAAATCTGGGTCGTATAGTAGAACTTGAGGCGGCGCCCCTGGTGCATGGTCGGATTATGCCCCTACAGCGCTGCCTGCAAGATTCGGTTGAGCTTGCCGGTTGAAAAAGTGCCGCAATACTGCTTGTAGATCTTGGCCACCGTGGGCAGCAACTGCTTGACTCCAGCGCCGGTAAGGGCGGAAATCTTGAGCACCGGAGCATATTCAACAAAACTCGTGGCCCGGGCAATCTCTTCCATCAACTGTTTCTGCCGCTTCGCATCCCCATGGAGCAGATCCCATTTATTCACCAGGATCAGGCAGGCCCGGCCCCGTTCAAAGGCATAGCCCAGCACCTTGGTGTCCTGCTCGGTGATCCCCTCGCCGGCATCAATCAGAATCAACACCAAATCGCAGCGTTCCAAAGCGCCCAGGGCCTGGAGCACGCTGAACTTCTCCAGCTTTTCCTGCACCTTGCCCTTGCGCCTGATCCCCGCCGTATCGATGAGCAGATACGGCTGCTTGCCAACGGTAAGCAGGGTGTCCACCGAATCCCTGGTGGTGCCGGGGATGTCCGAGACCACCATACGCTCTTCGCCCAACAGCCGGTTGATCAGGGAAGACTTACCCACATTGGGCCGCCCCAGACAAGCCAGACTGATGGTATCCGGCGGGATGTCTTCGGATTCGGGAAAAACCGGCAGGGTCTCGATTAGGGTCTCGAAAAACGACTTAACCCCATAGCCGTGCGCCGCAGAAACCGGCCAGAGCTTATCCACCCCAAGCTCGTAAAATTGGGGGAGCAACCGTTGCTCAAGCTCCGGGCTGTCCACCTTATTGACCAGAAAATGGACTGGTTTCTTGGTCCGCCGCAGATAGTCGGCCACCTCAAAATCTTCCGGCAGCACCCCCTCCTTGCCGTCAAGCAAGAAAAGAATTACATCCGCCTCACGCATGGCCTGCATGGTCTGCTCACGGATCAACCCGGCCATCATTTCCCGACCGTCGCCCTCGATACCTCCGGTGTCAACGAGGATAAAGGTCCGCTCCTCCATGGTCACCTGTTCATAATGACGGTCCCGGGTTACGCCGGGGGTGGGGTCGACAATGGCCTTGCGATGCTTGGAGAATCTATTGAAAAGGCTTGATTTACCGACATTGGGCCGGCCGACCAGGGCAACTATGGGGTATCGGGTCTGCATGGGAGTTATGGGGTTCCGTTTTGGTTTTAGGGGCCATTACGAAATAGCAGCACTGCTATCTTTAAACAACGGCGTCCAGTAAATTTCTCGCCTGCTCCACCACAGCACGCAGGCAGGGAAAATCCCGGCCCTGCGGCGCGGCCAGGTGTTCATGAAGGGTACTGGCAGCGGGGGTAATGAACTGCCGAAAAAACTGTTTCCCCCGATTTTTCGAGAGAAAAGCAAAAGCTCCGAGAATCTGCAGGTTACGTTGCAGGACGATGTAGTAATATCCCTCAATGAATCGTCCCCGGTCAAGAGGAATGTGAGAGGCAAGGGCATCCAGATAACAACCAAGGAGGGCCTGCTGCCGATCTGAGGACAAACCGACATAGGGATCGATGAGCAGGGAGGCGAGATCATACCCCAACGGCCCCAATCTGGCACCCTGAAAATCAATAATTCTGATTTTTCCGTCACATACCATTAGGTTGCGCGACTGAAAATCCCGGTGCAAAATAAAATCGGCGGGTTCCTGCATGGCCCGATCCGCCAGAAAGATAAACTCCTGACCAAGCCCCTGGGGTAAATTGTTCATCCCCAAAAAATCCTCGCACAAGGCCTTCTGGAAATAACCGGACTCCCTGGCCAGCATAAGTTCGCGGTCATACCGGGGGGTATCCCAACACCAGTCCGACTGAAAACCATGCCGCGTCTCGGTCTGCAAATGGACCAGAGCTGCCAGGGCCTGCCGATAGTAAGCCTCTACCTCCGGCGCCTGCACACCGTTCTGGAGCACCAGATCATGGAGCTTGGTATCGCCCAGATCCTCGCAGAGGATAAGACCGCAATCCTCGGCGAAACCGTAGATTCGCGGCACCGGGACCCCATGGCTGAAAAAATGACGGCCAATTGCATTGGCAGCCCGCGCTTCGGCCATGCCTTGGGCCTGAGTGCCGCTTGGCAAGACCGCCAGCAGGGAAAGGCCGCCGACGGCAAACCGGTAGAACTGCCGATCGGAGCCATCCCCGGCCATCCTGTCCGCCACCTGAATTTCCGGGGGGAGACCCTGCGCGGCCAGCAACCTGCCCAAGGTCTGCCTGTGCTGATCCGTAAACACGTTAATCCCCCTCCATGATGATACTGTCGGTCACGATGCTGCCGGGGGCGACCCTGGCCCCATCCCAGACCACAACCCGCGTAAGGCTGGCCCCCTCGCCGATAGTTGCCCCATGCCCAATGGCAACCCAATCCTGAAAAGAAACCCCGGCCCCAAGCACAGCATCTTTTCCAAGATAAAAAGGTCTCCCCCCATTGCCTGGAAAAAATCCGGGCAATCGCCCGTTCAGGAGAATATCCTCATGGAGCTGCAGATAATCCGCCGGAGTACCCATGTCGGTCCAGAAATGACCCGAGACCACCAGGGCCTGGATAGTCCCCCCGCGTTTGAGCAACTCGACATAACAGTCGAGGATGTTATAAAAAACGCCCTCTGGCATCAGGGAGAGAACCGCCGGGTTGATAACCTGCACCCCGGTGAAGGCCAGAAGCCGTTCGCCCTCCCCAGCCGGCCCGGCAAAGCCAACGATCCCGCCCTCGCCATTGACCCGAACATTGTTGAAACGCGGGCAATCGTGCAGCACCATGGTCACATCCGCGCCGGAGACGCAATGACTCCGATAGGCCGCAGCCAGATCAAGGTCATGGACAATATCGCCGTTGACCGCAAGAAAAGGAGCATCGTCGAAATGACTTTGCGCCAGACGCAGGCCACCACCGGTTCCCAGCTCCATATCTTCCATCTGGACATGGACATCCCCTTGCCCCTGAAGCATGGCCCTGATCTGTTCCCGGAGATGGTGGGCATTGACCACGATACCCTCGGCCCCGCTCCGGCGGAGCTGGGCCAGGGTATGGGTCAGGAGGGGGGTGTCAAGCACTGGGAACAGCGGCTTGGGGCGTTTCAGGGAGTAAGGACGCAGACGGGTTCCGAAACCCGCAGCCAGAACCATGGCTTTCATGAGAGGTATATTCCTGATGTCTGAGTATCAGTAACAAAAAGATAGATCTGCAAGTAACTGTTCAGCAGCGCCGCTTCGCTGCTGCCACAGATGCGCGGAAGAGATCTGCGAAGTGTGCTATTGCACACGAGCAGACCGATGACAGCTAAGCGAGCACAGCGAGACTACAAGCAGAGTGGTGCTGCTGAACAGTTACGACAACGCCAAGGTTCCGTCCGGCAGCTCCTCCACCCCGACCACGACAATCCCGGCCCGGTTGGCCATATCGACCACGGCCTCCCGGTCAAAGAGCAGGGCCTGGCCGGTTTCCACCGCCAGGACAGCAGCCTTGACCGCAGACATGGTCTCAATGGTTTTTCCGCCGATGGCCGGCAGGTCAAAACGAAAATCCTGCTTGGGCTTTTTCACCTTGACGACCACGGTCTTCTCTTTCCCCAGGGCGCCGCCCCTGGTGATGGCGGCATCCGTCCCCTCAATGGCTTCCACCGCCAGCACGGTACGATTTCGGACCACAACGCACTGTCCGATATCAAGGGCGCCGATGGCCCTGGCGGTCTGCCAACCGAAACGGATGTCCTCCAGCTGTTCGGCTGTGGGCCTTTTCTTGGTAAGAACCCCTTTGGGAAAGAGCAGATCCTTGAGGTACAGGGTCGATTCCAGAACGTGGATACCTTCTTTTTCCAGGGCCTCTGCAACCGCCCGCAGGATGGCGTCGTCCTGCCGAACATCTATTTTGTTCCACAGGGTCAACCCCTTGAGGTCCGGCCAGACATCCTTGAAGATTTTGGTTTTGGTGATATCGCCCAAAAAAACGGTTTCCGTGACGCCATGCTCCCGGAAAAAACTTATAATCCGGCCAAGCTGGCCGAGTTTTACCCAGCAGAACCGATCGGCGATGCCTTCGAGTTCGGGCCAGGATTCCCCCTGGTGCGCAACGATGACCACCTCACGCCCCGCCTTCTTGGCGGCCTCGGCAAAGAGCTTTGGGAACTGACCGCCGCCGGCGATTATGCCGATGCTATTCTTCGTCATCACCGGCCATGCGTACCGCCCCACGTTTCGAGGTGGCAAAGAAATTCACCAGCTTGGCAACCGGCGCACAGTCGGGAATCTCCTCCAGGGTCTTGGCCAGCGCCTCCTGGAGCAATAATTCCGGGCTACGAAAGATAATCTTGTAGGCCTGCCCCAATTTCTTGATCTCATCTGCGGTAAAGCCAGAGCGGCGCAGGCCGATGCGGTTGATGCCCGTTACCCGCATCTGGTTACGAATCCCGGCCATGATCACGTAGGGCGGCACATCCTTGCTGAGCCCTGACATGCCGCCGATATAGGCATACTCGCCGATCCGAACGAACTGGTGCACGGCGGTGAGACCGCCGATGATCACCCGGTCCGCGACCTCGACATGCCCACCCAGGGTGGCGGCGTTGGCCATGATGACATGGTCCCCGACCACACAGTCATGGGCAATGTGGGTGTAAGCCATCAGCAGATTACCGCTGCCCACCGTGGTTACCCCATGGCCGCCCGGGGTTCCGCGGTGGATGGAAACATACTCCCGAATCTGATTATCATCGCCGATCACCAGCCGGGTGGGCTCATTATTGTATTTCAAATCCTGGGGCGGACCGCCGATATTGGCAAAGGAACCAATGGTGTTGCGGGCGCCGATGGTTGTCAGGCCGGTGACCACGGCATGGGGACAAACCACACAATCAGGGCCGATCTCCACCCCTTTTTCGATAACGGCATAGGGGCCGACCGTGGTGGAGGCATGGACCTTCGCCTCGGGATCAATAACTGCGGTAGGATGTATGTTCATTGCACCTTCGCTTAGGTTTGGTTAGGTGGGACATCAGAAACGGGAAGTCAGAGCCTTGGGAAACGATTCAGGCAAAGGTGGCCATGAGCTCCGCTTCCGCCACGAGCTTGCCATCGACAAAGGCTTTGCCCTCCATCTTCCAGAATCTGGCCTTGCGTTTACTCACCGAAAGCTCGTAATACAGCTGGTCTCCGGGCACAACCTTTTGCCGAAATTTTACGCCGTCAAGACCGGCAAAATAGACGAGTTTACTGGCAACCGCCTCTGGATCGGTGACATAGGCAAGAATCGCTCCGACCTGGGCCATGCCTTCAAGGATCAAGACCCCAGGCATAACAGGGTGCCCAGGGAAATGGCCCTGGAAAAAATTTTCGTTCATAGTCACATTTTTATATCCCCGGATGGACTCACCAAGATGCATCTCAACAATACGATCTACCATGAGAAAGGGATACCGGTGCGGCAAAATCTTCAGGATTTCCAGAATATCAAGCTGTTGCAGATCAGAATTCATGCCACATCTCCTCTCTTTTCACTGAACCAAAATCGCTGCCGGACCATTTTTTCCCGGCAAGCAGACCTGCTGTTTACTTAATTGCTGCCAAGGCTATCATCTTCACCCGGGGTTATTGCCTGGGACAGCCCGGCAACCTCCCGACGCAGCTCCCGCAGTTCCCGCACCATTTCCGGGAGTTTCGCATAGGCGGCGCTGGAACGCAACCAAGTTTTATGAGGGATCGCCGGAATGCCGGCCACGATGACGCCAGGCTCCAAGTTGTTATGCACCCCTGACATGGCCGCAATCATTACCCGGTCCCCGAGATGGATGTGCCCGGCAAGACCGACCTGCCCCCCGATAATCACATTATTGCCGGTGGTGGTGCTGCCTGCCATACCCACCTGAGCAACAAGCAAGGCATCCTCACCAATAATAACATTATGGCCAAGCTGCACGAGGTTATCAATCTTTGTTCCCCGCTTGATCCAGGTTTTGCCAAAGGTGGCCCGATCAATACAGGTATTGGCGCCAATCTCCACATCGTCATCAATCTGGACCACGCCAACCTGCGGGCGTTTGACATGGTGCCCGTTTCCATCGGTGGCGTAACCAAAGCCGTCACTGCCGATCACAGCACCGCTATGAATGGTGACCCGGTTCCCGATTTGGCAGCGGTGCCCGATCGTCACGTTGGCATACAGCACCACATCGTCGCCAATGACGGCATCATCGTACACCACCACCCCTGGATGCAGGGTTACCCGCTGCCCCAACCGAACCCGATCGCCAAGATAGACCAACGGACTGATGGCGACCTCGGCTGGGATATGACAATCTTGACCAACCACCGCCCGCGCATCAATGCCCGTGGCGGCAAATGGCTCCGCAACAAACAGGGCATGGATGTGGGCCACGGCCAGATAAGGGTTCCTGACCCGAATCGCCGGAGTGCTGATCTCGGTGACCGCAGTCGGCACAATGATCGCCGAGGCATTGCACTCATCAAGCCGGGCCCCACGTTTCAGATCGGCGACAAAAGTTATCTCGCCCGCAACAGCGCTGTCAAAATCAGCAACGCCGCCAATGAGCACCTCGGGATCACCAACCAGCTCCCCCTGAACCAGGGTAGCCAGTTCCGCAAGACGTTTCTTCTCACAAGCCATATCCTCTCCCTCTCTCTGCTGCCCGTCGGATGCACGACAACCTCCCGGAACATAAGAAAAAAAGTTCGTTATTGTTCACAAACAAACTGCAGCACTAACTGGTCACACGGCAATGATTGTTTCATCGCCGTTAACAGCAGCGTAAGCGGCGCTGCTACGGCTCCTAAAAAAAAAGACGGGCTGCCTCCTTGCTGCCAAGGGAAACACAACCCGTCTTGATAAAGACGTCAGCGTCGAAAATACGCCCCCTCGGAGAAGGGTGTTATTCTCCGTTAATCCTGGAACGCAGAAGTCCGGACGGCTTGAAGGTAACCACCTTCCTGGCGTCCAGAATCAATTCATCGCCGGTCTGGGGATTTCTCCCCCGCCGAGCATTTTTCTTTTTCACGTTGAACTTGCCAAAACCACTGATCAACAGATCCTCACCGGTATTCAGGCATTTTTTAGCAATGCGCAGAAAAGCCTCCACGGCCTCGGCAGCCTGGGCCTTGGTGAAGTTATGATTTTGATATACCTTTTGGACAAGATCCGCTTTTGTCAGGGTCATGAAGCCCCTCCTTTATTGACGCATAACATGTTCAACCAATTGATAATTGTCAAGAAATATATTTCAAGGCACCCTTGCCAGCATACCTGCCCGCAGCGCCAAGCTCATCCTCGATCCGCAGCAACTGGTTGTACTTGGCCACCCGATCCGTGCGGGATGGGGCGCCGGTCTTGATCTGTCCGGTGTTCAAGGCCACGCTAAGATCGGCAATGGTGGTGTCTTCGGTCTCGCCGGAGCGATGGGAAATTATCGAGGTATATCCTGCCCGGTGGGCCATTTCCACGGCATCAAGGGTTTCCGTCACCGTGCCGATCTGGTTGAGCTTGATCAAGATAGAGTTGGCCACCTCTTCCTTAATGCCCTTGGCCAGAATCTTGGTATTGGTGACAAAGATATCGTCCCCGACCAGCTGCACCTTACCACCCAACTTCTTGGTGAGTTTTCCCCAGCCCGCCCAGTCGGCCTCGGCCAGACCGTCTTCAATGGAGACCAGCGGATATTTTTTCACCCAACCCTCGTAAAAAGCGATCAGTTCGTCCGCCGTCTTGTTGGCCTTCTTCTCTGCGGCAAGAACATAGCATTTTTTCTTCGGGTCATACAGCTCGCTCGCCGCCACATCCAGGGCGATAAAGATATCCTTGCCCGGTTTATAACCGGCCTTGACAATGGCCTCCAGTAAAAATTCCATAGCCTCTTCGTTGGAACGAAGATTGGGAGCAAAACCGCCCTCATCGCCAACGGCGGTCTGGAGTCCGGCTTTTTTCAGCACAGCCCTGAGGCTGTGAAAGGTTTCAACCCCCATGCGCAGGGCCTCGGAAAATGAACTGGCCCCGGCAGGCATAACCATGAACTCCTGAATGTCCACATTATTATCGGCGTGCGCTCCGCCATTTAAAACATTCATCATCGGCACAGGCAGCACCTTGCCGTTCACCCCGCCAATATAGGTATAAAGCGGCAAGCCGACTTCCTCGGCAGAGGCCTTGGCCACGGCCATGGAAACTCCAAGGATAGCGTTGGCACCAAGGTTCTTCTTATTTTCGGTGCCGTCCAACAACAGCATAGCCTGATCGACAATCACCTGCTGGGTTGAATCAAGGCCGATGATGCCCGGGCCGATTTTTTCGTTCACATTGGCCACAGCCGTAAGCACCCCTTTGCCGAGATACCGTTTCTTCTTCGTGTCGCGAAGCTCCAACGCCTCGCGGGTGCCGGTGGACGCTCCAGATGGCACCAGGGCCCGTCCGACCACTCCAGAATCAAGAAACACCTCGACCTCAACCGTGGGGTTACCCCGTGAATCCAGAACCTCTCTGCCCAACACACCGATAATCTCGCCCATCTTTTCCTCCAAATCTTATTAAAAACCAATACAGGCTAGCCCGTGCAGATCAACCACCAGACACTGCCCCTGCCATACTGAAGATGGGTAGGTACATGGCAATAACCAGCCCCCCGATCATGCCGCCCAAAAAACACATCATCAACGGTTCAATTGCCGCAGTCATATTTTCTACGGCCTGGTCAACCTCTTCATCATAAAAATCTGCAATCTTGGTCAACATAACATCCAGAGCGCCGGTGGCTTCACCGACATTAATCATCTGTACTACCATGCCCGGGAAAACCCCTGTCTCCTCCAGGGGCTCGGCAATGGCCCGCCCTTCGCTGATACTGTCCGTCACCCTGAACACCGCCATCTCAATAACCTTATTCCCTGCAGTTCTTGCCACAACATTTAGGGCTTCCAGAATCGGCACCCCGCTTTGTAGCATAGTACCGAGGGTCCGAGTGAACTTGGCCACCGCCACCTTCCGCACAAGAGGCCCTACAATGGGCACATTCAGCATCATCCTATCTATCTGGATACGTCCCTTCTCCGTTTTGTATACCTTTTTCACCACAAAAATCGCGGCAAAAATCGCCCCGATAATGAAATGGAAATTACCTTTGGTGAAATCACTCATGTCAACAACCATCTGAGTCGGTGCTGGCAGGGCCTTTCCTAAGCCAGCAAACATCTGCTGAAACACCGGCACCACAAAAATAAGCATCACCCCCATAACCACCAAAGAGATACAGAGACAAATAACGGGATAGGTCATGGCGCCTTTCACCTTCTTCTTGAGCGCCATGTTTTTCTCCATGAAGGCTGCCAACCGATTTAAGATGGTATCCAGAATACCGCCAATCTCGCCAGCCTCCACCATATTGCAGTACAGTGTGTCAAAGCATGCGGGATGTTTTTTCATAGCATCGGCAAAGGTGGTGCCAGACTCGACATCCGTCCTGATTGCCCGCAGCACCTTCTTGAAGGTCGGATTTTCCACCTGCTCCCCCAAAATCTCCAGGCTTTGCACCAGCGGCAGACCTGCATCGATCATGGTGGACAACTGGCGGGTAAAGATAACCACATCCTTACCGGTTATTTTTGGTTTTAAAAACTCAACATTCTCGAACATATCCTTGGGGGCTTCTTTCAACATGGACGGCGTTATCCGCATCTTTTTCAGATGCGATTGCGCCATGGCTTCGTTGGGCATTTCTATCTTGCCCTTACGTTTTTCCCCATAGGAGTTGACACCCTTCCAGATATAAAACGGCATATCCCTTTCCCTCTCTTGCTGAAATTAAACCGACACTTATATCTTATATCTTAAGATTTTCTCAAAAACAATAGATAGATAGCGTTTATTTTATGACTGAAAATCCCGTGACGCCTACTATTTTTGCCAAGTAAGAACCTCTTTAAGCCGCACGACCTTCTTCTTTTTTTGTTGACACGGCAGGCGGGATAATTTAAATAAGCTGATTCTTTACTGAGATGTTGCGCCGGTTTGCGGCGACTTCCTGACTACCCAACAAACAGTTCCCAATCAGGGGATGACACGACTCCCGACATGGGTTTGATTCGGAGGATGACAATGGCAAAAGCGGCTCCCAAGGATATGTTCGAGAATGTTGAGTTTTTAAAAACAAAAATAACC
>JAPLJG010000045.1 GCA_026388735.1 Deltaproteobacteria bacterium
CACAAAAGAAAAAAACAAAAACAAAAAAAGCCCCTCCGGCTAAACGCCGGAAGGGCTAAAAAATCAAAAACGAAACAACTCTACTTCAGATCAGGGCAGGCCAAGAAGCCTGCTCACCCGCACTGCCTTGTCCTGACTCAATTTGGGGATGATCTTCGCCACCGCCTCGGTCTTCATGGCTCGCAAAATCTCCACCGCCTCGACGTCTTCCATCTTGTCAAGCAGGGGGGCCACCTTGGATGGGCTCATGGCGCTATAAATCTTGATCAGATTCTTAAACTGCTGGTCCTTGCCCTTAACCGCCCCGCCAAGCTGCCCCTTAAGTTCTTCCTGGATGGCATTGACCTTGGTGTACTTCTCGTCCACTTCCTTGTTCAGGGCGGAAAGCTCCTTCTCCTTCTCGGCCATGGCCTTTTCCTTGGCAGCCAGGGCATCTTCACGCTCCTTCATCCCGGCGGCACCGGAAATCTCCTGGGGCGTGATCCTTACCGGGGTTTTCTCCTCGGTAAAAGCGGGGATGGTCACCACCAGGGTCAACAACACGGTGAGCAATTGGATGATGTATCTGCAGTTGCGTTTTTTCATGATCCCGTCCGGAATAGGTCGTGGAACCCAGTTCCTACCTAGTGAAGATTGCCCTTGCGACCGAAACGAAGCACCATCATCTCGTCCGCCTCGTTCTGCTCTTTCTTCAATCCGGCCAGGAGGAATTTTTGGTAATCCCGCTCCCTGGCCTTTTCCATCACCTTTTTATCCTGCACCTTGACGGTCAACTCAACCCTGGCCTGGGCAACCGCCCCCCGCTGGGCTTCTATCTGGGCTTGGCCAGCCTCGACCTCCTGCTCCTTGCGAAAGATTCCTTCCACATACAAAGCAAAGACCGGGGCCAGCATCTGTTGCTCCTTTTCTACTTCAAACTCGGCGATCAATTCCTGCCGCTGCTGCTGCAGTGCGGCAAGCTGTTGCTTCTGCTGTTCAAGCAGCGTGAGTTCTCGGCCAAGTTTCTGCTGGGCAAGCTCTTCGAGATTGCGCCGCAGACCAAGAACTGTTTCAAGCCTGAAATGATACGCCATTGTTCCCTCTCTATGGACCTTGCCCTAAACGCTCTGGCCGTCTGCGGCAAAAATCTCCGCCAGCTGCTGGGCGCTTTCAGCAAAGGAAACTTTTTCCTCCACCGGCTGTTTGAGATAGCCGTTCAACCGGTCGATCATGGTGATGGCGTTATCGATCTTCGGATTGCTGCCCTTGGCATAGGCGCCGATATTGATCAGGTCTTCCGAGCGGCGGTAGGTGGACATGACTTCCAAAAATTTATGGGCGACGCGCACCTGCTCCTTGGGCACCACATCGGTCATACACCGGCTGATGCTGCCCATAACCTCGATGGACGGGTAATGCCCCTGGCTCGCCAGATCACGGCTCAAAATAATATGACCGTCCACGATGGAGCGCACCGCGTCGGCGATGGGCTCGTTCATGTCGTCGCCCTCCACCAACACCGTGTAGATGCCGGTGATACTCCCCTTGCCCATGCAGGTTCCGGCCCGTTCCAGCAATTTGGGAAGCTGCCCGAACACCGAGGGGGTATAGCCCCGGGAGGTGGGCGGCTCGCCGATGGCCAGGCCAACCTCCCGGCTGGACATGGCAAAACGGGTGACGGAATCCATCATCAAAATAACATCGCGACCTTTGTCGCGGAAAAACTCGGAGATGGCTGTGGCAAGATAGGCCCCGCGCATCCGCACCAGAGGCGGCTGATCCGAGGTGGCCACCACGACCACGGAACGGGCCAGCCCTTCGGGGCCGAGATCCCGCTCGATAAAGTCTTTCAACTCCCGGCCACGCTCGCCGATCAGGGCGATGACGCTGATATCAGCGGCCGTGTGCCTGGCGATCATGCCAAGCAGAGTGCTTTTTCCCACCCCGGAACCGGCAAGAATCCCGATGCGCTGGCCCTTGCCCAAGGTCAACAGGCCATTGATCGCCCGCACCCCCACATCCACCGGCTCAAAGATGCGCTCCCGCTCCATGGGATTTAAGGGCGCAGCATAGAGGGGATACTGGGTCTCGGCCTGCAAAGGACCTTTGCCGTCCATGGGATTGCCCAGGCCGTCAATAACCCGGCCCAGCAAGGATTCGGCCACCGGCACCCCAGCCTGCTCACCTACCAGCCGGATAGCGCTGCCCGGTTCAACCCCGCGCATCTCGCCCAGAGGCATGAGCAAAACCCGGCCCTCGCGAAAACCAACCACCTCGGCCAGCACCGTGCCCTGATTCTTGAAAACCGAAACCTCGCAGATACTGCCCACCGGAATCCCCGGCCCCAGGCTCTCCAGAACCATGCCGATGACCTGATTCACCCGACCGCCCACGCTGACGAGCGAGGTATCCTGGGCAACTTGGAGGCAGTGGGAAAGGTTCATGGCATCATCATCCTTGAATTATAAGCTATCGGTGGTCTCCGCGTAACTGTTCAGCAGTGCCGCAGATGCGCGGAAGAGGCCTGCGAACAATAGCCAGCCTATGTGAGCTGGCCGATGACAAAGCAGATGCGGTGCTGCTGAACAGTTACGTATCTGCAACCATGGCCGCGAGAAAAGCCTGCTCGACACCGGCGTACAGCCTTGCCTTGCAGTTTTCCAGGGTGGCGTCGATCTCGCCAAAATCTGTTTTCAGGAAACAGCCGCCCTCGGCAATGTTGGGGTCCTCGACCAACTGGATACGATTTTTGCCCTCAATCAGGCGGGAATTCTCCAGGCTCGCTTTTTTCAACCGCCCGAAATCATCGCCATGCAGATGGATCTGCACCGTGGAGTTTTCCACCACAAATTCCATGGCCTTTTTGAGACAGGCCTGAATAACCAGGGGATTCACGGAAACCTCATGGTACACCAACCGATCCACCATGGTGGTGATCAAGGCAAGCATGCTCTCCTGATGCTGCCGCAAAAGCGCTTCCCGCTCACCATCTAGGGCGGTGAGCAACGCATCAAGCTCTTGGAGCCGCTGCTCATATTGTGCCAACCCAGCTGCCTTGCCCTCGGCCTCGCCCGCAGCCTTTCCCTCGGCATAGGCGTCCTGCTTGAGTTTTTCCGCCTGATCCCCGGCCTGGCGAACAATCTCGACGGCTTCCTCCATGGCAATTTCCCGCGGAGACCTATGCTTTGCAAGCTTCTTGGCTTCAGCGCTGCCGGGCTTGACCTGCCAGAAATCCTCAAAGGACAGGAAATCGTCCGTTTCCAGGCTTGGCGCGGTCTGCACCACACGATCCTGCTGCAATTTGATAATCTTAGACAAATTCGTCCTCGCCGCCGCCGCCACTCATGAGCTGGATCTTGCCTTCCTGCTCCAAACGCTTGGCGATCTTGATTATGGCCTGCTGGGCAGCCTCGACATCCTTCACCCGAGTCGGCCCCATGATTTCCATGTCTTCCTTGAGCATTTCCACGGCCCGTGAAGACATGGCCCCAAATATCTTTTCCTTGAGCTCCTCGGAGGCGAGCTTAAGGGCCAATTTAAGATCGTCGGTGCTGACCTCCTTAAGAATGGACTGAACCCCGCGATCATCCACGCCGATGAGATCTTCAAAGACAAACATCAGGCGGCGGATTTCATCGGCCAGGGTTTCCCGCTGTTCTTCAATCCCTTCAAGAATAGATGCCTCGAGCCCTCGATCGGCATTGTTCAGAATTTCGGCCACAGCCTCCACCCCGCCGAGACGCTGTCCCTCCATGCCTTCAACCGTGAGAAGCTCATCTTGCAGCACTCGGTCCACATCCACAAGAATCTCGGGGCTTACCTTATCGAGTTCCGCCATACGCATCATGACTTCCACCTGAACCTCCTCATTGAACTCCATGAGGATCTGGGCCGACTGGACCGGCTCTAGAACAGAAAGAACCAGGGCCACGGTCTGGGGATGTTCGTTGCGCAGGAAGTTGACCAACACCTTGGGTTCGAGCTTGCGTGCCTTCTGGAAAAGCGTCAGCTTCCAGTCGGAACGGATTTCTTCCAATATCTCACTGGCCTTGTCGCTGGAAAGCGCTCGCTTCAGTGCGCCCTCCAGCATCTCGTTGCCGGAAAGAAAGATATCGGTATCACCGGTGTCGGCCTTGAACTCATTGACCAGGGCAGTCAGATCCTCTTTGTCGACTTTGTCGATCCTGGCCATCTGCCGACCAACACTCTTGATATCCTCGGGATCGAGCCGCTGGAAGACCTGGGAGGCAAACTCCTCGCCCACGGTGAGCAAAAAGACCGCCGCTTTCTCCGGCCCGGTGAGGGATTCACCGCTCTTTTTCTCCGCTTTGCTCATGGATTAGGCCTCTTCACGTAACCAGCGGCGCACCAGATCCGCAGCCCGGTCAGGATCGCTCTGGGCCAGCCGGTAAATTCGCTCCTGATCGCTGATCCCGCGCGGGGCAAGAGAAAGATCTTCCTCCTCCATCGCGACGCCACCGACCGCGGGACCATGTCCGCCAGGCCTGGACACACCGCCAGCGCGAGTCTCCAACTGTTTGGTTGCAAGAATTTTCAGAAACGGCTTGATGACAAAGAGGAGCACAAGAACAGCACCCAACAGATAGACCAGGGGCATGGCCAGCCATTCCAGCATCGCCCGATATTTTTCCATGGGATCCACCTCCGGCTCGGGCACTGAGGACAGGGCAAAGGGCAGACTCGCCACTTCCACCTGATCGCCACGCTCTTCGCTATAGCCAATGGCATTTCTAACCAACTTGTCCAAATTCTTCATTTCTTCCGGGCTTCGCGCCTGATATTTTAGGCTTGTCTTGCCATCCTTGTCAACGCTCTTTTCGTAGGAACCATCGACCATAACGGCTATGGACAGTTTTTTGACAGCCCCGCCCTTGTCCTGGGTGTGCTTGGTTTGCTTGCTGATTTCGTAATTACGGGTAACGTTGTTGCGATTGTACCCGGCTGCGGCCTTTCCTTCTCCGCCCGCCTCGGCAAAGGTGGCAAGCTCGCCCTTAACTCCCGGGATTCCTTCGGGATTGGCACCGCCACGCTGATCGTTTTCCGTGAGCATCTGTTCGCTGCGCACCACCTGGGCCTCGGGATCGAAACTCTCCTCGGTCCGCTCCACCTTGTTGAAATCCACTTCTGCAGTGACCCGCGCCCTGACCCGATTGACGCCAACCACCTCCTCCAGCATGGTTTCCACCTTCTGCCGCAGGGTGTCTTCAATCTTTATCTGGTACTCCAACTGGTTTCCGGTAAGCACCCCCTCGCCATCACCCTGTTTCCGGTAGAGCAGACGGCCGCTGGTATCGACCAGGGTCACATTTTCCGTGGTCAGCCCAGGAACCGCGCTGGCCCCCAAGTTGACAATGCTCTGAATCTCA
>JAPLJG010000003.1 GCA_026388735.1 Deltaproteobacteria bacterium
ATGGGGGGTCTCGGCGACCGTTTCGGCAAGAAAGCCGTCCGCCAGCACCAACCGCAGCCTGTCCAGCTCGGCTGGAGCAAGAGGTGTGGTGCTTTCGATATTGAAACAGTATTCACGAATGCCATCAATGGCGCGGTACAACTGGCGGCCTGTCGTTCCCATGGTCTTATCCTAAAAATGTGTATGCACAAGTATCGGCAAAAATAAGCAAGCCACCAACCTATCATTAAACCACACTTTTTTCCCCAGGAAATTGCATTCCCCCGACAAAAAGACCTTTTCCCGCAAATCTCCTTCTCCTGCTTGACGAACCAGGCAAGGCACGGTACAAGAATTTCATGAAATCGACCGCCCCATCAACAGCACTGCCCGGCTCGACCCCAGCGGTGATCATCCTTCCCCCCAGATTCCGCCCGTGAAACCTCATCGGATCATCTGGACCCTGACAGCCGTTCTCGCCCTCATCCTGGTGGGCATTTTGGGCTATATGGGGCTGGAAGGCTTCACCTTTATCGAAGCCCTGTACATGTCGGTCATAACCCTGACCTCGGTTGGCTTCGGAGAGGTGCACCCGCTCTCCAATACCGGACGGCTTTTTACCGTGGGCTACATTGTCATGGGCTTTAGCGGCTTGGCCTTTGCCAGTCACGCCCTGGTCGGCTCAATCATGGAAACGGTCTGGACCGGAGGTAAGGAGAGAAAAAAAATGAACAAGAAGATTGCCCAGCTCAAGTCACATTTCATCCTCTGCGGCTACGGGCGGGTGGGCGCGGCGGCGGCGGAACATTTCAAGGCCAACCAGGTTGATTTCGTAATCATTGAACATTCGGTAGAACACTGCCAGCACATCGCGGAACAGGGCCATCTCCATATCCACGGCGACGCCACCCATGAAGAAACGCTGCGGGCGGCCGGGATCAAATCGGCCACCGGCCTGATCGCTCTGCTCAACAAAGACCCGGACAACCTCTTTATCGTCTTGTCCGCCCGCGAGCTCAACCCCACCCTGCACATCATCTCCAGGGCAGAAGACCTTTCCTCGGAACACAAGATTCTCCGGGCAGGCGCCGACAACGTCATCTCCCCCTTTGCCTCGGCCGGGATGAGGATTGCCGAAGCCCTTCTCATCGCCACCGGCAGGCAGGCTGGCAAGGAATCCCTTACCAGCCAGTGGATTGAGGTGCAAAAAGGGTCGAGCATGGCCGGGGCCACCATCGAAGAGGTTTCCCGGCAGATGGGCACCCGGATCTTCGGCTTGCGCCGGGCCAACCAGGACACCATCTTTCCTGGACCGGAACTCTCCCTGCGCCAAGGGGATCAGCTCCTGATTCTCCAGGATTTAGGCGAACCACAAACCGCCGGCGAGGCCATTGCCCCGCACAAGGTCGTGATCGTCGATGACAACCCGGTTATCTTAAGACTTTACAGCCGGCTGCTGCAAAAGGCCGGGTTCATCCCCATTCCCGCGACCAACGGCCAGGAAGGCCTGGCCCTGATCCTCGCCGAGAAGCCAGCGGTGGCGGTGATCGATTACATCCTACCGCTGCTCTCCGGCATTGAGATCTGCAAGGAAATCCGCCGCCACCCGGATTGCGCCGAGGTCAAGCTCCTGCTGTTTACCGCAGACGAGCGGCCGGAGGTCCAGCAACAGGCCCTGGCTGCTGGCGCTGATCTGGTGATCCGCAAAGGCCCGGAATCTTCCGAGATCATCGAGGCAGTCCAGCAGGTCATCAGGAATCGCCCTGCCCCGGACGCCTGAAATGCGCCCTCCCCTCCCACTCTCGCTTCACTGCCTTTTGCCTTTTTCATCCCTGCCGCATCGGGTATGATACGGGCATGAAACAGCCCCAGGAAAACGTGCCCCTTTCTTTTGCCGGGATCATCGGTCAGGACAAGGCTAAAAAACTGCTGCACCGCGCCGTGGAACAAGATCGGCTGGCCCATGCCTTGCTCTTCAAAGGCCCCATGGGGGTCGGCAAAAAGACCTTGGCCAAAACCTTTGCCGCCGCCCTCAACGGCCAAAGGCCACAGGGCCACGAACCCTGCGGCCAGTGCCCATCCTGTCGCAAGTTTCGTTCCGGCAGCCACCCGGACTTTATCATAATCGAGCCGGAGGGTGCGGCCATCAAGATCAATCAGGTGCGCGAACTCAAAAAAACCCTGGCCTTTCCTCCCTTTGAGGCCAAAATCCGGGTGGCACTGCTCTGCGATATCCACACCATGCGGCGGGAGGCGGCCAACAGCCTGCTCAAAACCCTGGAAGAACCACCCAGCCAGACCATGCTCATCCTCACCGCCGACGAGGCGGGCGGTATTCTGCCCACCATCCTCTCCCGCTGCCAGACCGTACCTTTTTTTCCACTCCCCCAGGCAGAGGTCGCAAAAATCCTGGCGCAGGAAGCAGGCATAGAGCTGGAGAGCGCTGCCACCCTGGCAGCCATGGCCGAAGGCAGCCTGGGCCGTGCCAGACTCATCCTGGCCAAGGATCTGCTGGGCCTACGCCAGCAAATTGTCGACCATTTGCTGCGGCTTGAGCCAAACACCCCGACAGCGATTCAGGCCTTGGGCGAACTTGCCGAATCAGCGGCCAAGCTCAAGGAGGATTTAGGCGAACTCCTGGAACTGCTCACCACCTGGCTCCACGACCTTCTCCTCTTCGGCCATGGTGCAGCAGGTTCGATCATCAACCTTGATCTAATCCCCACCTTCCCCGCAGCCTGCCGCCGCTGGTCCAGTGGCCAGCTCTCCGAGAAGTTGCGGCTGATGGACACGGCCCGGAAACAACTGGCCCGCAACTGCAACCCCACTGCGGTGTGCGAAGTACTTTTCTTTGGTTTGCTTTAATGGTATGATCGCCTTTTGTAAGTGTTCCGCAGCACCACATCTGCTTCGCCGCTACGCTGCTGTCATCGGCCTGTTCATGTGCAACAGCACACTTCGCAGACCTCTTTCGCGCAGATATGGCAGCAGCAAAGCGGCGCTTCGAACCACTTACATTCCATGAATATTTCTATACTATTTTTCAGCCAACTGGCTGTTTGAGCGCGACACATGAACGAAACGCTAGAAACACCTCCTGAAGAGCTGGTGCACGAAGACCAGCAACACCATTCAGTTTCGGCCAGGGGACCAGTTTTTCTCCGCCGTCTCCCGCATCCAGAACCTCAAGGTCAATGAACTGGTCATGGCCCAGACCGAACACGGCATTGAACCGGCCACGGTCCATACCCGGACCCTGCCTTGCCCTGGAAAAACCACGCCGGAAGGATTGGGCAGTCATCTGATCGTCCGCCGTGGAACCCGGGACGAAACAGAAAAATTCGCCCGCCTCCTGGAGCGCGAAAAGGAGGCCTTTGCCGTCTGCACCCGCTTCATCGGCACCCATGGCTTGCCCATGAAGCTCATCAAGGTGGAGCGTTTTTTAAACGGCAGCAAGATCATCTTCTATTTCACCGCCGACACCAGGGTTGATTTTCGCGAACTGGTCAAGGATCTGGTCCAGGAATTCCGCACCAGGGTTGAAATCCGCCAGGTCGGGGTCCGTCACGAAACCAAGATGATCGGTGGCCTGGGCTGCTGCGGTCGGGAGCTCTGCTGTTCGTCGTATCTCAAAAACTTTGCCCCGGTTTCCATAAAGATGGCCAAGGAGCAGGGTCTGCCGCTCAATCCGGCCAAGATCTCCGGGATCTGCAACCGGCTGCTCTGCTGCCTCACCTACGAGTACGACACCTACCACGCCATCAGAAAAACGATGCCCAAACCGGGCAAGGCCATCACTGTGGGGGAGAAAAATTACAAGATTATCAAGGTCAACCCCCTGGAGGAAACCCTTGAGGTCGCCTGGGTGGATGGCCATGAAAGAAATATCATGCTCACCAAGGACGAATGGAGCCAGGCCAGAGCGACGCAACCCGTCCAAGGCCAGGCCGCCCCGCCCCCGCCCCAGGCCCAAGCCCCTGAGGCGGATGCCCCACCCAGAAGAAAAAGACCCAAACATCACAAAGCCCCCGAAGGGTCTGGCCAATGACCGCGTATTACCTCACCACCCCGATTTTTTACGTCAACGCCCAACCCCATCTGGGCCACGCCTATTCCACCGTGGTGGCCGATGCCGTCTGCCGGTATCAGCGGCTGCTGGGCAAGGATGTCCGCTTCCAGACCGGCACCGACGAACACGGCGACAAGATCGTCCATGCCGCCGAAGACGCTGAGGTTTCCGTCAAGGAGTACGTGGACAAGATCAGCGCCATGTTCAAGGCGGCCTGGCCGCCGCTTGCCATCGTGCCGGACACCTTTGTCCGCACCACCGACCCGGCCCACATGGCAGTGGTGCAGGGAATTCTTCAGCAAGTGTACGACCAAGGAGACATCTATTTCAGCGAGTACACCGGCCTCTACTGCAAGGGCTGCGAGCAGTTCCTCACCGAAAAAGAGCTGAAGGACGGCAAGTGCCCGGACCATCTCACCGAACCAGCCCAGATCAGCGAGCAGAATTATTTTTTCCGGATGAGCAAGTACCAGGAGTGGCTCATCGACCACATCAGCAAACACCCGGAATTCATCACCCCGGAGCGCTACCGCAACGAAGTGCTCTCCTTTCTTAAGGAACCCCTGGAGGATCTCTGCATCTCCCGGCCCACCACCCGACTCACCTGGGGCATTCCGCTGCCGTTTGACAACCGCTTTGTCACCTATGTCTGGTTCGACGCCCTGATCAACTACCTTTCCGGCCTCGACTATCCAGCAGGCCCGGATTTTGCCCGATACTGGCCCGTGGCCGAGCATGTCATCGCCAAGGACATCCTCAAACCCCACGCCATCTACTGGCCCACCATGCTGAAAGCCATGGGGCTTGAGCCCTACCAGCGGCTGCATGTCCACGGCTACTGGAACATGAACGAGACCAAGATGTCCAAGAGCCTCGGGAACGTGGTGCGGCCCGGCGAGCTGGTGGCGGAATTCGGCGCGGACTCGGTGCGCTACTTCCTGCTCCGCGAGATGTCCTTTGGCTTGGACGCCGGATTTTCCAAAGAAGCCCTGATGGCCCGGCACAACTCCGACCTGACCAACGACCTGGGCAACCTGTTTTCCCGCTCGCTGACCATGGTGAAGAACTTCGCGGCAAGCGTGGTGCCGCAGCCGGGCGTGCCCTCAGCCCAGGACCAAGAACTCGCCGAAGCCACCCTGGCCATGCTGGGCCAGTACCGCGAGCACCTGGATAATTTCGCCTTCCACCGGGCCCTGGCTGCGGTGTGGGAGGTGATCAGCCGGGCCAACAAATACATCGTCAGCACCCAGCCCTGGGAGCTGGCCAAGGACCCACAACAGGCCACCCAGCTCGGCACGGTGCTGTATACCCTGCTGGAGACGCTGAGACTCATCACCCTGACCCTGCATCCCATCATGCCGGAAACCGCGGCCAAGATGGCCGAGGCCTTGGGCGCGGCAGGCGAGACCAGCCTCAACGACTGTGGGGTCGGGGGTCGACTCGTACCGGGCAGGGCCATCACCCCTGGGGCGCAGCTTTTCCCCCGGCTGCAACAAGAAACAAAAGACAAACCACAACCGCCCAAAAACAAAACCATGAAAGAACCAGCCAGCGAAAACACCCCCAGCCCGGAGCCCGCAGCGGAGGCCGAGGGCCTTATCAGCTTTGACGCCTTCCAGAACCTGGAACTACGGGTGGCGGAGATCGTCGCCGCCGAAAAGATCGCCAAATCCGACCGCCTCCTCAAGCTGACGGTCAAGGCCCCGGAAGAACGCACCATAGTGGCGGGCATTGCCCAGCATTACCAGCCGGAAGAGCTGGTGGGCCGCCAGGTGATCATTGTCGCCAACCTCAAACCCGCCAAATTGATGGGCGTGGCCTCCCACGGCATGGTCCTGGCCGCCAAGGACGGGGACCGCCTTGTGCTTTCCGCAGTTTCCGGCCCGGTGGCCAACGGCAGCAGGGTGGCATGAGCAGGAAGACCCCCTCGGATACTGCCCTGCTCTATCGCAGCCTGGAAGAACAGGCCAGCCAACACCCGGTCCGCGCCATCAGGCTAACCGGCAAAGGGCCTGAGCCTCTGGGGTTGCTGCTGGTCGATGCTGGCGTTTCCGCTTCGGAGCTGGCTCCAATCCTGGCCGGACTGCGTTTTACCGACCAAACCCGTCCGACACCGGTCGGCCAGACAGAGGGGAAATTGCCGGACCTCGCCTGGCTCCGTCAGCAGCTGGCAATGGAGCTTACCCAGGTCCAGCAGAGCAAATTGCCCTGCGCCCTTCTCCTGATCACGCTGTCCGGACAAGATACCGGGGCCAAGACCCTGACCGAACAGGCGGCCGCAGCCCTTACACACTGCCTGCACCCGGTGGATCTGCTCTCCGGCTATCACAAAAACGGCCTGGCCCTGATCATGCCGGGCGCCGCTGTGGGCAAGGCGAGAAAACGGGCGGAGGAGATCCGGACCACCCTGCGCAACACCGCTTTCACCAAGGGGACCACCGGTGTTACCCCCAGCCTGGCCCTGGGAATCGCCGTCTGCCATGCCTACGAGACAATCCCGGCGGACCAACTTCTGGCTCTGGCCGAAGCCGAGTTGACCCGCGCCGCCAAGATGGGCAACGACGCCATCTGCCAAAGCGCCGCCGTCCGCTCCGAGGATTCCTGTCAGGTGACGGTGGAGGAACGCGCCCAACTGTGGATGCAACCCCGAAAGGCCGCACGGGCAGCGGGGATGGCGGCGTAATTTGTTATCTATTTTAACGGACATCCCTTTGAGGTGTCCGTCACACTTACAGCTTTTTGCAGAGGAAAATCGTCCATGACCGCGAAAACCAAGCGCTCTCCGAAAATCATCTGTATCAGCAGCGGCAAAGGCGGGGTCGGCAAGACCTCCTTTTCGGTGAACGTGGCCACCGCCCTTTCCCAAAAAGGCAAAACCGTCCTGCTCATCGACGGCGACCTGGGGTTGGCCAACGTCGATGTGGTGCTGGGGCTTAATGTCCGCCACACCATCCGGGAAACCATCGAAGAGGGGCGCGACCTGTCAAGCTCCCTGGTGGAGATCAACCCGAGGTTTCATGTCCTGCCGGCCAGTTCGGGCGTGCCGGAAATGGCCAACCTCTCGTACGAGGAGCAAGCCCTGCTCACCTCCAGCCTGGAAGAGATCATCGATCGCTTCGATTTTGTCCTCATCGACACTGCAGCGGGAATCGGCGATTCGGTGCTCTGGTTCAACACCTGGAGCCAGGTAAACATCGTCATCCTGACCCCGGACCCGACCTCGCTCACCGACGCCTACGCCCTGATCAAGGTGCTCCATACCCGCCACGACAGAAAGCACTTTCACCTGCTGATAAACAGTGTACAATCCAAAAAAGAAGGCCAGGATGTCTTCGCCAATATGAGCATGGTGCTGGAACGGTTCTTGAAGATCACCCCCCTGACCCTGGGTGCCATGCCCCAGGATAAAAGCGTCTCCATGGCCATCCGCCAACAGAGGCCATTTTTGTTGGGCGCACCGGAGAGTAAGGCCAGCCTGGAGATTGTCGCCGTGGCGGAGCGCATCATTAACCTGTAACCTGACCGGGATTTTTGTTGAGCAACGCAATCCCCGGTTACATATTTTTTTGTTCACCAAAAGAGGACTGTTATGTTTGTCATCGGTAATTTTTTAGGCGCCCTGGCCACCCCCTACATGTGGGTCATCATTGGCCGCGCCATCATTTCCTGGGTAAACGCCGACCCCTACAACCCCATCGTCCGTTTTCTCTACGAGATCACCGAACCGGCACTCTCCCGAATCCGCCGGGTGGTGCCAATTTTTGGCGGCGGGCTCGATCTTTCCCCCATGATTCTTATTCTCGCCCTGATTTTTTTACGGAGCTTTCTGGTCCCCACCTTGCAGCACCTGGCGGGAACCCTGGGATAACCGGACCTATGGCTTTTTCCCCTTTTCACGAGCCCATCCGTTTTTGAAGCACCCACAAGGAGTCGAGGCATGATCCTCTCAGCGCAAGACATCCAGTCCCAGCAGTTCCATGTCCGTTTTCGCGGTTTTGATGTCGAAGAGGTGGACGATTTTTTAGAAAAAATCTCCGCAGCGTACCAGACGGTTTTCGAAGAAAACCAGAAGCTCAAAGGCCGCCTGGAAACCATGGAAAAGGATCTGGCCACCTACCAAAACCAACAGAAATCCTTCCAGAGCGCCATCATCGCGGCCCAGAATGTCTCCGACGGAATGAAGGAAAAAAGCAGGGAAGAGGCGGAAGCCATCGTGGCCGAAGCCGAGGAAGAAGCGCGCCTGCGCAGGGAAGAAGCCGATCAGGAGATCGCCGAGCTGAAAGGAAAAATCGGGGACCTGAAATCGCTCAGGGAACAGGCCAGGGATGAGCTACGCCAACAGCTGAAATCCTACCTGCACATGCTGGACACAGAACCCGCCGACAATAGGCGGGCGGCTGAGCATTTCAGCTCCTCAACCCGCCAGCAGGAACCCCAGCGCAGCAGAATCTTTGGCGGCACTCCCAGAGCCCAGGCCACAGCCGAGCCGGAAGCCAGCAGGCAGCCCCGGAGCAACAATTTGGCGGCCTCCGAGGAAGCAGACCTTACAGACCTCTACGTCAAGATCGACATTCCGGACAGCGGATTAGGACGCATGGCCGCAGAAGCGGACGACGATTTTTCGGCCCAGGACATTGCCCTGCCGTCATCACTTGCCGCCAGAAAAGACATGCTGATCATGGATGAAGACGAGGACGCAGACCCCATCCTCCCCGATCTTGAAGGCGACATGTCCTTCAGCCTTGAAGACCCCCTAGAGACCCACGAACCGTCGGTTTCTTTCGCCGGAAACCTCGCGGACGCCAAGAAAAGAACGGGCCGTTTCAATCCCGATGAATCGCCCCTGTGACATGATCTGTCTGCGGAAACAGGCTGACGGCACCTCGGTCAGCTTGTCCATCCATGTGCAGCCCAAAGCATCCCGCACCCGCATCGTCGGTCTCCACGGCGATGCGGTCAAAATCGGCATCACCTCTCCGCCGGTGGATGGCAAGGCAAACGCGGCGGTCATCCAGTTCATCGCCAAGCTCTTCAAGATTCCACGGGCAGCCGTGACCCTTGCCAGCGGCGAAGCCAGCCGCGACAAACGCCTTATTCTCGCAGGCATCTCCATGGCCCAGGCCGAGGCGATACTGCAATCCCTCCTTACCCCCGAGGCTTTTTCCGGGCCGCCTGCCGACTGAGCCTCTTTTTTTCTCCACTTGAGATTTGTGGCCCATCTGGGCTACAGTGGGATATCCTAAGCACCTAACGTTCTTGACCCCAAGCTTGTGCAGCGCGCAGACTATGACTCCTATGAAGATTGGCATCCTTTCCGATACGCATCTTGCCCGGCCCACCGAGACCTTCAAAAAGATCGCAGAGGCCTGCTTCCACGACGCGGACATGATCCTCCACGCCGGAGACCTCACCGATCCAACGATCCTGGCAGTATTCCCCGGCAAGGAGGTGCATGCGGTGCATGGCAATATGTGCTCTGCCCTGGCCTGCCAGCATCTGCCGACCCACAAGGAAATACAAGTAGGCGGCTTCACCATCGGCCTTATCCATCGGGCAGGCAACACCTATGATTTTGAACAGCGCCTGATCGAGATCTTTCCGGAGGCGGACTGCATTGTTTACGGCCACACCCACCGGCCGGTCTGCCACCGCCTGGGCGGAGTTCTCTACATCAATCCCGGCAGTTTTACCGGCACGGGCTATGCCGGGGCAGGCGGCACCTTTGCCATCCTTGAGGTCGGGGAAACCCTGCAAGGTCAAATTTATCAGATTCAGGCCAAACTATGAAAACCCTCTGGACGCCCTGGCGCATGGAATACATCGAGGGCAAGAACGGCAGGGAGTCCGGCTGCATCTTCTGCGCGGCACCAGGGCAGCCCCATTCGGCAAAGGATCTCATCTTATACCGTGATCCCGCCCTGGTGGTGCTCATGAACCGATTCCCCTATGCCAACGGCCATCTGCTGGTGGCCCCAGCCCGACATGTCGCCGACCTCTGCAATCTCAGCGCCGAGGAAAATGCCTCCATCGCCGCCATGCTTACACGCTGCAGCACAATCCTGCGCAAGACCCACAACCCGGATGGCTTCAATATCGGCCTGAACCTTGGGGAGGTGGCGGGCGCCGGGCTTGCCAGCCATCTGCACTGGCACATCGTCCCCCGTTGGCATGGCGACCACAACTACATGACCGTGCTGGCCGAGGTCCGCACCATTCCCGAACATCTCGACAACACCTTTGCCCGGCTGCTGCCGGAGTTCCAAGCCCAATAAAAACCCCGGATCAGCGTTTTTTCCGCTGCCAGGGTTAGATACTTCTTTTCGGGGAGTAGAGATTACAAGCTCTGAATCTCTACCCGATAGATATTGAGGGCCTCATCCCCATCGGTGTACTGGAACTCCACCCGATACTGGCCGGGCTGTTTGACCTGATTGGAAATATCCGCACTGATCGCCTGCACGTCGGTGTAGACCTTGAAGTCCGAGGCCTTTGGCCCCTTGAGCAGATCGGGCCGCCACCTGGCCACCTCGGTGCGATTCCCATCCGGGGCCGCCAGATACACCCTGCCGTAGGTGTTGCCGGAGCGGTTGCCATACCCGTAAAAAACCAGCTTGGCCTGACCGCCGATCCGATCCAACATAAAGGTATAGATATTGTTGGAGGTATTGCCCTCGGCGCCGGCAAGCCCACGGGTCGAATTCACATGGACCTGATTGCCCTTGGCCCCGGGGGCAGCAGAACTGGAGGCCGCCGCAACCACAGGAGCAGCCGGAGAAACTGCCGCCGGGAGCGCCGAAACGGCTGGCGCACCGCTCAACTTCTTCCGCTCGTACTGCACCACCAAGGCACCAGCCAGATCATTTTTGCCGACAAGCTCTTTTTCCAATTTCTCCAGCTTGCCCTGGTAGCTGTTGCTGGCCTTTGCCACGCTCCGATTCTTCAGCTCGACGATCTTTTTTTCATATTTCTCGTCAACACCCTTGCGGGTTGCAACATCCACCTTTTCCTGCTCCTTGAGATACTTGGCGTTGATTGCCTCGATCTCTTTCTTCTTCGCCTCCTCCAGGGTGGAAAGCTTCTGGGTGTAGCCGTCGGCCTTTGCCAGATTTTTCTTGGCCTGTTCGTATTCCTCCTGGACCTTTGCGAGGTCGTCCGGGGTGGCTGCGGTTTTCAGCTCCGCCTCATAGACCTTGCGCAACTCCACAAGTTGTAGCGGCTCCTTGTCAATGGTGATGACCTCCGCTAAGGCATACCCTGCGCCCAGCAACAGCACCGCACCCACAACCAACAGTCCTTTCCAGCCCATGCTTTCCTCCTAATTCTTGGAAAAATCCATTTTCGCCACACCGATTGATGCTCCATCCTAGCGTATCAACACGGCAGATTCAACACTTACGCCGTTGAATATACGGCCTGTGCTTGACTTTTCATCAAAAACCTCCTATCAATCGCTGCAGGGCGGCAGTATGACCGCTTCCGCAGGCACAACGCAGCGCAAGGACCATCGCCTTCTCGAACCCATATGACCAAGACCACACCCGCCTCCGTCAAGATCACCCCCATGATGCAGCAGTACCTTGAGATCAAGGCGCAGCACCGGGATGCCATCCTTTTTTACCGGTTGGGCGATTTCTACGAGATGTTCTTTGACGATGCCGTGACCGCCTCCAAGGTCCTGGGCATCACCCTCACCTCCCGCAACAGCAAGGATGACGAGAACCGGGTGCCGCTTTGCGGAATCCCGTACCACGCGGTCTCGTCCTATCTGGCCAAGATGATCAAGGCTGGTTTCAAGGTGGCGATCTGCGAGCAGGTGGAAGACCCGAAAGAGGCCAAGGGCGTAGTCCGCCGTGAGGTGGTCCGGGTGGTTACTCCGGGCCTGGTCACCGACGAACAGCTGTTGGACGACAAAGACAACCGGTACCTGGCCGCCATCTGCCAGAAGGGCAAGGTCTGGGGCTTGAGCCTGCTTGATCTCTCCACCGGCGAGTTTCTGGTAAGCGAACGGGAGGATCTCCCGGCGCTCATAGATGAACTCGGCCGCCTGATACCCTCGGAAATCCTGCTGCCAGAAGAGACCGGGGAAGAGTCACCCCTGGCCAACGAACTGCTGGCCTATCTGCCCCAAAGCTGCCTGACCAAACGCCCAAGCGCTGGTTTTTATCCGGAAACGGCGCGGCAAAGACTGCTGGAACATTTCCGGGTGACCAACCTGGCAGGGTTCGGCTGCGAAGAGCTGAAGGCCGGAGTTGCCGCCGCTGGCGCCCTGCTCCTGTACCTGCAAGAAACCCAGAAGACGGCCCTGGACCATATCGAGCGGCTCACCCCCATCGAATTCGACCACGTCCTGCTCATGGACGAGTCCTCCCGCCGCAATCTGGAGCTCACCCAGACCCTCACCGGCGGCGTCCGAGAAGGTTCGCTGCTGGGCACCCTGGATCTCTGCGAAACCCCCATGGGCGCGCGGCTGCTCAAGAAGAACCTGTTGTTTCCCTTGCAGGAGGTCGAGGCCATCCGCCAACGCCTGGACACGGTGGAACAGCTCTACCTCGCCCCCCGCCTGCGGGAGGACCTGCGGGAACTGCTAACCAAGGTCTACGACCTGGAGCGACTCAATGGCCGGGTGGTGCTGGGCACAGCCAATGCCCGCGATCTCACGGCCCTGAAGTGTTCCCTGGCCCAGCTGCCCCAGCTCAAAGAAAAACTCACCGGGACCAGCGGTCTGCTGGCCGACCTGGGCACGGTGGACGAGCTGGCCGAGTTGAGCAGTCTGCTGGAGGCGGGAATCCGCGAGGACGCCCCGGTGACTCTGCGAGAAGGCAACCTGATCAAGCCCGGCTACAACGCAGAGCTTGACGAACTGGTCAGCCTCCTGCGCGACGGCAAGGCGCTGATCCTCGGCCTTGAGGCCCGCGAACGGACGCGTACCGGGATCAACAACCTCAAAGTCGGCTATAACAAGATCTTTGGCTACTATATCGAGATCAGCCGAGGCCAGCTTGCCCATGTGCCAGAAGACTTCATCCGCAAGCAGACCCTGGTCAACGCCGAACGCTTCATCACCCCGGAGCTCAAGGAGTTTGAGGAAAAAGTCACCGGCGCCCAGGACAAACGCCTGGAGCTGGAATACCGCCTCTTTGCCGCAATCCGAGCCACGGTGGCCGAGGCCTCCTCCCGGATTCTCCATACCGCCGCACGCCTCGCCCAGATCGACTTCTTCTGCTGCCTGGCCGAAGCCGCCCAAAAATACCGCTACACCAAGCCGGTAATCACCGCAGGCGAAGCGATCATCATCACGGAGGGCCGCCATCCCGTGATCGAACGCGCCCTGCCGCCGGGCCGCTTTGTGCCCAACGATGTCCATCTGGATCAGGAGAGCGAAGAGGTTCTGATCATCACCGGGCCCAACATGGCCGGAAAATCCACGGTGCTGCGGCAGACCGCACTCATCACCCTCATGGCCCAGATGGGCAGCTTCGTCCCAGCGGCTGCGGCGGAGATCGGGGTGGTGGACCGCATCTTCACCCGGGGCGGAGCCTCGGACAACCAGCGCCGGGGCCAGTCCACCTTCATGGTGGAGATGAATGAGACGGCCAACATCCTCAACAACGCCACGGGGCGCAGCCTGGTGATCCTCGATGAGATCGGTCGGGGCACCTCCACCTTTGACGGCCTCTCCATTGCCTGGGCCGTGGCCGAGGAGCTGGTCAACAAAAACGGTCGGGGGGTAAAGACCATCTTCGCCACCCACTACCATGAGCTGACCGAGCTGGCCGCCACCAACAGCCGGGTCAAAAACTACAACATCGCAGTGCGGGAGTGGAACGACACCATCATCTTTCTGCACAAGCTGCTGCCGGGCGGCACCAACCGCAGCTATGGCATTCAGGTCGCCGCCCTGGCCGGGGTTCCAGCCAAGGTAGTTGCCAGGGCCAAGGAATTATTGCATAATATCGAGCAGGGAGAATTCAACCGGCAGGGCGAACCGCGCATCGCCACTTCGCCCAAGAAAAAGAAGCCTCAACCCGGCCAGCTTTCTCTGTTTGGCGGGGAGGAATCAAAAGCAACGCGCAGGCTGCGGGAGATCAACCCCGATGCTCTGTCGCCCCGCGAGGCCCTGGATCTGCTCTACGAACTCAAAAGGCTGACCGATGCGGAGTAATTGTACCCCAGGCGCAAGGCCCGAGTGTTTTTGCCGCGTGCCGCTTTTGCTTGCCGTGCTGTTCCTGCTGACCACCTTGGCCTGGGCCGGGCCGGACCCGGAGCAGGACAACATCTCCAGGCAATACGGGCAGACCAAGGCCTATTACCAAGAACTGCTAGCCAGCGACAAGGGTAAGAACCGGAACAACTGGCTCACCTCCGCCACCGCCTTCCGCAGCATATACAAAGCCGCGCCCGACCACCAGGTTGCCCCGAAAGCCCTGTTCATGCTGGGCAAGATCTATCAGGCCATGTACCAGCAGAGCGGCAAGGCCAAGGACCTTGACCAAGCCATTGCCGCCTACGAAGAACTGAGTTCGAAATATGCAGGAAACGCCTTGGCCGATGACGCCTTCTTCACTCTGGGCGGCATCTATCTTGCCGACAAAAAGGACCCAGGCAAGGCAGCGCGGGCCTATACCAAGATCATCGCCATCTATCCCGAGGGCGACATGGCTGCGGCAGCCCAAGAACAGCTGCTACAGATCAAGCACATAACAGCCAAGGCAGACCCGGCCACGGTACTGCCCATCCACCATTGGTCCAACAACCGCTACACCCGCCTGGTTGTCGAGACCACCGGCCCGGTAACCTTCAAACACCAGACCCTCACCGGCAACGAGGCTTCCTCGCGCCGGATTTACATCGATCTGGAAAACTGCCGCCTCAGCCCGGACACGGTCAAGACCATCCCCATCGAGGACGGCCTGTTGCGTCAGGTCAGAAATGCCCAGTTTGACCCGAAAACAGTGCGCGTGGTCCTGGATACCCAAAGCAATATCTCTGATTACAAGGTCTTCACCCTGGCAAATCCCTTCCGGGTGGTAATCGATGTGATGAGCAGCGGCGCCACCCCTGAAAAGGCTGAAAAGCACGGGGACAAGGAAAAAATCGCGGACAAGGGCAAGGAGAGCCGCCCCGCAACCAAGGCAGAAAATCCAACCCTGGCGCGGCAGTTGGGCTTAGGCATAAAAAGAATTGTCATCGATCCGGGGCACGGCGGCAAAGACCCAGGCACCTGTAGCCCCAGCGGCCTTAAGGAAAAAGACATCGTCCTCGATGTGGCCCTCAGGGTCGCCAAGATCATCAAAGAAAAACTTGGCTGCGAGGTTATCCTCACCCGCGACCACGATGTCTTCGTCCCCCTGGAAGAACGAACAGCCATCGCCAATGCCAAGGAGGCGGACCTGTTTCTTTCCATCCATGTGAATGCCGCACCCAACCATGAAGCCAGGGGGATCGAAACCTATGTCTTGGATCTGGCCAGCAACAAAGACGCCATGCGGCTGGCAGCCATGGAAAACGCCACCTCGGCCAAGCAGATCAGCGACCTGCAATCCATTTTGCTCGATCTCATGCAGAATTCAAAAATCAACGAATCCCTGAAGCTTGCTGGGTTGGTGCAGGAAAAAATGGTGAGCGGCCTGAACAAGAAATTCAGCGATGTTCCCAATCTCGGGGTCAAGAAGGCACCGTTTGTGGTGCTCATCGGCGCCCAGATGCCTGCCATCCTCACCGAGATCGCGTTCCTGAGTAATGCGGAGGAGGAAAAAAGGTTGAAAGATGATGCCTACCTTGCCGAGGTGGCCAAACACATCTCCGGCGGCGTAACCCAATATGTCGAAAGCATGAAGCTGGCAAGCAGCGCCAGCCGCTGAACCACCCACAAACCCTATCCTTGCCGATACAGTGGCGAATCAATATCCAGAAATTCCTCTTTTATTCTGACAAACTCCGACTCCTGCCGTAGGAAGGCCTCAACAACCTTGGGGTCGAACTGCTTGCCGCTGTTTCGCAAAATCTCCTGTTTCGCCTCCTCATGGCTCAACCCAACACTGTAGCTGCGTTTGCTGGTCATGGCGTCATAGGCGTCGACCAGCGCAACGATCCGGGCGCACAACGGAATCTTCTCGCCAGCCAGACCGTGGGGGTAGCCCTTGCCGTCCCAGCGTTCGTGATGCAACTGGGCTATCTCCTGGGCAAGAAAGAGATATTCCGATTCGGTCTGCGCGTACACCTCTTGAATCAGGCCGCCACCCACCAGGGCGTGATCTTGAAGCGAGCACACCTCCTGATGATCCAATTTTTCCGCCTTATGCAAAAGCTCCACCGAGATGCCGACCTTTCCCAAATCATGGAGCGGGCTGACCTTAGCGATCTCTTCTGCCACGGCAATGGTGAGCCCGAGGTCAGGCAGATTGACAGCAAGATCCCTGGCAAGCACCCTGGTAAAATGATACATCCGGTCCAGATGGCTGCCGGTTTCCTTGCTCTGCAAGGCCGCAAGCTTGGTCAGAAAAAAAATCAGCTCCTCGAACTTTTCAAGCTTGAGCACCCTGAATCCGCCTGCGACCCGCAGACACAACTCCACCGGCCGCACCGGTTTTTTTAAAAAATCATCCGCGCCCAGGGAAAGCGCCTTCACCAGAGTCTCCTCATCCTCGCGATACGTCTGGACCAGAATATAAACATAATGGAGCTGCTTTTTTCTGATCTCGGTGATGAGCGCAAAGCCGTCCATCCGCGGCATCTTCAAGTCGGTAATCACCAGCCGAATCTCAGGATCAGCGGCTAATTTCTCCAAGGCCTCCAGCCCGTCCAGCGCTTCTATCACTTCATAGCCTGCCTCACAAAGATCCTCGCGCAGCAAATGGCGTTGCAGAGCTTCATCTTCGACAATCAGAACCTTTTTGTTGTTGTTCAAGGCAAGGTTGCAGACCAGATTTGCACTCATAATTCTCCCCTGTGGCTTTCCCAAAAACAGACGTTTTCACATTGTAGGATATCCATTCCCAAAAACGCAATCATTGATTCTTGCTCGCAACCGCTCAACTCCGGCTCAAGCACGCATCCTTCGCCGCCGTTGACCGAACAAAAAAAGAGGGTCGCATCCGAAAACCGGATGCGACCCTCTTTCATTACTCCGCGACAGGACTGCTTACTGATTTTGCCGCTTAGAACTTATGGCACTTGATACAAGCGTACTTCTCAACGTGCTCGTTATGCACCTCCTGTGAGCTTGCCGTCTTCAGACTATGACAACTCTTGCACAGAGTGGAGGTTGCGCTGACCAGACCAACCGGAGCAGTGGTGTGACACGCGGAGCATGCGAACTTGGAGCGATGCTTGTCGTGTATCCCTTCCCAGTTCAAGGTTTCCTTGCTGTGGCACATGGTGCAGCCCTTCACCGAGGCAGGCATGGTGTGGTAGCCCAAGGCGGTGAACGGAACCATCAGGTTGTTGTGACCGGTCATGGTACCATGACATTCGGCACATTTCGGGGCCATGGTCTTTGGCTCTACCCCATGGGTGATCAGCATTTCCGCCTTAACCGGAACCATGGTGTAGCTGCCGGTCATACCCTGATCCTGCATGCCCTTTGCCACAGCCTGTTTGAAATCGCCGGTCATAAACATCCACATGATCACGGGCGGAACAATCCGACCGTCTGCCAGGATAGGCAGGGCTGAGGTGTGGACCCTGATGGGTACGATCTTGGACTTGCCATCGAAGATCTTGCCGTTTGCCTTGGCCATGGTATAGGTACCGTCGGCGTTTTTGCTGATCTTCTCGCCGACATTGTACACGTAGGAGGTACCATCAAAGAAGCGGTACTCCGGTTTTTGGTTGGCCGCCTTGACCTCCTCGCCGACATAACCGCCCTGACCGTTACAGAAGGTCGGATTCCAAACCGGCTTGCTCCAATCGCGGGAGATCTCGGTGGCGCCGCCCTTGGCATAGGTCTTGATATGGCAGGTCTGACATCCTACCTGGCCTGCGGCATGGCGGTTCAGCTTGGCGTAGTTTGCAGTGGTGGTTTTATGCGGTGCAGCACCGTGACAATCCTGACATTTCGGATCAACCGCCTCGGTCTCGCGCAGATCAATCCCGCGGCCGCCGATCTTATGCTTGCTGGTAGTATGACACGCGGCACAGCTCAGGTTGCCGCGGGTCGGGGACATATGTACGTCCTGAGCATCGGTGGGAGCCGCAGTATTGACGCCCATGTCGCCACGTTTGGCCCAGTCGGAACCAGCAGCCTTGGCATGGCAGCGCAGACAGGAATTCCGGGTGGGTTTGTGTACAGTGCGGGCCAGATTAACCATGGTGGTGCCAGCAGGCATCAACGCGTAATCAGGCTCGGTGAAGTAGTTGCCCTGCGCGTCACGCAGACCAAAAATATAGGTCTTAGCCTTACCAAGGTAGTCGGTTACAGTCATGGCCGTGGACGGATCAGCCGTTGTTTTCCGCTTGTAGGTATCGTTATGGCACATCAGACAATCCACATCATTCACAGAAGGCGAATGCGGGGCATTGCCGTCGGCCCGGACATGGCAGTTGAAGCAGGCGCCGCCGGAGGACATGGCATAGGTGCAGAAGGTGTTAATGCCCTTCACACCCTTGCCCAGCGACTGGCCTGGGGCGTTGCTCAACTCCGAAGCAGTGCCTTTCCATTGCATGTGCAGGCTGTTGAGCATGTCCGTGGCCTGGGTCGGATGGCAGGCAATACAGGTGGACGGCCCATTGTAAGCTGTGATGCCAGCGTGGGCGGCTGCCGCACTGGTGCTGGTTGTCGGCGGCGTGGTGGTTGTGGTCCCACCACAGGTCTTGCCGGTTTTGTATAGGGTGACCGCATCGTACACTGCGGTGGTCACCCTGCTGCCATTGTGCGCCGTCCATTTGCTGTTGGTGCAGCTCACACTGGAGCTCTTGTCCGAATGGCATTTCAGGCAGGTCGTTTTCAGCTCCGTCGCCGCGTCGATGGTGGCCGCATGAGCTCCCCCGGCCAGCAACGTGACCGCAGTCGTAAGAAATAAAATCTTTCGCATGTATGGTTCTCCTTTTTTACAGCAACATTTTTCTATTCTCGATAGTGCCCCACATCCTGTAATCATAGGGATGCAGATTCCCGACATCAACTCACAATAGGTTTCTACTTAGCAAGAGGTATGCCAGGGACGCCGAAAAGAATTTCAGCGGGCGGGAGAGCGACGACGACGCGGCAGAGAAATATTCAGCCGCCGGAGACGGGAGACAAAGGTGGAGCGGTTGACCTGGGCGGCCTCTGCGGCCCAGGTCAGGTTCATGCTGTGCTGCTCGAGAAGATAGGCTAAATACTCGCGCTCGACCTCCTCCCAGGTGCGGGGGCCAAAATCCACCCCCCCAGCCAGGTGCACCGGTGTGGCCTGTGCCTGCGGGACTTCCTCCGTCTGTGCCGCCGGGGCCAAGGCCCGATAGGCCGGCGGCAGATCGAGGCGGCCAATCTCTTCCTGGCGGCAGACCACGGTGAGATACTTGGCCAGGTTTTCCAGCTCCCGAATATTTCCTGGCCACGGGTAGGCAAACAGCAACGCCAGCACCTCGCGGTCCGGCTGCTTCGGCAAAACCCCGTTTTGAGCCGCCTCCCGCAGGAGAAAAAGATTGAACAGCAGCGGAATATCCTCAGGCCGATTGCGCAGGGGCGGCAATGCTATGGGCAGGACCGAGAGACGGTAAAAAAGGTCGCGGCGAAATGTTTTTTCCGCCACCTTTCGTTCCAGGTCTCGGTTCGTGGCCGCCACAAGACGGACATCGACCTGCTTCGTCTTTGTGCTGCCGAGCGGCTTGATCTCGTTGTTTTGGATCACCCGCAGCACCTTGGCCTGGAGTTCGATAGGCATGTCGCCGATCTCATCCAGAAAGAGAGTGCCGCCGTCGGCCGCCTCGAAAAGCCCCATCTTGTCCTTGACCGCGCCGGAAAAAGCGCCCTTTTTATAGCCAAACAACTCACTTTCCAGCAATGTTTCCGGGATGGCGCTGCAGTTTTGCACCACCAGGGGCTGGTCGCGGCGAGGACTCAGCCGATGCAGACGGGTGGCCACCAATTCCTTGCCGGTTCCTGATTCGCCGGTGATGAGCACCGGGTAATTGGTGGCCGCGTAGCTGTCAACCTTCTCTATCACCTGTTGGAAAGCCACACTCTGGCCCACTACCAGGCCATCTTCTTTGAGAGCCGCCAGTTCGCTCTGGAGCAGACGGCTGACCTCCACCTGACGCTCGTACTCCAAGGCATTGGAAAGAGCCACGGAGCCGATATTCACCAGCTCTTGCAGAAAATCGAGATACTCCTTTTCCAGGTTGAGCTTGGAGTGTTCTGGGTTGGTGTCGATGACCTCCACCGCCCCGTACACCCTCCCGCCTTTCAACAATAGAGGGAAAGCAAGGATGAGGCTGCTCTTGATACTGAGATCCGCCTCAATGGGTTGGAAATGACGCGAGTCGCCATCTGGCCGCGAAAGGACCATTTTCCCCGTTTCAATCACCAAGCGCACCAGGCTCTTGGTCGCAAGCGGCAGACACCGCCCCTTCACCTTCTCGCTTTCGATTCCCTCTGCCTCAAGACAACAGAACCCCTCCTCCTCCCGAATCCAGACGGAGCCACGATCCACGTTCTGTAGCCGAAGCAGAGCCCGCAAAAACTTGCGTTGCAGTGCCTGCGGGTCCAATTCGTCGGAAAAGGATTTGAAGAGTTCGATCAATGATTCTTTCATGCTGGCAACATAGCACTTTTTAGTTGAAATATAACTACATATAATTAAATATAATCAGTATACTCGTTTTTTTGGCAAAAAAAGGCCGGGGCAGCAGTGATGCTGCCCCGGCCTTGCGTTTCGGACCGTAACGCACAAAAATTACTCGACTTTTGCCACTTCCCGCCCTTCCCTAAGATCCTTCCCCTCAATATAGCGCCGAATCGATTCAGCCGCCTCCTTGGCTTGGAACACCGCCTTGGCCACGGTCTGGGGCCCCAGCACCGCGTCGCCCGCGGCAAAAACCCAGTCCACCGAGGTCTGCATGGTGATCTCGTCCACCACATAGGTGCCCCAGCGGGTCATGGTGAAATCGAGCCCGGAACCGGCGGTGGGATCCACATCCTGGCTGATGGCTGGGATGACAGCGTCCGCCTCGATCATGAAGTTAGAGCCCTCGACCACCTCCGGTCGACAGCGGCCCGAGGCGTCACACTCCCCGAGCTTCATCCGCAGGCATTCTATCTTGGTCAGCCGTCCGCCCTCGCCGTGGATCTTCACCGGGGCGGCCAGCATCTCGATGCGTACGCCCTCCTCTTCCAGATGATGGATCTCGGCCTGGGCTGCCGGCATCTCCACTTTTGTCCGGCGGTAGAGAATAAAAACCTGATCCGAACCGGTACGGAGTGCAGTGCGGGCACAGTCAATAGCCACGTTGCCGCCGCCCACCACCACCACATTGCGGCCGAGGTTAAGCTTCTCGCCAATATTGACCCGGCGAAGATAATCGACCCCATGGAGTACGCCCGCAAGCTCCTCGCCCTCAACGCCCAGCTTGCGGCTGGCATGCGCCCCAGGCCCAAGAAAAATTGCGGCAAAGCCCTCGTTCTTCAAGTCCTGTAGGCTTTTATCCTTGCCAATGGTGAGGTTGTTGACCATGGTGACCCCGCAGTTGCGCAGGGCATCGAATTCCGCCTCAATGATCTGCCTCGGCAGACGGTAGGCAGGGATGCCCACCGCCAGCATACCGCCCGAAACCGGCAGGCTCTCGAAGATGGTGCAGTGATACCCGAGATGAGCCAGGTAATATGCCACCGACATCCCGGCCGGGCCGGAACCGACAATGGCCACCTTTTTATCCTTGGGCAATGCGCAGGTCTGGAGCAGGTTCTTGTTGTTGGCCACCATCCAGTCAACGATGTAGCGCTCGAGCATGCCAATGGCCACCGGCTCGCCGTTTTTCCCCCGGATGCAGTGCCCCTCGCACTGAAACTCATGGGGGCAAACCCGCGAACAGATGGCAGGCAGCGAATTGGTCTCGCGATCCAGCCAGTACGCCTCCTCGATCTTGCCTTCCCGCAACAGCTTAATAAATCCGGGGATATCGTTGTGGACGGGGCAGGCCTCCCGACATTTTGGTTTTTTGCATTGCAGGCACCGCTCCGCCTCAAGCTGGGCAGCCTCAGCCTCATAGCCGGAAACAACCTCGTCAAAATTCGTGATCCGCCCGGCAACGGGCAATTCCCGTGAAAATTGACGGGAAATGTTCATCCTTTCTTTTGCCTCCATCACTGCCTCCTTCCCGGAAAATTAAATCCCATCGGTACAAGTACCGATATTTATCATAATAACGACAAGTTAGCCCACAACCAATACAAGGTAATATGTTTTTAAAAGCATTTCATGCATAAATTATCCATCCTACCAATTGCATCACTCCCATTCCTGCCCAAGCGGAAGAAATACCTGCACAATTGGTCAAAACCGAGCCAAATACGCTTGACAATTCAGGGGATATCCCGCAATCTGAAACAACTAGGCAGCAATAATTAGCAGAAAACCCGCGAGCGAAATATTCCATGAAAGCAGAATTCATTAATCCATTTTTAACTGCCGCCAAAAATGTTCTGGAAACGATGGCGCAGACCCAGGTAACTCCGCAAAAACCTCGGTTGAAAGACGGCACCACCTCGTATGGCGAGGTCACCGGCATCATCGGCATGACCTCCGAAGAGATCACCGGCTCGATGATCGTGAGTTTTACGGAAAAATGCATCCTGAAAATTGTCGCCAACATGCTTATGGAAGAGCCCAAAGAGAAGATTGACGATGAGGTTGTTGACGCTGTCGGCGAACTGACCAATATGATCTGTGGCGGCGCCAAAGCCCAATTGGCAAAGCTTGATCACAGGTTCGAACTTGCCACCCCAAACATGGTCGTTGGCAAGGGGGTGGAAATTTCCTATTACTCCAAGGCACCAACCATTGTTATCCCCTTCGAAACCGCGAATGGTTCTTTTGTTGTTGAGGCAAATCTCAGCGAAAAACAGTAAGGGTTCCCCTCCCATTGCCAGATAAAAAAAAGCCGCTCGTTGCCGAGCGGCTTTTTAATTACCAGGATCTTTCTTTTCTTCTTCTCAGGAAGCCTTTTTCCTCTCGGCAACCTTAAGACGGCTCAAGGCCCTTTGCAAGGCAGCCTCGGCCCGGGTTCGATCAAACCTCTCCTTCTGGGCCTGTGCTTCCGCCAGACGCTTCTCCGCCCGCTCCTTGGCCCGCATCGCACGATCGACATCAATGTCTGTTCCGCGCTCCGCAGATTCAACAAGAAAGGTCAGCTTGTTATTGGACACTTCACAAAAACCGCCGCTCACCATCAGGGTTTCTTCCTGGGCGCCGGTCTTGAAGGTCAGGACACCTGTCTTGATCGTGCTCAAAAAAGGCGCATGATTGGCAAGAACACCAAATTCACCGCCGTAACCAGGAGCGGTGACAATATCAACCTCCTGGCTCACTACAGCCCCTTTGGGAGTTACCACTTCCAACTTTAATTTTTCAGCCATGGGTAATCCTCAAGTCCTCACCGACCTCACATGGAGGCCGGCGAGTCAGTCAATTCCTTAAGCAGCGGCCTTCTCTTTATTGGCTTTCTCAACCGCCTCTTCAATGCTGCCGACCATGTAGAAAGCGATCTCGGGCAGCTCGTCGTGCTTGCCTTCCAGGATCTCTTTAAACCCACGGACCGTGTCGGCAACCTTAACGTACTTGCCGGCCATGCCGGTGAAGGTCTCCGCTACGGTGAAGGGCTGAGACAGGAAACGCTGGATCTTCCGCGCGCGGGTAACCAGAGTCTGGTCCTCTTCAGAAAGCTCGTCCATACCCAAAATGGCGATGATGTCCTGCAGGTCTTTGTATTTCTGGAGGCTGGTCTGCACGCCACGGGCTACCAGGTAATGCTCTTCGCCCAAAACATTGGGATCGAGAATCCGGGAGGTGGAGTCCAGAGGATCAACAGCCGGGTAGATACCAAGCTCTGCGATCTGGCGGGAAAGAACAACGGTTCCGTCCAGATGGGCAAAGGTGGTGGCCGGAGCCGGATCGGTCAAATCGTCAGCCGGTACGTAAACGCACTGGACGGCGGTAATGGAGCCCTTGTTGGTGGAGGTGATCCGCTCTTGAAGCGCACCAAGATCGGTGGCCAAAGTAGGCTGATAACCAACCGCCGAAGGAATACGGCCAAGAAGCGCGGAAACCTCGGCGCCAGCCTGGGTAAAACGGAAGATGTTGTCAACGAAGAAGAGCACGTCCTGGCCTTCCTCATCACGGAAATACTCCGCAGCGGACAGGCCGGTCAAAGCAACACGGGAGCGAGCTCCTGGCGGCTCGGTCATCTGCCCATAAACCAGGGCAGCTTTGGGGAGAACGCCGGAATCTTTCATCTCGTGGTAGAGATCGTTTCCTTCACGGGTCCGCTCGCCAACTCCGCAGAATACCGAGATCCCGCCGTGATGCATGGCGATATTGTTTACCATTTCCATCATGATAACGGTCTTGCCGCAACCGGCGCCGCCGAACAGCCCCATCTTGCCGCCACGGGGGAAGGGAACCAGCAGGTCGATAACCTTGATGCCGGTCTCAAGAACATGCACCTCGGTGGACTGATCGGTAAAAGCAGGAGCAGCACGATGGATGGTGCGCATTTTATCGGAGGCAATGGGCCCCATGCCATCAACCGGACGACCGACCACGTTCATGATCCGTCCCAGAGCAGGAGCACCGCAGGGAATCTCAATGGGCTTGCCGGTATCCGTGCACTCCTGACCGCGAACCAGACCGTCGGTCTGATCCATGGCAACACAACGAACAACGTTGTCGCCAAGATGCAGGGAAACCTCGATAATCAGGTTGCCGGGCTCGTCGCTGATACCCTTGTTGCTCACCTGTAGGGCATTCATGATCTCGGGCAGGTTGTCCGGCTCAAACTCAACGTCTACAACAGGTCCGATGACCTGAACAATTTTACCAATTCTTGCTGCACTCATTGCAAAGCCTCCTCAGCTAGTACGTACGTTGACAATCTATGACAGCTGAATGAATCAGCCTGATTTCACCTGGTTACTTCAAAGCCTCGGCACCGCCGACAATATCCATCAATTCCGCGGTGATACCAGCCTGCCGCGCCTTGTTGTAAATCAGGGTCAGGCTGTGAATTATATCCTTACAAGCGTTGGTGGCGTTATCCATGGCGCTCATCCGGGCGGCATGCTCACTGGCGCTGACTTCAAGCATGGCATGGTAAACCATGACATTCATGTAGAGCGGCAGCAGCACTTCCATGATTTCCTCGGTGCTCGGCTCATAGATATAGGAACCGGCAGCCGAAGAAGTTGCCCCCACTGCCGCCACGGCATCCGGCTGGATGGGCAGAAACATCTGCTCAGCAGGACGCTGCACGGCAACGCTTTTGAATTTCCCGAAGACAATCCGAACTTCATCGCTGTCACCGGCCAAAAAGTTTCCGGCAATATCCTGGGCGATGGTCCGAGCATTAAACATCTGGAAGGTGCCCATCAGGTCGGTGTACCGCTGACGAATCTTGCCGGTTTTCCGGAAATAGCTGGCGCCCTTCTTGCCAACGCAGACGAGAGTTACCTTCTTGCCCTCGCCCTCAAGCTTGGCAATGAGCTTGTCGGTCATCTTCATGATGTGGGCGTTAAAACTTCCGCACAGGCCACGATCCGAGGTAACCACCAGGATCTCCACGGTCTTGACCTCGCGCTTCTCCATGAGGGGAAACGCGCCCGAATCCATGGCCGAGGAAAGATTGCCCATGGCCGCGTTAAACTTCTCGGCATAGGAACGAAAATCTTCCATCTTCTGCTGGGCCCCGCGAAGCTTGGCAGCAGCAACCATATTCATGGCCTTGGTGATCTGGGCAGTTTTCTTTACCCCACCAATCTTTGTTTTTACATCTTTTAGGCTCGGCATGAGACCTTACCCCCCTTATTTAAGGCCTTTGGCAGCCTTGAAAGATTCCCCGAAAGCCTGCAGAGTGGCCCGGATTTTTTCTTCCAGGGCGGCATCAATGGCTTGCTTTTCTTTCAGGTCATCGTAGATGCTCGGCTGGTTTTTCTCGATATGTGCATACAGCTGCTGCTCATACTCAGCCAAG
Organism: Deltaproteobacteria bacterium; assembly: GCA_026388735.1. GTDB lineage: Bacteria > Desulfobacterota > Desulfobulbia > Desulfobulbales > Desulfurivibrionaceae > Thiovibrio. The sequence goes on from JAPLJG010000003.1 coordinate 26,210, forward strand.
GAATCAATGGGCAGAGTGTCGAGATAGCCGCGGGTACCGGCGAAAAGGATGCAAATCTGTTTTTCCATGGGCAGCGGCTGATACTGGGGCTGCTTCAGAATCTCAACCAGACGGGCGCCACGGGTCAACTGCGCCTGGGTGGCGGCATCAAGATCGGAACCAAAACCGGCAAAGGCGGCGAGCTCACGATATTGGGCCAGATCCAGACGAAGGGTACCGGCAACCTGCTTCATGGCCTTAACCTGAGCCGCACCACCTACGCGGGATACGGAGAGGCCAACGTTGATCGCGGGACGAACACCGGCGAAGAACAGGTTGGGCTCAAGGTATACCTGACCGTCGGTGATGGAAATAACGTTGGTCGGGATAAAGGCGGAAACGTCACCGGCCTGGGTCTCGATGATGGGCAGAGCCGTTAAAGAACCGGCACCCAAGGCATCGTTTACCTTGCAGGACCGCTCCAACAGACGGGAGTGGTTGAAGAAAATGTCGCCGGGGTAGGCTTCACGGCCAGGCGGACGACGAAGGAGCAGGGACAACTCACGGTAGGAAACCGCCTGCTTAGAAAGATCGTCATAAATGATCAGCGCGTGCTGACCATTGTCACGGAAGTACTCGCCCATGGCGCAACCAGCAAAGGCGGCGACATACTGCATGGGTGCCGGATCGGAGGCACAGGCTGCTACCACGGTGGTGTATTCCATGGCGCCATGCTTACGGAGCGCCTCAACAACCAGGGCCACCGTTGATTTCTTCTGGCCGATGGCCACATACACGCAATGCACATCGGTGTATTTCTGGGCGATGATCGCATCGACGCAGAGGGCGGTCTTGCCGATCTGACGATCGCCGATGACCAATTCGCGCTGGCCGCGGCCAACCGGAGTCATGGCGTCAACCGCCTTGGCGCCGGTGTAGCAGGGCTCATGCACAGACTTTCTGGCGATAACACCGGGAGCAAGAACCTCGATCTTGGAGGAGTGCTTGGCATTGAGCGGCCCCTGGCCGTCAATGGGGGTGCCCACGCCGTCAACGACGCGGCCTTCCATCTCAGGACCGACGGGAACCTCGGCAATACGGCCGGTACGCTTGACGGTGTCGCCTTCCTTGATCTTGCGCACGTCGCCAAGAAGCGCACAACCAACGTTGTCCGCCTCAAGGTTCAAAGCAATGCCCAGTACGCCGCCGGGGAACTCCAACAGCTCCATGGCCATGCACTTTTCAACCCCGTACACACGAGCAATACCGTCACCAACGGAGATTACGGTGCCGGTTTCACTCAGATCAACTTTACTTTCGTAATCCTTGATCTGCCCCTTGATGATTTGACTGATCTCTTCGGCTTTGATCTGCATTTGTCTTATACACTCCCCTTAATGGATTCTTTTAAACCAGCCAGCTGTGATCGGATGCTTCCATCGAGCACCAAATCACCGACCTTGGCCACGATCCCACCGATAATGGACGGATCGACCTGGGCCGTAAGGACGACCTGCTTGCCGGTTATTTTTTCCAATGTTGCCTTAACCTTTGCACTGAGTTCGGGGGTCAGCTCCATGGCCGAAACCACCGTCCCCTGACACATATTGTTATCCGCATCGACCATCGCCTGAAATACCATGGCGATGTCGGGCAGGATATTCGCACGTTTTTTCTGCACCAGCAGCTTGAAAAAATTGCCCAGAACCTGAGAAACCTGCATGGAGGTCAGAAGATGCTCCATGACCTTTTCCCGCGCCTCAACCGGATACAACGGATTGGTCAGGGCGTCGGAGACCTCGGGCATCCCGACAAAGAGCTCGGACATGGCATTGAGGGTCTTGGTGAACTCTGCGAAGGCATTGCCTTCCTTGCCAACCGCAAACAACGCCTTGGCGTATCGTTTGGCTAATACTGTGTTCTTCACTGAATACCTCCCACCTTATCAAGAGACAGCTCAACCATCCTGCTCTGATCCGCAGGCTGAATATTCTTTTTGACCAATTCTTCCGCCAGCAGCACAGCCTGTTCGGCAATCTCACCCTTCAGCCGGGTCTTGGCCAAGGCAAGCTCATGGGCCACCGCCATCTCCGCCTGCCGCTTGATGTCCCCGGCATTGCGTTCGGCATCGGTAATGATCTTTGCTTTCTCGGCCTCACCCTGCTTGACCGCCTCGGTGATGATGGCGTTCACCTCATCATCGAGCCTGGCGAGCTTGGCTTCGGCCTCTTTGTACATCTGCTCTGCTTCGGCCTTGCGGGACTCCAGGGCCTCCAGCTGATCCTTGATCCCTTCCCGCCGACTGCTCAAACCATCGGCAAAGGGCTTCTTCAGGAAAAACACCAAAATAAAGGCCAGACCGGCGAAATTCGTGGTCCGGTACAAAAGATCCATCCATTTTGCTCTGGGGATTCCCGCCTCGTGTCCACCAGCCTCGCCAGAGGCATAGGCAACGGCTACGCACGCCAAGACCATCAATACCGCCCCGGCAACAGTTCCGGTTTTTTTCCAGTTCATATTTTTCATTTACAGAGCCCTCCCCAAAACCTTGCCCGCCATCTCACTGGCAAAACCAGAGATCTGGCCCTGCAACTCGGTCTGGGCTACGGCAAACTGCTTTTCTATTTCGGCAAGCTGACCTGTTTTCTGCAGGTCAACCTCCTTACGAATCCCTGCCAATTTTTCCGTGCTTTCGGCAAGGGCCGCATTTCTGGCAGTCTCGTACTCTTTTTTGGCCCTGATCCTGGCATCCTTCATTTTTTGACCAAACTCATCTTGCCGCAACACAGCATTCTTCTTGAATTGATCAATGCCCTCATCAAGGCCAGTGATCTTCTTCTGCCGCTCTTCGATAATCGAACGGATCGGTTTGTACAAGACTGCATTCAAAACGACAATAAGCAAGAGCATATTGGCAATCTGAATGAGCATGGTCAGGTCGATGGTAATCATTACTGGCCCCCGTTTTTCTTTACAATTTATATATGAAAAATTCTTGGTATGTACGCATGAAATGAATGCCTGTTCATTAACAATTGAACGGTTCTAATCGAATTTTTTTGGCCTGTCAATACATTTCCCCGCTGCTTTTTCCCCAGTTTTTTTCCTGGGTATTTCTACAGAAATAGAACCCAACAGGTAGTTGGTATTAAATGTTACGAGGACGCTTTAGCTCCCTGATCGACGATGATGCCAGGCACGGCCGAGAGCGCCTCGGGCAATTTATCCGCCATGGTCCCCCCGGCTTGGGCCATGTCCGCTCGCCCGCCCCCGCTGCCGCCCACCATGGCAGCCACCTCTTTGACAATCTGACCGGCATGGAATCGGGTGTTCAGATCCTTGGTGACCATGGCCAGCAGACTCACCTTTCCTTCAAAGACGCCGCCTAAAACCGCGATTCCGCTGCCCAGCGCGTCCCGCACCTTATCGCCGACCTCCCGCATGGTTTTCGGCGAATCCATGGCAATCTGGGCGACAACCACCTTCACCCCCCCGATCTCCTGGGCATTGCCAAGCATCGCGCCAAGATCATTGACGGAAAGATCCGCAGTCAACCGGCTCACCTCCCGCTCCAATTCTTTCTGGCGGGCCATTATTTTTTCAAGCTTTCCGACCAGTTCATCAGGAGTAGTCTTGAGCTTGGCGGCAAGCATACCCAACTGCGCCTCAACCTGCTGGAACCGCTCCATGGCGCCAGGGCCGGTTACCGCCTCGATCCGTCGCACCCCGGCGGCAATGCCGCTTTCGCTCAGGATTTTGAACAGACCGATCTCCCCGGTCCCGCCCACATGGGTACCGCCGCAGAGCTCCTTGCTGATCTCCCCCACGGAAACAACCCGGACTTTTGTTTCGTATTTCTCGCCGAACAGAGCCGTGGCCCCACCCTTGATGGCCTCCTCCCGATCAAGCACCGCAGTAGACACCTGGGCATTGGCCCGGATACCTTCGTTGACAATCTTTTCCACCCGGGCAAGCTCCTCGCGGCTGAGCGGGGAAAAATGTGTGAAATCGAACCGGAGCCGCTGCGGATTGACCAGGGAGCCAGCCTGCTTGACATGCTCGCCCAACACCTCGCGCAAAGCGGCCTGCAAGAGATGGGTAGCGGTGTGATTGTTGGCCGTGCGCTGGCGCTGGCCTTCCGCCACCTTGAGCTCAACGGTCTCGCCAAGGGCCAGGCTGCCCTCGGTAACCTCGGCCTGATGGAGGATGAGCCCATCCCCCACAGCCACGGTATTTTCCACCCTGGCCTTGCCCTGCGGCCCGATGATCATGCCCCGGTCGCCGCTCTGCCCGCCGGACTCGGCATAAAAAGGAGTTTCCGGGCAGACTAGAGATATCTGCTCTCCGGTGCCCGCCTGCTCAAGGCCAATACCGCCAGCGCTCACCAGGCCGCTGATAGCCCCATGGTGGTGCCGGGTCTCATAGCCGACAAACCGGGTGCGCAACCCCTTGTCCAATAAGGCGCGAACCCCTGGACCCATTTCGGCCAGCGAGGTGGCTTTCCAGGATTTCTTGGATTGATTGCGTTGCACCTCCATGGCCGCGTTGAACCCGGCCTCGTCGGCGAGCATGCCTTTTTCGATGGCGATATCCTTGACGATATCCACGGGAAACCCGAAGGTGTCATAGAGCTTGAAGATGAACTCCCCTTCCACCACCTTTTGACCGGCCTCCTGCAACCGCTTCATCTCTTGGTGGAGCATGGCCAGACCATTGTCCAGGGTTTCCAGGAAGCGCACCTCTTCGTTGTGCACCACCTTGGCCAAAAGCTCCCGTGCCCCATGGAGATGGGGATAGGCCTCGCCCATCTCTGCGATGACCGCCTCGGTGACCCCAGTCAGGAATGGCTTTTTCAACCCGAGGGAGCGCCCAAACCGGATGGCCCGACGCATGATGCGGCGGAGCACATAGCCACGCCCCTCGTTGGAGGGCAACACCCCGTCGGCCACCAGAAAGGTGGTGGCCCGGCTGTGGTCGGCGATAACCCGCAGGGCCGTGTTCACCGCAGCATCCTCACCGTATTTTACCCCGGCGGCACCGGCGATGGCTGCGATGATTCCGGTGAAAAGATCGGAATCGTAGTTGGTGAATTTCCCTTGGGTTACCGCAGCAATGCGCTCCAAGCCCATGCCGGTGTCGATGCTCGGCTTGGGCAGCGGGGTCAGGGTGCCGTCCTCGCTCCGATTGAACTGCATGAACACCAGATTCCAGATCTCCAGGAAACGGTCGCAATCGCAGCCGAGCTTGCAATCCGGCCTACCGCAGCCTGCCTCCACCCCCTGATCGATATGGATCTCGGAGCAAGGGCCGCAAGGACCGGTATCGCCCATGGCCCAGAAGTTGTCTTTTTCCCCCATCCGGACAATACGGCCCTGGGGCAAATCCTTGACCTTTTCCCAGAGGCCAAAGGCCTCGTCGTCATCGTCAAATACCGAGACCCAGAGCTTTTCCGGGGATAGCCCGACCTCCTTGGTAAGAAAATCCCAGGCATAATGGATGGCGTCTTTTTTAAAATAATCGCCAAAGGAAAAATTGCCGAGCATCTCGAAAAAGGTATGGTGACGTGCGGTGTAGCCGACATTTTCCAGATCATTGTGCTTGCCACCGGCCCGGACGCAACGCTGGCTGGTCGCCGCCCTGACGTAGCTCCGCTTGTCCTCGCCCATGAAAACCCGCTTGAACTGCACCATCCCGGCATTGACGAACAACAGGGTCGGATCGTCATGGGGCACCAAGCCTGAACTTTCCACCACAGTATGGCCTTTGTCGGCAAAGTAGGTCAAAAATCGCTTGCGTATGTCGTTTCCGGTCATTGATACATTCCTTCAAATTACAGAAGCGGAACGCCTTCGCGTCCCGCTTCTTAATAAAGATATTTCCCCGCGTAAATCAGATCAGTCAGCGGCTCCAGCCTTTACCGCACCCTTTGCAACCGGTGCTTTTTCATCCATCAGGGGCAAACCATACCCCAGGCGCACCTTTCTTTCAATATCATCGCACAGCTCCGGATGCTCCTTCAGGAAGATCTTGGAATTCTCCCTGCCCTGGCCGATGCGCTCACCATTATAGGAGTACCAGGCGCCGCTTTTCTCGACAATATCCTGGGCCGTAGCCAGGTCAAGCAGATCCCCGACCTTGGAGACGCCTTCTCCATAGATAATGTCGAACTCCGCCTCCTTGAAGGGCGGAGCCATTTTGTTTTTCACCACTTTGACCTTGGTCCGGTTGCCGACGACCTCCTGCCCGTCTTTAATGGCTTCTTTCCGCCGGATATCGAGACGAAGCGAGCTGTAAAACTTGAGGGCGTTGCCGCCCGTTGTGGTTTCCGGGCTCCCGAACATGACCCCGATCTTCATCCGGATCTGGTTGATAAAGATGATCGCGGTATTGGTGCGCTTGAGCACCCCGGTGAGCTTGCGCATGGCCTGGGACATGAGTCGGGCCTGGAGCCCGACATGGGAATCCCCCGCATTGCCGTCGATCTCCGCCTTGGGCACCAGGGCCGCCACCGAGTCCACGACAATGACATCCACCGCCCCGCTGCGAATAAGAATCTCGGCGATCTCCAAGGCCTGCTCGCCATAGTCGGGCTGGGAGACCAAAAGATCGTCAACCTTGACCCCGAGGCGCTCGGCATAGCTGATGTCCAAGGCATGCTCGGCATCGATGAAGGCAGCGCTGCCGCCAGCCTTCTGGGCCTCGGCAATGATATGCAGGGCCAGGGTGGTCTTGCCGGAAGATTCCGGCCCGTAGATCTCCGTAATCCTGCCGCGGGCCACGCCGCCGACCCCGGTGGCGATATCGATACTCAGGCTACCGGTGGAGATGACCGCCACCGCCTCCCGCTCATCGGTGCCGAGGCGCATGATCGATCCCTTGCCGAACTGCTTCTGGATCTGAAAAATTGCGGTATCGAGGGTTTTGCTCTTATCTTCGGCAATGGCCATGTTGTATGTCTCCCAATTTAGGATGAATTATAGTCGGTTCGTTTTACACTGTCCGTCCGCCATTATCAAGACCAAGCTATCAAGACCAAGCAGGTGGCGGCGCAACAGATCAAGCCCAGCCTGACAAGCCAGGGCCTGCACCTGCCCGCGCTCCCCTGAAAAACGAAAAAGAAAGGTCTGGGTTTTATCCGGGCTGGCCAAGCCGAAATAAACCGTACCCACCGGCTTGGCCTCCGTGCCGCCGCTGGGTCCGGCAATGCCGGTAACGGCAAGGGCATAATCGACCGGGGTCACTCGTCGCATCCCTTCGGCCATGGCCCTGGCACAGTCCGCACTGACCGCGCCGGACCGCAGGAGGATCTCCCGGTTGACTCCAAGCAGACGCTCCTTCAGGGCATCGCTATAGGCCACCACCCCTCCGACAAAATAGGCGGAACTCCCGGCTATCTTGGTCAGGGCGTGGGCGATGCGTCCGCCGGTGCAGGATTCCGCCACCGCCACCGTCTGGCCACGGTCGGCAAGCAGGCTTCCCACCACGCTCTCCAGGGTCTCCGCCCCGGACCCGTAGCAGCAATCGCCGAGGAAGTCCGTCACCTGCCCGTCATATTTTGCAAAAACCGCCTCGGCCTCCTGGCTGGAGGCCCCGGTGATAGTCAAGCTGACATGCACCTCGGGAAACACAGGATAATAGCCGATCCGAACCCGAGGATCACGGCCCTCCAGATGGGCAAGCTTACGATTGATCTCGGACTCGGCCAAGCCCACCACCTTGTACACCTTCTGGCGCACCTGGCGGACCTCCTCACCTTCCCAGACAGCCAGCCGGGTGATCACCGTTTCCAGAAGCAGATCCTTCATCTCCTGGGGCACGCCTGGGAGAAAAAAGATGGGCTTGCCATCTTGTACCAGAAAATACCCAGCCATCTTTGCTTCCGTGTTCAGGGCATGGGCGCCCGCTGGCAACCAGGCCAGTTTTTCAAGGGAGATATGCTGGCCGGCCAGCATATTCTGGTCATGGGCCTGGATTTTCTTGAGTATTTCCGGATAAAAGGTTGCAGGGCGGGCAAGAGCTGAAGAAACAGCGGCATTGGTCAAATCGTCGGTGGTCGGACCGAGGCCCCCGGTGACAATAACAAAATCAGCCCGCCGCAAAGCCCGTTGCAGGGTGCGGCCAATGACCTCCGGATCATCCCCGATGGTGGTCATGGCCAGAATCTCGTGGCCTGCGGCAAACAGATGACTAGCGGCAAAGTAGCTGGTGGTGTTCAGCACACTCCCGGAGGTAAGCTCATCGCCGATGGCAATTATTTCCCCAATCATAACAATGCATCACATGATAATGTTTGTTTCCCTACAGGGCAAGAAATCATCACTCGACAACCCTGCCCAGCACCCCATCTGCGGTAAGCTCTTCGAGCCGCACCGTGACCAGCTGATTTGTCAGGGCGGAGTCCCCCTCAAAGGAGACCGGGATATAGTTGCCGGTATAGCCCCGCAACAAGCACCCCTTCTTGCGTCTTTCCACCAAAATCTGCCGGGTGTTGCCCAGATGCTTACGGTAAAAGTCAGTCCGTTTTTTATGATCCAAATCCCTGAGAAGCGCAACTCTTTCCTCTTTGTCCGCCTTGGGCACCTGATCAGCCATGCTGGCGGCCGGGGTTCCCGGCCTTCGCGAATAGGGGAACACATGGAGATAGCTCACCGGCAGCGACTCGATCAGGCTGTAGGTATTGCGAAAAGCGGCCTCGTCCTCGCCAGGAAACCCGACCAGCACATCCACGCCGATGGCCACATCGGGCAGGCAGGCCACACTCTCCTCCACGACCTTGGCAAAGGTGGCGGCGGGATAGCGGCGGTTCATCTTCTGCAAAATCCGATCATCACCGCTCTGCAAGGGAATATGCAAGTAGGGCATGATTGCTGACGATTCGGCCATGAGGCCCAGAAGCTCGGCCGTGATCTCGGTCGGCTCAAGGGAGCTCAAGCGGTAACGCACAGGCAGGTTTCGAGCTAAAAGCAGGGCCAACATTTCGCGCAGATTGCTCTTGGCCGCAAAATCCTGGCCATACTGGCCCAGATGGATGCCGGTGAGCACCTGTTCCTTGTATCCTTGCGCGGCAAAGATCTCGGCCTGGGCCACCACCTTGTCCGGGGCAAGGCTCCGGCTGCGCCCCCGGGCATAGGGCACGATGCAGTAGGAACAAAAGCTGTTGCAGCCGTCCTGCACCTTGAGATAGGCCCTGGTCCTCCCCGTCCCGAAACTGGTGACGGTGAGAGGGCAGATCTCCTGTTGCCCGGCGATATTGCCCAGGTGCATTTCCAGATCGCAGTGCCGATCGGCCAGAGCCACATCCACCAGGCGGTGTTTGCAGCCGTTGCCCACGATGCAGATGGGGCTGTCGGCGATCTCGAGGATATCCTCGGCGGCGATCTGGGCATAGCAACCGGTCACGATCAGCCGGGCCTCGGGGTTGGCGCGCAAGGCCTGGCGGATCAACTGGCGCGACTGGGCGCCAGCCCTGGCCGTCACCGCGCAGGTATTGATGATGTAAATATCTGCCGGATGGGAAAAAGGGACCAGCTCCACCTCCCGCTCTGCAAGCTCCGAAAGGAAGGCGGCAGACTCAAACTGGTTGACCTTGCAGCCGAGGGTGGTAACGGCGATTTTTCTTTTTTGCTGACCCGTGATATTCATGCCTGTGCCATACTGTTTTTGCTACGGAGTTGCAACAACACGCCCGGCCTGACATTCCTAAAAAACATCGATAATCTTCAGGCTGTTGGTGGTTCCTGCCACCCCCAGCAGGGTGCCGGAGGTGATCACCAACCGCCGCGTTCCGGGTCGGAGCAGGCCGGCGTCCTTGATCCGCTTGGCCAATTCGAAGTCCGTGATGGCAACGGACGGCACCTCCAGAGGAAAGACCCCGGAGGAAAGGGCAAGAATGTTGCGGACCGTGGGATTGTCGGTGATCGCCACGATCCAGGGCCGCGGTCGCAGCCGGGCGATGCGTCGGGCCGTGGTCCCGGTGGCCGTTGGGGTTATGGCCAGGTCCACGGTGCGGTTCTCCAGAACATCGCAGGCAGCGCTGCTGACCAGATCATCGATGCTGTCTTCGGAGCGGATCGCCGCCCGGACCTCCAGGGCAATGGCTCCGCTCTTGACCAAGCGCCGTTCGGTCTGACGGGCAATTTTTTTGGCAATGCGGACCACCGCCACCGGATCATGGCCAATGGCGGTCTCCTCGGAAAACATGATGGCATCGGCGCCATCGAGGATAGCATTGGCCACATCGGTTACCTCGGCCCGGGTGGGTCGGGCGTTGTCCACCATGGACAACATCATCTGGGTGGCGACGATCACCGGCTTTGCCGCCATGTTGGCCCGATGGATGATATCCTTCTGAAGGCCTGGAATTTCTTCGATGGGCAGCTCGATACCGAGATCGCCCCGAGCCACCATCACCGCATCGGACACCGCCAGAATCCCGTCAAGATGGGCCACGGCCTGCCGCCGCTCGATCTTGGCCAGGAGGCAGGGACGGTACTTCCCACTTTGTGGCAACAAAGCGCGGGCGGCCAGCATATCCTCCGGGCCACCGACAAAGGAGATGCAGATCACATCCGCCTTGTTTTTGACAGCAAAGGCGATGCCGCGCTTATCCGCATCGGTCAGCACCCCGGATGGCGCGGTATAGCCAGGGATATTGACCCCCTTGTTGGAACGAACAACCCCGGCCACCATGGCTTCGGTTTCGACGATCTCTCCCTGGATGGACTTGACCTTGAACTGCATCATGCCATCGCCGATAAAGATGATCGAACCTGGCCGCAGCCCTTGGGCCAGACCGGAAATTTCATGGGGCAAAAAAATGCCCGGCCCCGGACGGGAAACCCCTTCCGGGACAAAACGCACCTTTGCGCCCCTTCGCACGGTGATCGGTTTGGGCACCTTGCCCAACCGCATCTTCGGCCCAGGCAGATCGACGACAATTGCTACCGGTCGGCCCATTTCCGCACTGATTTTCCGCAGACTGGCGACAACCCCGGCATGTTCCTCATGATCTCCATGGGAAAGATTCAGGCGAAAACCATCGACCCCGGCAGCCATCAGGCGACGTTGCACGGAAGCCGAAAAGGAGGCCGGCCCGATGGTGGCCACGATCTTGGTCTTGGAGACGAATGGGTTCATAATGCTCCTCAGCGGTTTCCGGGGGATCAGTGATGTTTGCAAGCCTCAGGGGCAAGGGCTGGACAAACGCGGCATCACGACCAGTGTATCGTTTTTCCGCTACATCTGCCAAACACAAATTCACGTTATTTGCCGATCTCGCCGCAACCGAGAACCACTTCGCCCTCATAAAAAACCGCAAACTGCCCCGGGGTCACCGCCCGCTGGGGCTGGGAAAAGGTCAGCCGCACCCCGCCATCGTGCTCGGCAATCTCTGCCTCACAGGCTGGATGCCGGGAACGAATTTTCACCTCACACACCAGCGGCAAGGCCGGGGCCTGGCCGCTCAACCAATGCACGGCGGGCAACCGCACCTCCTGCTGCCAAAGATCCACGTCCTTGCCGACCACCACCACATCCCGCTCCGGATCAAGCCCCACCACATACCAGGGGGTGGCATCCGGCAAGCCCAGGCCCCGGCGCTGGCCAATGGTATACTGATGGATGCCTGCATGTCGGCCAAGCACATCGCCTTGCAAACTCAGCATAGGGCCGGACCGCTCTTGCCCCGGAGAATGGGCGGCTAAGAAATCCCCCACCGATTGGTCCTTAAGAAAACAGATATCCTGGCTCTCCGCCGTCTGGCCAAAGGCCAGACCAAGCTCGGCGGCAAGCCCGTAAACCTCCTCTTTCCGCAAGCCGCCCAGGGGAAAACAAAGCCGCGCCAACTGTGCCTGGGTGAGCATCCCAAGGAAATAGGACTGGTCTTTTTTGGGATCAACGCCTTTGAGCAGGCGGTATCCGGTGGTCTCATCTCCGCTGATCCGGGCATAATGGCCGGTGGCAAGCAGCTCCGCCCCAAGGGTCTCCCGCGCCTCATCCAGCAGACGACCGCACTTGATGGTCCGGTTGCAGACCACGCAGGGGTTGGGGGTTTTTCCGGCAAAATAGCTGACGCAGAAATAGTCCACCACCTCACGCCAAAAAGCCTCGGACAGATCCACCACGGTCAGGGGAATCTTCAAGAAATCGGCCACCGCCCGAACCCGGTTCTCCTGTTCTGCCAGATCGGGCTGGGCCAGGGCCATGAAAACCCCCTGCACCCGCGCGCCCTGTCGTTGCAACAAGGCAGCGACCACCGAGGAATCAACGCCGCCGCTCATGGCGACAGCAATCTTTTTTTGGTGTATAGTCGTGTCGAAACGTTCTGCCATCCGAATCCCCAGCACGAAAAGGCTTGTTGATGAAACTCCCGGAACTCCTTGCCCCAGCAGGCAATTTTGAAAAAATGCAAACCGCCATCCACTACGGCGCCGATGCCGTCTATCTTGGCGGCAAGAAATTCAGCCTCCGGGCCCATGCCACCAATTTCGGCGAAGAAGAAATCGCCCAGGCCGTAGCCTATGCCCACAAACGCGGTGTTAAAGTATACACCACCCTCAACATCTTTGCCCACAATGACGATCTTGCAGAGCTGCCCGATTATCTCGCCGCTCTGCGCGAGGCCAAGGTGGACGGCCTGATCATCTCCGATCCGGGCATCCTCGCCGTGGCCCAGCGGCTGGTGCCGGAACTGCCGATCCATCTCAGCACCCAGGCCAATGTCACCAATCTGGAGTCCGTCCGTTTCTGGGCAGCTCAGGGGGTTAAGCGGCTCAATCTGGCACGGGAGCTTTCCCTGGCCGAGATCACCGAAATCCGGCAGGCCACCGAGACGGAGCTGGAGATTTTTGTGCACGGGGCACTGTGCATCTCCTACTCGGGCCGCTGCCTCCTCAGCCTCTATCTCACCGGCCGCGACGCCAACCAGGGCAACTGCGCCCATCCCTGCCGGTACCACTATCGGTTGGAAGAGGAAAAACGGCCAGGTCAGTTCTTCCCGGTGGAGGAAGACAGCCGCGGCACCTATATCTTCAACGCCAAGGACCTCTGCCTACTCAACCGGCTGCCCGAGCTGATCCGGGCCGGGGCGGACAGCCTCAAAATCGAAGGGCGGATGAAAAGCGTCTACTATGTGGGAGCCATAACCCGCCTTTACCGGGCAGCCCTTGATTACTGGGCTGCACAAGGCCTTGACGCTGCCCTGCCCGAAGCTTTTCGGCAGGAGCTGCTAAAAATCGGTTCACGGGGCTACACGGAAAACTTCTTCGACCAGCCGCCCGCCACCGCCGACATGCTTTACGACGGGCCGCAGATCAGCTACGACTATGCCCCGGTGGGCATAGTTCGCCAGGCAGGCCCCCAGCCGGTTATCGAGGCCCGCAACCCCATCGCGGTGGGTGATCGCCTCGAGTATCTGGGCCTCAGCCTCGTGAACACAGAACACACCGTGCTCTGTCTAACCAGCCAGAACGGAACCCAACTGCCCCACGCGAACCCGAACAGTCTCATCACCCTCGCCCTGGACCCTGCTCCAGCAGCCTGCGAAAACAACGGCCTCTTCAGAAAAAAATGGCTCCCTGAACAAAAAATGCCTATACTTGAGCACGTATCGTGAACCACGAGGAGCCACCGCCATGCAGCACATCCTAAGCGTCGTCATGATCCTGATCGGAGCAGTTGTCATGCTCATCAGCCTTGTCAAGGCCAGGGACCTGCACGTCCTCACCCCCTTCATCCCTGAGCGCAGCAAGCCGGAAATCATCCGCTCCCTGCGCCTGCATCGCGGGCTGATGCTCTTTTTTCTCCTGGGTTACTGCGTGGTGGCTGGGGTTTTTTTCTTTCGCCTCTCCTTTGTCGGCGAAATCCTCGTTGGCCTGGTCTTTCTCTTTGGCGCCCTCTTCGTCCTCCTTGGCCTTCACATCCAAACCAGAATGCTTCTTGAGATAAAAAATACCCTGCACGGCCTGTTGCCCATCTGCGCCTCCTGCAAAAAAATCCGCCATGCTGATGGCGACCCACACGACCCGGCTTCGTGGAGTACCGTTGAAAAATTCATCTCCGCCAAGACCTCGGCCGATTTCACCCACAGCATCTGCCCGGACTGCCTGAAAAAGCTCTACCCGGATCTCTATAAATAATTTCCCATGACTTCCCCTCGTTTTGAACCGTTCCAAGACCGTCTGAGCCGCGATATCAGAAATGAGCTTTCCGCAGCCCTGCCGCCGGCGCTGGCCCAGAATGATCTTACCCAGGTCCAGACCGTTGCCGACCACTACCTGCAACAAGACCTGGCCGCACCCTATGTCGTTTACATCAAGACACGATTGGCAGGATACGCCGAGGCCCTTAAGATAATCAGCCGCACCGATGCCGGAGGTGCCTTGGCCAAAGCGCTGGTGTTTTGGGATCTGGGACTTTTCTTCGAGGTCCACGAAATTCTGGAGCAAGCCTGGCATGGAGCGCAAGACGCGGAGAAAGAAATTCTCCAGGCTTTAATCCGGGCGGCAGGCTTTTATATCAAGGGGGAATACGGCTATTTCGAGGCAGGGGCTAAAATGGCTGGTCGGGCTGTGGCAGCCCTGGAAAAAAACCGGCAGGCCTGCACCGGTTTTGCGCTGGATAGACTTTTGGAGAGCTTACGAAATCTGGACCATGTCCCGCCGAAACTCTTGCCGCAGAGCCTGGCTCATTGAATAACCCGGAGGATTTTCCGTTCGAGAATCTCCAGGGTGAAGGGCTTTAAAATCAGCTCATCCACCTTGAGCTGCATGGCCATGCTGATCCTGGCCTCGGTGGCCTCCGCCGTCACCATGATGAAAGGGATATCCTTGAAAACCTCGCTGGCGCGGATTTCCCGTAGCAGCTCAAAGCCGTTCATCACCGGCATATTCCAATCGGAGATGACAAGATCTATTTTCTGGGCGTGCAGAATCTTCATGGCCGCGCTGCCATCCTGGGCTTCATAAATTCGATCAAAGCCCATCCGTTGCAACTGCATTTTCATGATATTGCGAAGCACCGCCGTATCGTCCACGATGAGAATCTCTCTGTTTGCCTGTTTCATTTTTCCCGTCCCTTTCGGATGGTTGACTATTGATGCTTTTACTTATCTTCTCGGCATCACTTGGAAAAAATATGAGGCGTATTTTCAGAAACTCGCCCTGCCTGCCCGATGCTCAATGGTTTACCAAAAGAAATGATTCTGTTATGATCAGCTCCTTTATTGTGCTGTCTGTTTGATATTCCTGCCGAATCTCGGCACACAGAACCTAAAACGGAGACTTTCATGGCTGATTCAACCTTGCCGCCATTTATCCAGGCTCTGCTTAAGCCTGAGACATACCCCCATCCCGCGCCGGAAATAACCCTGGTGCAAACCCATATCTCCTATGTGCTCCTGGCAGGCGACTTTGTCTACAAGATCAAGAAGCCCGTGGATTTCGGTTTTCTCAACTTCACCACCCTGGAAAAACGCAAACATTTCTGCGAAGAGGAGTTGCTCTTAAACCGGCGCTTGTGCCCCTCCCTGTACCTGGGACTGGTGGCGATTACCCAACAGGGCGCAGCCTTTTCCCTGGACGGCCCCGGAGCTCCGGTGGAGTACGCGGTGAAAATGGCACGGATGCCGGAAGAGCGGATGATGGCCAAGGTCATCGCCCAAGGCGGACTCAGCAAAGAGATCCTCGATCAAATCATCGCCATCATCGTGCCCTTTTACGCCAAGGCCGAGAGTGGGCCTGCCATTGAAAAATTCGGCACCGCCCAGGCCGTGGGCGTCAATGTGCTGGAAAATTTTGAACAAACCCAGGGCTTCATCGGCTGCGCAGCCCTGAGCCAGGCGCAGTTCGAGGCGATCAGCGGCTACGCCCGCGCTTTTCTTGGGCAAGAAGAACTCTTTGCCGGACGCATTGCCGCAGGCCGGGTGCGGGATTGCCACGGCGATCTCTATTCCGCCAACATCTGCCTGGCGGACGAGATCTACATCTACGACTGCATCGAGTTCAACCAGCGCTTCCGGTATTGCGATGTGGCAAGCGACGTGGCTTTTCTGGCCATGGACCTCGACTTCCATGGCCTGCCCGAGCTTTCTGCCTATTTTATCGACCAATTCTGCCGGGCTGCCGGCGACACCACCCTGCTGCCCATGCTCAACTTCTATAAATGCTACCGGGCTTATGTGCGCGGCAAAATAGGCCTTTTCACCGCCCATGCCCCGGAGGTTGACCCGGCCACCGCCGAGAACTGCCTGAATCAGGCGAAAAAATACTTCGCCCTGGCTGAACGCTATGCCGCGTCCTGATCTGTTTATCTTCTTCGGCCTTATCGCCACCGGCAAGAGCACCGTGGCCCAGGCCTGGGCCGAACGCCGTGGCCTTCGCTATTACAACTCCGACGTGGTGCGCAAGGAGCTGGCCGGACTCGCCCCCCAGACCCATCAGCGCGAAACCGCTGACCAGGGCATCTATACCAGCGAGTTTACCGCCAAAACCTATGCGGCCCTGCTCGAACGGGCCGAACAGGATCTGGCCCAGGACCGGGGCGTGGTGCTCGACGCCTCGTACCAACGCGAAGCGGACCGCGACCGAGTACGGATGCTTGCGCAGCGTCTGGGTGTTCGGCTATACTGTATTCTCTGTGTCTGTCCGGAAGAGGAAATGAAACGCCGCATGGCTCAAAGGGCGCTTGACCCGCAGGCGGTGTCGGATGGACGCTGGGAAATTTATTTAAAACAGAAAAAGCGGTTTGAATCCCCCACGGAACTTGCCCCGGAGCAACTCATAACCCTGTCAACCGACCTGCCGGTGGAGGCTATTTTAGATCAGCTTTCCACCCATCTGGAGACGCAACCATGAATACCAGAATCTATGTCCTGAAGTTCCCCAAGGAAGTCATCGACCAGCCGATCATCAGCAACCTGGTGAAAAAATACGACCTGGAATTCAACATCCTCAAGGCCACCATCCTGCTCCAACAGGAAGGGGTCATGGTGCTCGAATTCCTCGGACACAAGGCCAATGTCAAAAAGGGCATCGCCTATCTCAACGAGATGGGGGTTTCGGTGAAAAGCATGGCCGGCAACATCCACCGCGACGATGAAAAATGCTACCAATGCGGGGCCTGCACCGGCGTCTGCCCCACCGGCGCACTCTCGCTCCACCGGCCCGACATGGCGGTGCTCTTTGACGAGGAAAAATGCACGGCCTGTGGCCTCTGTGTTTCCGTCTGTCCGGCCAGGGCCATGGAAGTCTCCTTGAACGGCAATGTGGAGCTGGCTGCTTAGGTGCCCCGTTAAGAAATAGCCATCGTCGTTAACAGCAGCGTAAGCGGCGCTGCTTCGTTACGGCCCCTTATGCCGATCACGATTTTTCAATGTTGTGGTTATTTTTTGAACAACGGCCTAAGCCTCCCCGCGAATTTCCGAAAGCCTTTCCGCCACGCGGGGGAAGAGGCTGATATCCGTATGGGGCAGAAAATGGGAGGCAATGTACTGCTCCTGGAAATACGCCATCTCCGAAAGCTCGAAACTGGTCATCTTCCGCACCACCTCCACCACATCCTGCCTGATATGGTTGCTCATCTCGCTCATCCAGGCGCCCATGAGCGAGCCGTTGCCCACATAGAGCACCCGGCTGGCTTCCACCTGGGGCAGCAGCCCCACGGTCATGGCCGAATCCAGGTCAATATAGCTGCCAAAGGCCCCGGCCAGGATAACCTGCTCGATATCGGTGATGGCCAAGCCAACCTGCTCCACCAGGGTTGTAATCCCGGCATAGATCGCCGCCTTGGCCCGGATGAAGTTTTCGATATCCACCTCGTTGATGACGATATCGTATTCCGTGCCCGCCTCTTCCCGCCAGACCAGCACATACTCATGGCCGCTGCGCCCTTCGCGGATTCGATCAGTGGCAAGATCCCGCCTAAATTTCCCGCTTCTACCCACCACCCCATGCTCAAAAAGGGTGGCGATAATGGCCAGCAGGCCTGAGCCGCAGATCCCCACCGGCGGTTTGTTGCCCAGAGTGATGTTCATCGGCTCAAGGGTCTGGGGGTTGAGGCTGAAATCCTCGATGGCGCCAATGGCCGCCCGCATCCCGTGGGTAATGCCGCCTCCCTCAAAGGCCGGGCCGGCGGAACAGGCCGCGCACACCAGCCATTCCCGGTTGCCCACGACAATCTCCGCGTTGGTGCCGATATCAATGTAGAGGGTGATCAGTTCGGTGCGGTACATGCCCGAGCCCATGACCCCGGCAACAATATCGCCCCCCACATAACTGGAAATGGACGGGTAGACCAGGGCCACGGCGGAGTGCGGCAGATTGATACCCAAATCTGTTGCCCGGATAGGCGGCAGGAAGGTGGTCACCGGCACATATGGGGCTCGGCGGATGTTGTCCGGCTCCAGGCCCAGGAGCAGATGGGTCATGGTGGTATTGCCCGCCAGGGTGATGGAGGTGATCTCCTCGCGACTGATGCTGCCTTTTTCGCTATTGTCTGCTGGTTTGGCCGTGCCCAGCAAGGTGTCGAGGATACTGTTGATGGTGGTGGCCACAAGCTCCTGCATCTTGGCCAGGCCTTCCTTTTTTTCCGCGACGATAATCCGGGAGATCACGTCCTCGCCATAGCCAAGCTGACCGTTGTATTCCCCTGCCCTGGCCAGAACCTTGCCGGAACTCAGGTCCACCAGCACCCCATAGACCGAGGTGGTGCCGATGTCAAAGGCAAGACCAAAACTGCGCTTAGACCAGTCGCCACCCTGGATATTGGTGAGATAGGATTTTCCCTGGGCATTTACCGGGCGAGCACAGGTAACCGTGATCCGAAAATTGTCTTCCCGCAGGGCCTTGCGCAGCTTGCGCAAAACCGCCAGGTTGAATACCACCCGGTGTTCGTTGTACTGGCTGCTGAGCAAATGAATAACCCGCCCGGCATCGGCCATGTTGTCCTTCACCGATGGAGGAGAAACATCCAAACATATCTTGACCACCGGCGGGACAAAAATACCCTGCTCCCGGAGATCCTCGATGTCGTACACATGCATCCGGGCGCGATGCCTCAGCGGGACAGCGGTCCCCAACCCCCCGATTTTCAAGCCGGAGGTTTCCGGCACCCGGATGACAGCATCACTTGTAATTGTTGCCGTGCAGGCCTGGCGGTATCCGGCCGCTCTCTCCTGGGGGCTGAATTTTTCGCTCAGCCCCCCGTCAACCGCGCCCTTTTCGATGATGACCTTGCATTTGCCACACACCCCGCTGCCACCGCAGGAAGCATTGATATGAATACCTGCCTCTCGGGCCGCCTTGATGATCGACATACCTACCCCGGCCTGCACCTTCCTGCCACTGGGCTCAAAAACGATGGTATGGGTCGCCTGACTGTCTGCTTCGTTCATCTCCCGCCCTCTTTGCCTGGCCCTCTTTCCTTGCTTGCGGCACACACGCGGCCCAGTTGTGCCTGATCTTTGCCTTTATCTTATAACGTGGGTGCGGCTTACCGCAATGCCCGTTTTCACCCCATCGTCTTCGCGCACTTCCTGAAAATAAAAAAGGCCCCCGCGTCATCAACGGAAGCCTTCGCAGAGACCATCCTTACCGTGTGGCTATTTCTTTGCCTTGCAGCCGCACCCACAACCCGAGGCTTTCTCCTCTTTTTTGATCATGCAGTCGCTGCCGCCGCAATCGGTGCATTTTTTGGGCTTGCACCTGCCCTCTTTGGTTGCCCCACATTTTTCACATTTGAATATTGCCATTCTGCCACCTCCGGTATCTTGTTGAACGGTTATGTTGTACAAGACGAGATGTTCGTCTTGCCAGATGCTTCGCGTGAAGCCTTTCCCTTGGGCATTGCGGCAACGC
Organism: Deltaproteobacteria bacterium; assembly: GCA_026388735.1. Taxonomy (GTDB): domain Bacteria; phylum Desulfobacterota; class Desulfobulbia; order Desulfobulbales; family Desulfurivibrionaceae; genus Thiovibrio. Next base: position 46,039 of record JAPLJG010000003.1, read on the forward strand.
CCCACTTCTGCGCATAGAACTCCTCAGATAATTTTCTCGCCTGGTCGCTGCAGGTGCATTATTCTACCTACAGTCCTTATAGCTCTTGGCATTACAACTTTTACAAACTTTCTGAAACGAAGTTGTTTCTGGGAATTATTCCTATAAATAGGCAATATGATCCGGTATTGCAACAAGTAAATAGAGGTATATGTATGAATATCAACTGCGAACGGCTTGCCCAGGTTTTCACCGCCATGTGTACCATCGACAGTCCCTCAGGCAAAGAAGCTAAGCTGGCCCGGTTTCTCAAAGACCTCTTTGCGCAGGAGTTTCCCGAAGCCGATATCATCGAGGACGACTCGGCCAACACCACCGGTTCCGACTCCAACAATCTGGTCATCCACTTCCCCGGCAACCTCTCTGGGGAACCGATCTTTTTCAATTGCCACCTGGACACAGTGGAACCTTCCAGAGGCGTGGCGGTCGTGCGGGAGGGAACGCGGTTTTCCAGTGCAGGCGAGACCATCCTCGGCGGGGATGACAAGGCCGGCATCGCAATACTCATCGAGTCCATCCGGGCCATAAAAGAAGCAGGCACCCCACATCTCCCATTCGATCTCGTCTTTACAACCTGTGAAGAGATTGGCCTGCGCGGCGCCAAGGCACTGGACCTCTCCCTGCTCCGCGCCAAGGAAGGCTACGCCCTGGACAGTAGCGGGGTAGATCTGCTCATTATCGGTGCCCCGGCCGCCAACCATTTTCACTTCACCATCACCGGAGCAGCCGCCCACGCTGGCCTGCACCCGGAGCGGGGAATCAACGCCATCCAGCTTGCAGCCCGCTGCCTTGCCGACCTGCCGCTGGGCCGTCTTGACGAAGAAAGCACCGCCAATATCGGCCGCATCACCGGAGGCACGGCGACAAACATCATTCCAGAAAACGTCCTAGTGGAAGGGGAAGTTCGGAGCCATTCTCCGGAAAAACTCACTACGTTTTCCCAACAGATCAAGGATACGGTTCAGGCCACCATTGATAGCTGGACTCCGAATTCTGGTGCACAGCTCGGGGCGGGGGTCCGGCCCCGTCTTGATTTCCACCTCACCCAAGAATACCCAGCCATGCATATTGACCGCAACGCCTCCGTCCTGCAACGGGTTGGCAAAGCCGCCGCCCACCTCCAGCGGGAAATCCGTTACGAGCGAGCTGGCGGCGGCAGCGATGCCAACATTTTCACCGGAAAAGGCCTGCAAACCGCCATCATCGGAATCGGCATGGACCATGTCCATAGCACCGAAGAATCCATTGACCTGTGCGACATGGAACGCACAACCGAACTGGTTATCACTATCTTAACTACCCAGAATTAAAACAAAAAATACAGCGTGTTTCACGTGGAACACCCGGGAATATTGCGCACAATTGCCCCGCCCAATCCGAACGCCTACAAACAACCGCCGATGGTTGTTTGTAGGCGGAAAACTCCCTTTCCCAATCACCGCAACAAAACCGAAGACAAAATCCGCATCTCGCCAGAAAATCATTTATTATGCACCTTACAAAGCAAACGCAGATTTGGCGCTACACAACACATAACTACCTTAAATTAAACAATAAATGCTACTTGTTTCACGTGAAACAATCGCCGAAAATCGCCACACACTCCGCACAGAAAAGAAGGGCCTCCCTGTGCGGAGTGTGTTAGTATGGCAACTGAGTGGTGGCGCGGCTATTTTTTTGGTCCCCACCCATAGCCAGCAACGAAAAACCCAACGAAATTCGGTTAGAAACTGACACACTGCGGAGGTTTTCAGTATGGGGAATGGCGCAAAGATTGTGGCCCTGGCCAACCAGAAGGGCGGTGTGGGCAAGACGACCACGGCGATAAACCTAGCCGCTTCGGTGTCGTTGCTGGGAAAAAAGGTCCTTGTAGTGGACTCCGACCCGCAAGGAAATACCTCCAGTGGTCTGGGGGTCAGCCGCGCCAACGGAGGCACCCACCTCTACCATTGCTATATGGGAGAGGCCGAGACCGCAGAGGTTGTGCAGCCAGCACCGGAGCTGAAAAAGCTTTTTGTTCTTCCGACCCATATCGACCTGATCGGGGTCGAGGTTGAGCTGATGACGGCGGTGAAACGCGAGCGCTACCTGGACAATGTCCTTTCCTCAGTCCGGGGAGATTACGACTACATTTTCATCGACTGCCCACCCTCCCTTGGCCTGCTTACCATCAACGCCCTCACTGCGGCGGACACGGTTCTCATCCCCTTACAATGCGAATATTTTGCCCTTGAAGGATTGAGCCAACTGGTCCGAACTATCCGGCTGGTAAAGAATTCATACAACCGCTCCCTCGCCATAGAGGGCCTGCTTCTGACCATGTACGATGGTCGAAACAAGCTGACCCACCAAGTGGTCACCGAGGTGAAAAATCATTTCCAGGGCCGAGTGTATGACACGGTGATCCCGCGCAATATTCGCCTCAGTGAGGCCCCGAGCCACGGACAAGCGGCGATCGTCTACGACAAACGCTCAAGCGGAGCACTCAGCTATTTGCAGCTCGGGAAAGAGTTTCTGCGCAAGCAACCAAAGGTTGCAATAAAAGAAGGAGTAAAATCATGATTAAAAAAACAACCCTGGCCCTCGGCAAAGGTCTTGATGCCCTGCTACCTTCCGGCGGGTCCGATGGCAGGGAGTACTTTTTGTGCCCCATCGACTTCATCGAGGCAAACCCCGATCAGCCACGGAAGGATATTAATGATATAGCCCTGGCTCAGCTTTCAGCCTCGATCCTCGAAAAAGGCATTTTGCTTCCCCTGGTCGTTTGCGAGCACGGCGCCGAGGGCCGCTATCAAATCATCGCCGGAGAACGCCGCTGGCGGGCAGCTAAAATGGCAGGGCTTGATGAAGTGCCTGTACTGGTGAAAGATGTCTCCCCGCTTGATCGCCTTGAACTGGCGCTCATCGAAAACATCCAGCGGCAGGATCTGAATCCCTTAGAAGAGGCAGAAGCTTACCTCCGCCTGGTAAAGGACTTTCATCTCACTCAAGAAGAAGTGGCGAAACGGGTTGGCAAGGAGCGCTCAACCGTGGCCAATGCCCTCCGGATCAACCAGCTTCCAGACTTTGCCAAACAGGATCTGGCACAAGGCGTCTTGAGTATGGGGCATGCGCGGGTACTACTCAGTGTTGGGGATGAGGCATCCATGCGCGAGGTTCGAAACGAGATTGTCGAGCAAGGGCTTAATGTCCGGCAGGCAGAGGCCTTGGCCAAAAAACACAAAAAAATGGCCACCGCACCCGGCAACGGGGTAAAACGTCAGCCTCGGAAGTCGAGCAATGAATTGCCGGAATCCTATTGCAAGTCGCTGGCCAACGGGCTAATCAATTACCTGGACACAAAAGCACGGATCGTCCAAAGCGGAACCCGGGGGAAATTGGAAATCGAGTACTATTCCCACGATGATCTCGAACGGGTATTATCGCTGATCCTGCCAGGACAAAAAACCAAATAACCTTTATTTTCAAATAGTTAACCATGAATCAAAGTGAAGAACAGGCCGAGATTGTCCGCCAGGAACAACTCACGCCGGAAATATTCCGCCTGACCCTGAAGGCCCCGGAAATAGCACGCAGCGCCCGGCCCGGCCAATTCGTCATGGTGCAGACCACGTCCTGCTACGATCCGCTTCTCCGACGCCCCCTGTCCATACATCAGACCGTTGCCGACGAGCAGGTGCAGCTGATGTATAAGGTTGTGGGCAAGGGCACCCGGCTGCTCGCGGGGATGACGCCAGGCCAGAAGTTGAGCCTGACCGGACCCCTGGGGCACGGCTTCGAACTTGCCGGTAAGCAGGCGATCTGTCTGGTTGGCGGAGGGATGGGCATTGCCCCCCTTTATTTTCTTGCCAGGGAAATCCTGCGCACAAACAAACCGCCAAAATGTGTCGTTCTGCTTGGCGCCCGAACCGCAGCCGAATTTGGCCCCCTGCCCCGTGATTTCATGGATATCGGCATAACGGAAACCCTTCTTGCCACCGATGACGGTAGCCTTGGCCACCATGGCTTTGTGGCCGATCTTCTTGCCCAGCATCTTAATCCCAGCCACCAGTGGTCGGTTTGCACCTGTGGCCCACACCCGATGATGAAGGCCGTGGTCGGCCAATGCCGCAAACAGGGCTGGGAGTGCCAGGTTTCCCTAGAAACCATGATGGCCTGCGGGATCTCCGCGTGCCTCGGCTGCGCAACACCTCGGGCCGATCTGTCCGGCCCCTATCTCCATGTTTGCAAGGATGGCCCAGTTTTCAAAGCGGAGGAGGTGGCCTGGCTATGAGCGAAGCAGATCTGCGCGTCACCATCGGCGGCCTTGTATTCAAAAATCCCGTGCTCACCGCCTCGGGCACCTTTGGCTATGGCAAGGAATTCGCGCCCTACGTCAACCTCCACCACCTGGGCGGCGTGGTGGTCAAAGGCATCTCCCTGGAACCCCGCCGTGGGAATCCCCCACCCCGCATCGTGGAAACGGCTGGCGGCATGCTCAACGCCATCGGCCTTGAAAACGTGGGGCTTGATCGCTTTATTACCGAAAAAATGCCCTATCTGCGAGGGATCGGCACCAGGGTTATCGTCAATATCCTGGGGGACAGCCTGGAAGAGTACCAGACCTTGGGCCAACGACTCAGCGAGGTTGAAGGGATCAGCGCCCTGGAGGTCAATATCTCCTGCCCCAATGTAAAAAAGGGCGGGGTTGCCTTTGGCACCGACCCGGCAATGGCTGAGGCCGTTACCCGTGCGGTGTGTGCACACAGCACCCTGCCGGTGATCGTCAAACTCTCCCCCAATGTCAACGACATAGCCCAGATTGCCAGGGCGGTGGAGGCAGGCGGAGCGCAGGCGGTCTCCCTAATCAACACCCTACTGGGCATGGCCATTGATGTGAGAAGCCGAAGGCCAAGGCTGGCCAATATCGTGGGGGGGTTGTCAGGCCCGGCGATCAAGCCCATCGCCCTGCGCATGGTCTGGCAGGTCGCCCAGGCAGTGAAAATTCCGGTGATTGGCATCGGCGGCATCACCACCACGGAAGATGCCCTGGAATTTCTCCTGGCAGGCGCCACGGCCATCGAGGTTGGCACCGCGAACTTTGTCAATCCACGTGCCAGCCAGGATATCGTCGAAGGGCTTGGGCGTTATGTGACGGATAACAGGCTTGACGGGATCAGCGAGGTAATTGGCGGGCTCATTCTACCCTGATTTTTATTGGGTTCACTCAGTGCACTGTTTGAGGCGCAGCCGAGTTTGCAAAGCCCCGGCAGCATCGAGGAGCACAGGGCATCCCGCCAACGGCGGGACCAGTGACACAGGGTGCCCTTTTCTTGTTTCTTCTTTTGGGCACGCAAAAGAAGAAAAGCCCCCCCTTCACAACTCCACCGTCACCCCACCCAAATCATCCCGAACCAGAGTCGCCACCTGCGCATTGCCAACCTTGATCGCCCGGAAATCCGCAATGGGCCGCGCCAAATAATGCAGAAGCAACGCCCGGACCACAATCAAATGACTTACCACCAGCAGGTTCTGGCCGGGATACGCACTAAAAATAGTTTCCAGGCAGGCCAACGCCCTCCCCTGCACCTCAGCAATGGTCTCGCAACCCGGCAGACAAAATCCAGCCGGATCGTCAAGCCAGGTTGGATATTCAGGCCCGAACCTCGCTCGGATCGCCTCCTTGGTCAGCCCATCCCAGTGGGGAATCTTGATCTCGGTCAAGGCTTCGTCCGCCTCAATAGGCGCACCAAACAACTCTCCGACAATCCCGGCCGACTCCCTGGTCCGCACCAATGGTCCGCAGAAAATCTTGCTGATGCCTCGCCCGCCAAGCCTTTTCCCAACATCCGCAAGTTGGGCCACACCCTCGGGATGGAGAGGCTCCTGGGTGCGCCCGGCAAAAACATCGTTTTTGTTTGCCGCAGTCAGGCCATGCCGAATAAGATAGACGGTGGTTTTCATGTTTGCCCTTTCACTTTCGCTGTACGAGTGGCTTCAGCCGCGATAAATAAACCGTTGCCCACAACATCGAAGCCGCCCGATTCTACAAAAAACTCTTGCCCTCACGCGTTTCTTCGGAGTAAGCTTTAGGCTTTAAACTCTACGGAAAATCACTCTTCTTTTCAATAAGGAAACCGGTCATGCTTAAACAAATCAAGCGCACAGTCTTCCCGGCCTTGCTCATCGCACTGCTCTTCGCCATGCATCTTGCGCTGCCAACAATCGGAGCTGCGCAAACCGGGCGCATCGCCTTCCTGCCCTTCAAGGCCAATGCCCCCCAGGACATGAGCTATCTCACCAGCGGCATCCGCGACATGCTTGCCAGCCGCATTGCCTCGGAGGTCGGCCTCACCGTGATCGACAAGGCCGTGGTGGACAAGGCCCTTGCCAGCGCAGGAACCCCAACCCAGCCAGAGGCATTTCTCAAGCTGGCCAAGACCCTCCAAGCCGATTACCTGGTGGTCGGCAGCCTCACTTCCATGGGCAGCAGCCTCTCGCTGGACGCCAAGGTCTTTGAGGTTGCCAAGGGTGCACCGCGTAATTTTTATGCCACAGCCAAGAACGAAAGCGAGATCATCCAAAGCATCGACTCCCTGGCCTGGGATATAAGCGAGAAAATCTTCGCCCAGAAACGCCCGGCTTCAGCCCTGACCCAGCCCCTGGCGGCTGGGCAGCCAACCGCCCAGGCCCAGCCCCAGTATGCCACCGCCCATCCAGACCGGGCCTTTGCCGGCCGCACCGGCACGGGAGGCGGCTCGCCCTTCATCTACGCCAAGGGCATCACCAGCGAATTCCAAAAAACCCAGAACATGAAGCTTTCGCTCCAGTACATGGAGACTGCCGATCTTGACGGCGATGGCCAGGATGAGGTCATTTTTGCCGACAACGACTCGGTCCAGATCTTCAAGCGCGACGGAAATAGGTTGAGCAAGGTCGGGCAGATTCCCGGCAAGGCCGGATACAAAATCCACGCCATCACCGTGGCGGATCTCAACAAAAACGGCAAGCCGGAAATCTACGTAAGCGCGGCAGACAGCAAGGGCCCGCACTCCTTCGCCTTTGAGTGGCTGGGTGCGGACAAGGCCAATTACATTTTTCAGGATGCTAAATGGTACATCCGGGCCATGCCTGTGCTAGGAGAAGGCATGGTGCTGGCCGGCCAGCGGGCCGGTTCCGACAAGGCCGTTACCCCCGGCATCTTCCGCCTCGACGTGGCCACTGGCGAAGTGAAAGCGGGCAGCCGCATGGAAGTCCCGGACAGCGTCAATCTGTTTGAGTTCACCATAGCCGATCTGGACAACGACGGCAGCCGGGAGATCATCGCCATCGACCAGTACGACCGCCTTAAGGTAATGCGTTCCAGCGGCACCGTTCTCTGGAAAAGCGATGATTTTTACGGCGGCACCACCCGCTTCATCGGCGGCACAGAAGGATTCGGCGCAGGCAAGGGCAGCGCCCAAGACGGCTCGACCCGCATCTACATCCCCTCGCGAATCATCGCCTATGACGTGAATGGCGATGGCAAGCAAGAAATCATCATCAACAAGAACCTGTCCACCTCATCGCGTCTTTTTGAAAACATGAAGAACTACCCCTCCGGCGAAATCCACGCCCTGGGCTGGAACGGCATCGCCCTGTCCGAGCTGTGGCGCACCAAAAAGATCGACGGCTACATCGTGGACTACCTGCTGCGCCCCGCCGCAGACAAGAAGAGTGCAGAACTGCTGGTCGGCCTGGTTCTGGGCAGCGGCGCTGCTGATCTGTTTACCGATCAGACCTCCACCATGCTCATCTATCAGTTGGATTTCACCAAGAAGCAGGAGCAGTAAAATATAGCCGACAGCTATCAGTCGTCAACCACCAGCCCACCCGCGACGGGATGCGCAGAGTGCTTGACTATTTCACGAATGGTCACTATTATGACCACATAAACACGTGAACGTTGGAGGTCCGCTATGTTGCATATCGAGTCGTATGTACCTATCAGCAAGGCAAAAGCAAATCTTTTGGATATGGTAAGAGCCCTGCACGATTCACAGGACACAATCGCCATTACAAAAAACGGTGTCCCGGAAGCGGTTCTCATCAGCATGGAAGGTTACGAAGGCCTGATGGAAACGCTGGAGATTCTTGCCGACCCCGAGACCATGAAGGTAATGGCCGCCTCAATCGAGGATGCAATGGCTGACAGGTGGGTGGACGAGGCCGAGGTGTTGCGTGCCCTACAGGCTTAAATTCACGGAAACCACTTTCAACCTCATTGCGCACTTCCCACCTGAATTGAAAAAACTTTTCCGGGAGGCGCTGACGGAACTGCTAAACAACCCCGCACTCGGCAAGTTTCTCAAGGAGGAGCTTGCCGGGTATCAGTCCTTGGCCCGCAAGCGCTACCGGGTTATCTACAAAACTGACGATCGCAATAAAACAGTCTGGGTGTATTTCGCCGGACACAGAAAAGACATCTATGAACTTTTCCGGGCGCACCTCGGAAAAGGATAATAGCCGGTGTGCCCCCCCTTCTAAGCTGCGATCAATACGGCACGTTGCACCTTCGGCGCACCATTATTGCGTGCTTGCCATAAGTCATAGGCCGCCTGCTGAGCAATCCACAGGTCAGCGCGACCGCCGTTCTCCACGCCCAGCCAGCCTTCCAGCCGTAAAGCCATTTCCGGGGAGATGGCAGCGCGTCCGTTCAGCACCCGGGACAAGGCGGCACGGGTCACGCCAAGCTGTTTCGCGGCCGCAGTGACAGTCAAGCCCAGCGCTGGCAAAACATCCTCTCTCAGGGTTTCTCCAGGGTGGGGAGGGTTGTGCATAGTAGTCATGGTATTCTCCTAATGGTAGTCCTGATAATCAACCAGCACCGCATTTTCGCCCTCAAAATCAAAGATAAGGCGCCAGTTGCCGACTCAATTTCGATGCATGATGCGGCTGGATACCCGCTTTGCTGCCAGTTTCAAAGAATTCTTGCAGTCCCTTGTGTCGAAATGTCTGAATCATGAACATACTGTATAGCGTAGCGTTCCAGATGTCAACATTCTTGTCTCAATACAAAACAAAGAAAACTTGATAGCTCACCGCGTAAGGCTGACCGCCGATTCCTCACCCGGTAAAAAAAATTACACTGCGGTAAAAAAAACTTGACATTCGTCATCTAAATTTGCTCTAAGGAGTTTAAGTTGTTTTTTTTATTAAGACTTATCAAAGGAGATAAGAAATGAAAAAAGTATTATCCACAGTAGCAGCACTGGGCCTGATCGCGGGACTGGCCTCCACTGCCTCCGCCGTTGAGTTCAAGATGAGCGGCAAGTATCTGGTCGAAGGCGCCTATCTTTCCGACTCAAATGCTGGCAACGGTATTAAACCTACCGAGACCTCAACTGCAGACAATGCTTCCAATGCCTATTGGTTGCACACCTTCGAGATCAAGCCCACCATGGTGGTGAACGACAAGATTTCCATGTCGTCCGTGATCCGCTTGGCGGATGACACCTTCTGGGGCAGCCAGACCTCTGGCGACGTTAGCTCGACCGGTACAAAAGTAGGCGGCACCGCCGGCGATGTCTACGTCCACCAGTTGTACATGGACTATGCCTCTCCCATCGGCAAGATGCGCTTTGGTCGCACCCCGGCCGGCACCTACGGTACCAGCTTCATGGATTATGATGGTCGCGGCGACCGGATCATGCTGTGGCCTTCCTTCCTGGCCAGCGGGCCGGTGACCACCCTGTTCTACTTCCAGAAAAGCACGGACAACAACTATGCAAGTGTTGGAACAGGCAGCGTCGTTGTCAACAATGCTTCCGATGCTGACAGCACCAAGTATGTTGCCCGGGTATACTACAACACCGACAGCCTGGATTCCGGAATCGAGTACGCCTTTATGAATAACCAGCTCGTAGCCGCCGCTAATGACGCGAAGCAGAGCCTGACCGTTTACGGCAAGTACAAGATGGACAATCTCTTTGCCAACGCCGAAGCGGTCCACTTCTTCGGCAGCAAGGATTACGACCATGCTTTGGTTGCCACTGCTGACCAAGATTATGACTCTTGGGCAGCATTTGTGCAGGTCGGCGCCAAGATCGATGCCCTGACCCCCAGCCTGGCATTCGTCTATGCCGAAGGACAGAAGTTGGGCGAAAATGATATCCAGAATGCCCTGACCACCACTGGCGCATCAGCAGGCACCGGCGATCAGTTCGAGCTCCTGTACATCCTCACCGGTCGTCACACCGGCATCCTAAACAATGATATTTTCAGCGGCAATACCGCCAGCGCGAGCGTAGCTGGCGTCCATGCCCTTGTTGCCGCAGTCGACTATGCGGTTTCCAACCAGTTGACCCTGCATGGCGCCATTGGCTGGGCCAAGGCTGACGAAAAGGTTTATTATAATAATGTCGGCGTTCTTACAGCAGCCCTGGACGATAGCTATGGCTGGGAATACAACGTCGGCGCAGCTTACAAACTGCTCGACAACCTGACCTACGAGGCCCATTTCGGCTACCTGGACGCTGGCGATTACTTCAATGGCAACAGCGCCACCGACATCACCAAGAATGTCTACGTCCTGACCCACTCGCTGACCATGACTTTCTAATGCTGCTTATGCCTTGCGCATAACGCCTTAGTTGGTTCCTGTTCACATCAAGCCCTGCCGGAAATTCCGGCAGGGCTTTTTTTTTCTGTTTCGCTGAGGGCTGATGGCTTGCAGCGACAAGCCATCAGCCTTTTATCTTCCAACTTCGCCTGAAAAGGTGTAAAAAAAGACATAGCATGTAGACAAATTCATTGAGGCTCGCGCAAATTGTGAAATTTGAATGGCACGGGACAAAAGCAGCCACGAATCTACGCAAGCATCGCGTTTCATTCGATGAATCCGCACAGTCTTTGCCGATCCTCTTTCGTATGCCTTCCCGGACCCGGACCATTCAGACGATGAAACCCGCTTTCTGATCATCGGCATGTCAGGAGGCAGGAAGAATCTTGGTTGTCTCGCACACAGACAGGGGCGAAACAACTAGAATCATCTCGGCACGAGAAGCGACACGAAAGGAGCAAACTTTTTATGAAGAAAACTGCTAAAGCATCGGACGATTTGAGGCCGGAATATGATTTTTCTTCAATGCCTGGTGGGGTCCGTGGCAAGTATGCAGACCGCTATAGGCAAGGGGCGAATATCGTCAAGCTTGATGATGATGTTTCCGCCATCTTCCCTGATGCAAAGGCGGTCAATGATGCCCTTCGTTCCCTCATTCGGCTGGCGAAAAACAAGGTGAAACACGCCTGATATGCATTCAGCCCTTGCTGGTCTTGCCGGACACAGACAACAGCCAACTCGAAAGACGTTTCCACGCCCTTGGCAAGACCGATGGCAACCGCATGTTGCATGTCACCTTTACCTTGAGAGGCGAAGGTACGCTTATCCGGGTAATCTCGGTACGGGACATGCACAAAAGGGAAAGGAGCATATATGAAACACAAAGCTAAAAAAACACCGCCACTTTTTGCTTCTGAAGCCCAGGAACGGGCATTCTGGGAATCCCACGACAGCACGGAGTATCTCGACTGGAGCGCGGCCAGCCAGGTCGTGCTGCCGAACTTGAAACCGACAACCAAAACCATTTCACTGCGCTTGCCAGCGCATCTGCTTGACAACATCAAAACGGTCGCCAATGCTCGGGATGTGCCATACCAATCGTTGATCAAAATCTGGTTGCAGGAGAAGGTGGTGCATCCCTGATCTCGATTTACGCCTGCCCCCCATTCTATCTTCCGGGCCTCTCGGCCTGTTTTCCCCTTGTCTTTCCGCAAGTTTTGCACTAACATATCCGCAAGATACTTTTGTAGTAATTAGATTCGGAGCGAAGCCATGGGAATACCCGTACGTATCGACGACACCCTGTACAATCAGGCGCGGGCAACAGCGCTGGCCGAGCGCCGGACGATTGCCGGGCAGATAGAATTTTGGGCGGTGGTGGGAAGAACTGCCCTGGACAACCCTGATCTGCCCATCGATTTTATTCGCGACTTGCTGGTTGCGCGGGGAGAAGGGCCGACTCTCGCCAGTCCTTTCGTTCCAGAAGGCAAGCGCGACTGATATGGAAGCAGAGGTTCAAGTTCGGCAAAGCGCCACATTCAGACGGGCGTACAAACGCCTGCATCCGAAACAGAAAGCGGATGTGGATGATGCCGTAACCGAGATTGTGCACGACCCGTCCGTTGGCGAGGCCAAGAAGGGGGATCTGGCCGGGGTATATGTATACAAGTTCAAATGCTGTGGACAGCTCACCTTGCTTGCCTATGAATTTGACCCGGGAACCCGGCTACTCTTGCTGCTGGGCTCGCATGAAAATTTCTACCGTGACTTGAAACGATAGCCCATCAGCATGCCCACCCGCCCACAGACTCAGCCCTCCCTTGACTTCTCATGCCAATTCGGATATGAATACCTGTTTTTCGGCCATTTTTCTCTGATTGGCGCATTTTCCCTGCGGAAACGCTCGGGTATTTTTATCTTCGGTGCAGGTGAGGCAAGCGATGAGCATTCAGGCCCTGAAAGGCTTTAAGGATATTCTCCCCGACGAGGTTGGGGTCTGGCAGCATATCGAGGCAACAGCCAGAGATATCTTTCAGCGCTTCGGCTTCACCGAGATTCGAGTGCCGATCCTGGAAAAGACCGAGCTGTTCGCCCGGTCCATCGGCGAAGCCACTGATATCGTCGAAAAAGAGATGTACTGCTTTACCGACCGCAACGGGGATTCGATCACCATGCGGCCGGAAGGCACCGCCTCGGTGCTGCGCGCCTTTATCGAGCATGGCCTGCAGGCCAAACTGCCGGTGCAGCGGCTCTATACCATCGGCCCCATGTTCCGGCACGAGCGGCCGCAGAAGGGAAGGTTGCGCCAGTTTCACCAGATGAGCGTTGAGGTGTTGGGCTTGGATCATCCCCGGTTGGATGCCGAGCTGATCGCCATGGGCTGGCTGATCCTTGAAGAGCTTGGCCTGACCACAAGCCTGCAAATCAACTCCCTGGGCTGTCCGGCCTGTCGGCCCGGTTACAAAGAAGCCCTGGTGAATTTCCTGGCCACCCGCAAGGAGCATATCTGCGAAGATTGCCAGCGGCGCAGCCAAACCAATCCGCTGAGGGTGCTGGACTGCAAGAGCAGCCATTGCCAGGAGCAGTATGTGAACGCGCCTGCCATTATCGACCATCTCTGCCCAGGCTGCGGTGAGCATTTCACCCAAACCAAAGCAAGCCTTGATCTCCTGGCGGTTCCCTACACGGTGAACCCGTTCATGGTCCGCGGCCTTGACTACTACACCCGCACCACCTTTGAGCTGATCACCGATGCCCTGGGCGCCCAGAGCGCGGTGGGAGCGGGGGGGCGCTATGACGGCCTGGTGGAGCAATTGGGCGGAGCCAAGAACATGCCCGGCATCGGCTTTGCCATGGGCATGGAACGGCTGGCCCTCCTGCTGAGTCAGCAGAACGCAGACGCCTGCCCTGAGACCGCCACAGACCTTTTTGTCGCCGCCCTGGGCGAGGAGGCCGCAGTCCGGGCATTTCCCCTGGTGCACCTCCTGAGACGGAAAGGGTTACAGGTGGCCATGGACCTTGAGGGCAAGAGCCTGAAAAGCCAGATGAAGCAGGCGGACCGGGCCAAGGCCCGCTTCGTCCTCATTTTGGGCGAGGAGGAGCTCGCCAAGGGCGAAGCAGTGCTGCGGGATATGACCAGCAAGGAGCAGCAGCAACTGCCGCTAGCAGGGGCGCAAGAGGCCTTGTGCGCGATGTTGATTGCGGCTGTCGCGCAACGATAAAGATATATCCCGAAGTTCCCTCTCCCCTCGGAGTCTACGCTTACCTGCGGGGGAGGGCCAGGGTGGGGGGTTCTGCCACATCTGACTTAGTCTGCAACGTCACCCACCCCCGACCCCTCCCGTCAAGGGAGGGGAGGACAGGCAAAACCGAATAAATTCGAGTTTTTCACTCTTCATTTTTCACTACCAAAAAGGAGCAGTCCTATGGAATCCATGGGAGGACTCAAACGCACCCACAATTGCAATGCCTTGACCCACGCCGATGTCGGCAAAGAGATCGTCCTCATGGGTTGGGTGCTGCGGCGCCGTGACCATGGCGGGGTTATCTTCATCGACCTGCGGGATCGCTGGGGCCTTACCCAGGTGGTTTTCAACCCCGAAATCAATGCCGAGGTCCATGCTAAAGCCCATGGCATCAGAAGCGAATGGGTGCTGGCCATCCGGGGCATGGTCGAAGCCCGGCCCGACGGCATGGTCAACCCCAAGCTGGCCACCGGCGAAATCGAGATACGGGTAACGGAGCTGCGCATCCTCAACCAGAGCAAAACCCCGCCCTTCCCGCTGGACGAGGAAACCGAAATCTCCGAGAACCTGCGCCTCAAATACCGCTACATCGACCTGCGGCGTCCCCGCATGGCCGAAAGCCTGATCATGCGGCACAAAGCATCCCACGCCATCCGCACCTATCTCAACGGCGAAAACTTTCTTGAGATCGAGACCCCGGTGCTCACCCGCTCCACCCCGGAAGGGGCCAGGGATTACTTGGTGCCAAGCCGGGTCAACCAGGGTAAATTCTTCGCCCTGCCCCAATCGCCGCAGCTGTTCAAACAGCTCCTGATGGTGGCAGGCATGGACCGCTATTACCAGATCGTCCGCTGTTTCCGCGACGAGGATCTGCGCGCCGACCGGCAGCCCGAGTTCACCCAGGTGGATATGGAGCTGTCCTTTGTCGAGGAAGAGGACATCTACAGCGTGGGCGAAGGGTTGATGCAGCTGTTGTTCAAGGAAACCATCGGCTTGGAGCTCAGCTTGCCTTTCCCGCGTATGACCTATGCCGAGGCCATGGACCGCTATGGCTGTGACAAACCGGACACCCGTTTCGGCTTTGAGCTGATAAGCCTCACCGAAGAGGTACGCAATTGCGGCTTCCAGGTGTTCCGCAACGTGGTGGAAAAGGGCGGCATGGTCAAGGCCATCAACGCCAAGGGGTGCGCCCATTTTTCCCGCAAGGATCTCGACGACCTAACCGCCTACGTGGCCAATTTCGGGGCCAAGGGGCTGGCCTGGGTCAAGGTCAAGCCGGAAGGCGAGTGGCAGTCGCCCATTGCCAAGTTCTTCTCCGACGAGGAGCGGGCCGGCATGGCCAAAACCCTGGACGCCCAGACCGACGATCTGCTCTTTTTCGTTGCCGACCAGCCCAATGTTGTGCACCAGGCGTTGTCCGAGTTGCGGCTTGAGCTGGGCCGCAGGCTCAACCTCATCGACAAAAAGCAGTTCAATTTCCTCTGGGTCTGCGACTTCCCGCTCCTGGAGTACGACCACGAGCAAAAACGCCACACTGCCGTGCATCACCCCTTTACCGCACCCAACGAGGAAGACATCCCCCTCATGGACACCGAGCCGGGCAAGATGCGAAGCCGCGCCTACGATCTGGTCTTAAACGGCACCGAGATCGGCGGCGGTTCCATCCGAATCCATCAGAAGGAGATGCAGGAAAAGGTCTTTGCTGCGTTGGGGATTTCGGAAGAAGAGGTCACCGACAAGTTCGACTTTCTCGTCAAGGCGCTTGAGCTTGGCGCACCGCCCCATGGCGGCATGGCCTTTGGTCTGGACCGCTTGATGATGATCCTGCTGGGCCGCGACTCCATCCGCGACGTGATCGCCTTCCCCAAAACCCAGAAGGCAACCTGTCCGCTCACCGATGCGCCATCCGCAGTGGCGAGAAAGCAACTGACTGAGTTGGGCTTGCGGCCGGACTGGAAGGAATAGGCAGCTTCTCGCTGAAAGCTGATAGCTGTCAGCTTTCAGCGAGAATATCCGCCACCATCTCCCGGATCTGCGGCTCCGGGTCATCGGCCAGGAGCTTAATGTGGGCTACCGCCTCGGGGGTGCCGATGATGGCCAGCAGGTTCACAGCCTCGCCGCGCATCCAGGGGGTTGCCTCGGCCAGCACCGGGAGCAGGGCCGGGATGGCCAGCGTCACCTCCTGCGGTCGCGACGCCTTCAGCTCTTCAAAAAGCACCGCCATTCCCATCCGCACCATAAACCGCTCATCACGCAACAACTCGCCGCTTAGGGCATAGAGCGAAGCGTCCTGCTTAAACATGGCCATGATGTTCTCCACATGGCCCATCTCAAGAAAATCGGCGATAACCGTGATTAATTCCGCCTGCTCTTTTTCGTGCATGGGTGTTCCTTTGGCTTCAAACGCCAGCCTCGGGAATAAGCTCCCTGAAGGTGACCACCGAGGGGTAATCATCCGAGTGGGCAACCGGCTTACGGCTGCTGGGACGGGCGACAAAGATGAGAAAGCCCATCCCGTAAATCCGGGCAGAGGCCAACACCTTTGCGGTATCAGCGGCCAGCATGGTTCTTTTTTTATCATAGCCCAGCATCACTTCCAGCCCTTGCCAGAAGACCGGGTCTTCTTTGGCCATCCCAACCTCCTCCGCGCAGATGATTCGGTCGAAATAACCTGCCAACGCTGTTTTTTCCATCTTGATGGCCAGGGTCTTGCTGTGGGCGTTGGTCACCAGATAGATTTTCTTGCCGGCCTCGCGGCAGAACTTGAGAAAAGCAATGACGTGGGGATGCACCCCGATGAGGTGATTGATCTTCATCTTAAGGGCCGGGATGTCGAGACCCAACTCGTTGGACCAGAAATCCAGGTCGGTCCAGGCCAGGGTGCCCTCGCGACCCTTGTACCGGGCCAGCATTTCAAGCCTTGCCTCGTCGATGGAGAGATCGTGCTCCAGGGCATAGTGCTCCGGCACATAATGCTCCCAAAAATAATCGTCAAAATGGCGGTCCAGCAGGGTGCCGTCCATGTCCAGCAGGACAGTGTCTATGGCCTGCCAATCCAACAGTGGTGTTTTTGTCATATGCGCTCATCAGGTCAAAAAATCCCCTCCCCCCGGGTGGGGGAGGGTTAGGGAGAGGGGGAAATAGCTAGGGAATAGGCAGGTTGCGACTTCACCCTCCCCCCGGCCCCCTCCCGTCAAGGGAGGGGGAGTCAATTTAGCAGAGTATTACAAGAGGCTATTTATCCAGGTCCCTATGAAACAGCTTCACCGGCCATTTCCCACCGGATAGATGCCGGTGGATCTCCTCGGCCACCGCCACGGAGCGGTGTTTCCCGCCGGTGCAACCAACAGCGATGGTAAGGTAGGCCTTGCCAGCCTGCTCAAATTCCGGAAGCAAAAAATCAAGCAGGGCAAAGAGGTGGACGAGAAATTGGCTGCCGCTGGCATTGTCCAGGGCATGGGCGGCCACCGCCGCATCCAGGCCGGTTTTTTCCTTAAGCTCCGCCACATAGTAGGGGTTTGGCAAAAAGCGAACATCAAACAACAGGTCTGCCTCGCTTGGCAGGCCGTGCTTATGGCCAAAGGAGAGGATGTTGATCCGCAGGTCGGCAACCGGGGAGGCGTCGTGCAACAGAAGCTTTTGCCGTAGCTCGGTGGGGGTGAGGCTGCTGGTGTCAATCACCCGATCGGCCAGTTGGCGAAGTCCGGCCAGCCGTTTTTTCTCCGAGGAGATTCCGTCCTGAACCAAGCCAACCTGGGCCAGGGGATGGGCGCGGCGCAGCTGGCTATACCGGCGGAGCAGGACCGTATCGTTTGCCTCAAGAAAAATGATCTGCGCCAAGGTGGCCTTGGGTTGAATCTCCTTCAGAACTCCGGCCAGGGCCGGGGCAAGCTCGACATCCCTGGCATCCATGACCAGGGCCAGGCGGTGCGGGCCGTCTGCCCGCCGGGCCATGCCGTCGAGCAGGGGCAGGAGGAGGAAAACCGGGAGATTGTCGATGCACAAAAACCCTGCATCCTCAAAAACATTGAGGGCCGTGGACTTGCCTGCCCCGGAAAGGCCGGTGATGATGGTCAGGGTCAGGGGGTGGTTGCTGGTTTCATGCATGACGTTGTGAGAGGGCGAAGAGAGACACGGGCATCCGGGTCAGCTCAGCTTGGGTTTTTTCCGGAATTTTGACGGGAGAATCCCTATCTGCTCCCGGTATTTGGCCACGGTGCGCCGGGCCAGCTTGATATCCTCCTTGGCGACGATTTCGGCAATGGCATTGTCACTGAGGGGGTCTTGGTGGTTCTCGGCGGCGATGATGCTGCGGATGCGCTCCTTGATGCTTTCCGAGGCCATGGCGTCCCCGCCGTCATGGCGGCTGATGGAGGAGTTGAAGAAGTACTTCAGCTCAAAGGTGCCCTGGGGGGTGTGCACATACTTGTTGCTCGTCACCCGGCTGATCGTGGATTCGTGCATGCCGAGATCCTCGGCCACATCGCGGAGGACCAAGGGCCGGAGGAAGGCGACCCCTTTTTCAAAAAAATCGTGCTGGAATTTGAGCAGCGATTCCACCACCCGATAGATGGTGCGTTGCCGCTGGTGGATGCTTTTTATCAGCCACAGGGCCGACTTCAGCTTGTCCTGCACATAATTCTTGGTCTCGGCCGGAGCACCGGAATCCTTTTTTAGGATATCCTTGTAATAATTGCTGACCTTGAGGCGGGGCAGACCTTCGTCGTTGAGCAAAATGACATACTCCCCGCCGATCTTGTGCACATAAACATCCGGGATGATGTACTGGGGCTCCTCTTCGGAATAGATCCTGCCCGGATGCGGGTCCAGCTCGGTGATCACCTTGATCGCACTGAGGATCTCCTCAATGGGGCGGCCCGTGGCCCTGGCAATGGCCCCGAAATTACGGTTTTCCAGGGTATGGAGATGCTCGCGGACTATAGTGGCGGCCAGAGAGGCCCCAAGTCCCAGGCGGGCAAGCTGCAACAGCAGGCAATCCTTGAGATCCCTGGCCCCAACCCCGGCCGGGTCCATCTCCTGGACAACGCCGATCATCCGCCGGGCAAGCTCCGGCTCGCAGCCCGTGCCTTCGACTATCTCCGCCTCCGTCACCACCAAGAAGCCGTCCCGGTTCAGGTTGCCGATGACAAAATGGCCGATCTCCTGTTCCTCCTCGGTAAGATGGGAAAGGGTCAGTTGCCAGGAAAGATGGGAATGCAGGTCCGGTTTGGTCGTCAGGATGTCAAGGCGGGAGGGCAGGTCGTTATCATCCTTGCCCCGGGAGGAAAAGCCGCTTTCATAGTCGTTGCTGTAATTTTCCCAGTCGATCTCCCGCAAGGAGGAGTCGCTTTCCATCTGGACCTCGGTGGTCTTTTCCGGTTCGGGCACCGGGGCGTCCAAGGCCTCATGGCCATGGCCTTCCAGCTCGGCCTCGGCCTGGTCCGGCCCGTCAAGGGCTTCTTCCAGCACTGGGTTGATCTCGATTTCCTGCTGGATCGTTTCGGCAAGCTCAAGCCGGGACAGCTGGAGCAACTTGATGGCCTGCTGCAACTGGGGGGTCATCACCAGTTGCTGGCTGAGTTTCAGTTGCTGTCTGAGTTCAAGGGCCATGTTCGCCGAAATCCTTACTGCAAAAGACACACAGGGTACGGCGCGGGATTGCGCGGCCCTTGTGTCAGTATAATACTCCATGACGGCAAGGTTTTTGCAAGAAGAATTTCTGGGAACGAAGAAAGAAGGGGTATTTTGTTACGATGGCTGACAGGAAGAAACCGCCCAGCAGTGCCGCAGATGCTAGGAAGAGGCCGACGAAGTGTGCTATTGCACATGAGCCGGCCGATGACAACGCAGATGCGGTGCTGCTGGACGGTTTCTATAGGGTAAAGTTTTCTCCGAGGTACATCCGGCGGGCTTCCTCGTTGCCGACAATCTCTTCGGCGTTGCCATGAATAAGGATCTTCCCTTGACTGACAATGTAGGCTTGATCGCAGACGGAAAGGGTTTCCCGGACGTTGTGATCGGAGATGAGCACCCCCAGGCCCCGGTTTTTCAGGTTGCCGATGATCTGCTGGAGATCGGCCACCGATAACGGATCGATCCCGGCAAAAGGCTCGTCGAGAAGAATGAAATGCGGATTGGTGGCCAGGGCCCGCATGATCTCCACCCGGCGACGTTCGCCCCCGGAGAGCGAATGCCCCCGGTTGCCTGCCAGGTGGCTGATCTTCAGGTCTTCCATGAGCTGGCCGACCCGGTTGTTGATCTCTGCCTTGGCAAGACCCAGCGGCTCAAGGACGATGCGAACATTTTCCTCCACGGTGAGCTTTTTAAAAACCGAGGATTCCTGGGGCAGATAGGAAAGCCCCTTGCCCGCCCGCTGGTGGATGGGCAGACCGGTGATATCCTCACCATCGAGCAGGACAACGCCTGCGTCCGGCCGGACAAACCCGGCAATGGCATAGAAGGTGGTGGTTTTCCCGGCGCCGTTTGGCCCGAGCAGGCCGACCACCGTGCCGGTTTCAACCCGCAGGCTGATCCCGTCCACAACCGTCCGGTTTTTATAGCGTTTGACGATATCTTTTGTTTCAAGAACAGACACAGGCGCCTCCGTTTTCACTGTTGCTGACCGCTCTGCGGGCCTTCGCCGCCTGGGTAGAAAAAGGCCTTGACCCGCTCGCCTTTCTTCTCGCCCCGCTCCACGATGCTCTTGCCCTGGTCGAGAAAAACGACCACGGTATGGCCGGTGACCAGGTTGTTGTCCTGCCAGACCTTGCTGTTGCCGATGAGGATCATCTTCCGCTCGGCTTCATAATACTCCATCTTGTCGCCGGTGCCGGTCATGCCTTCATTCTGGATTTCCACATTGCCCGAGGCAAACAGTTTTTTGAGAGTCCGCTCATCGCTCTGGGGCAGTTTGGCTTTTTCTTCGGCGGAAAGATAATACACCGTCATTTCCGCAGCACGGATCGTCATCTGGCCCTGCTTGGCATCCACGTTTCCGGTGAAAAGAACCGCGTTGTCCGTTTTCATGGAAACCATCCGGTCCGCCTCGATATGAATCGGCGGTTTGTTGGCGGGGGCGGGGGTGGAAGCAGGCGCAGCCAGGCCTGGGCTGGCAGCGAGAAGGGGGCACAGGATCACAATCCGGCAAAAAAAACGAAGCAATGGTTTCATACTTTTTTTAGTTTCCTTATGTGCTGATGGACTCTGAATAAGTAAAGATACCAGCATCGAGGGTTCTCGGCAATCGCTTTACCGGGAGAGCCCGTCTGTTTTTGACCGCCTATCTTCTTTACAGATTGCCACTGGCGGTATATATCTTGCGTACTATCAATAACAAACGGCTGCTATCAGCCTCCAGATCAATCACCGATTACAGACAGACTGCCATGCTCACAGGTATCGAAAAAGCCAAGACCCTCATTGAGTCCTTGCCCTATATCAAGAAATTTTACGGCAAAACCGTGGTCATCAAGTATGGCGGCCATGCCATGGTGGATGAGGAGCTGAAAAAGAGCTTCGCTCTGGACATCATCTTGATGAAATACGTCGGCATCAACCCCGTGGTGGTGCACGGCGGAGGACCGCAGATCAACAAATTCCTGGGCAAGATGAATATCAAGAGCGATTATGTGCAGGGCATGCGGGTCACCGACGGCGAAACCATGGACGTGGTGGAGATGGTCCTGGTGGGCAAGGTGAACAAAGAGATCGTCGGCCTGATTAATTTCCATGGGGGCAAGGCGGTGGGCCTTT
>JAPLJG010000067.1 GCA_026388735.1 Deltaproteobacteria bacterium
GGCTTGCGCCCTTCCCTCTTTTTGTTTGGGGTATGGCGTCATTGACAGAATTGTTTATTGTGGATACAATAATTGTATGAAAATCGACTTCGACCTGGCAAAAAGAGATAAAACCATGGGCGAACGTGGTCTTGATTTTGCCCGAGCGAAAGAAGTCTTCACCGGTCCTGTATTGAGCAGGGACGATGGTCGGTTTGACTACGGCGAAAAACGCATCATCACCTTCGGCTATCTAGACGGGCACATGGTAGTTATGGTCTGGACACCGCGCGGCGCGGCACGCCGCATTATATCAATGAGGTATGCCAATGGGCGCGAGATTGAAAAGTACAGCGCAAGTCTGGGTTGACCCGGACGATGCCCCAGAACTGACAGAGGAGTTTTTCGAGCAGGCAACCCCGATGATTGGAGACAAGGTTGTATCGAAGGATGAGTTCAAGAGGGCGGCCAAGGTAGCGCTTCGAGGGAGACCACCGGTTGATGCCCCGCGTAAGGCGATCAACATCAGGTTGTCGCAGGATATTCTGGACACCTTCAAGGCGACCGGCAAAGGCTGGCAGACCCGCGTCAACGAAGCCCTGCGCGAATGGTTGAAAACACATAATCCGGCATGATTGCGACACAATAGCAACCGATAACGGCTGGGCAACTCGCTCTTTGCGAAACGCCCATGGTATGACAATATGTCATACTGGAGGTGACATTATGGGACAGACAAAAGTAGCAATAACCATGGATGAAATGCTCTTGGCCGAGCTTGACGCTTTGGTCAAAAGGCATCTGTTTCCCAATCGCAGCGGGGCCATACAGATTGCTGTCGCTGAGAAACGACAGCGTCTTGCCAAAAAACGTCTTGCTTCGGAATTGGCCAAGTTGGACATGGCGGAAGAGCGCTCTTTAGCGGAAGAAGGAATGGGGCTGGAGCATGATGTATGGCCCACACACTGAGAGGCGAAATCCGTTGGGCCGGCCTGAATCCTGCCAGTTCTCATTATCAGTCACGATATCTTCAATGAACGATCCGGCGTCGTCATTGCCCTGGCTCTTGCCAGTCAGCCCCAGCGTGCGGGCTTTCCTCTTACCTTTGAGCTTGAGCATCCAGATCTTCCCAAAAAAAGCGCGGGTTAAAATCAGCCAGATTCGCACCTTTGCCGTGGAGCGCATCGGGGCGCGGATATGTAGGCTTGCACCTGAAACTCTTGGCCAGATCGTTGAGGGTTTGAATGAAATAGTTGGAGGGTAGGGTTTCAAAAAGAGCAACACCCCGAGCCTCTGTGTTTTACGGTTGACGTACAACGTAAAAATGGTTAGTTTGCAATTATGATCTGTTCATTTGTCTGCAAGCATACTGAAAAACTCTTCCACGGTGGCCGAGTTCTTCGTTTTCATGCTTTTACGCAGCAAGCAGAGAAAAGATTACAGGTACTTGATAGTGCTACTTGTATTGATGATCTCATGAATCTCCCAAGTAACCGTTTCGAGGCGTTGGCTGGGGATCGCAAGGGGCAGCATAGTATTAGAATCAATCAGCAGTGGCGTATCTGCTTTGAATGGCATGAGGATGGCCAACATAACGTAGAGATAGTTGATTACCATTGAAAAGGAAGTTTATTATGAACGCCATGCGACCAATACATCCTGGTGAAATCCTCAAGGATGAACTTGCTGAGATTGGAATGACGGCAAATGCCTTTGCCCACGAGTTGCATGTGCCGGCCAATCGGATTACCGCTATCCTAAACGGTAGCCGTGCTGTTACCGCTGATTCCGCCTTGCGTATTTCCCGTTTTTTTGGCACCACGCCGGAATTTTGGCTAAACCTCCAAATTTCATATGACCTGAAACTTGCTAAGGCTGCTGTCGGTAGTCGAGTTGAAAAAGAGGTCAGGTCGTTTAGCCCGTCTACTCTCCAATCTTCCCACGCGTGACATCCTTCCTCTCCCCCTGCCAGAGGGAAAATGAGGGACACACAAGATAGTGACCCAGTGCGCCGCCTAACGCTTGAAGATTTTCAAGTTGCATTGTTGCGAAGAGGGAAGGGTGTTTGACTTCCCTCTTTTTATTTTGGAGTTTCTTTGTGCAATACTCTTTTTTCTCTCACATGCAAGCGCTGTCTGCCGTTACCTTCTCACGCCATGGCGGCGCGAGCGAGGCTCCGTATCATTCGCGCAATGTCGGCCTGCATGTTGGCGATGACGAGGTGCGGGTTCTGCGCAACCGGGCGTTGATCAAGGAAGAGCTTGGGCTGGCGTGCCTGGTTTCGGCGCATCAGGTGCATGGGGACAGCATTTTGGATGTGGACTGGCTGCCGGATGCGGATGTGGAGCATGCGGGTTACGACGCCCTGATGACAAACATCCCCCAGGTCGGTCTGATGATTCAGCAGGCCGATTGCCAGGCGGTCATGCTCTATGACCCGGAACACGGGGCCGTGGCTAATATCCATTCCGGCTGGCGGGGCAGCGTGCAGAATATTATCGCCAAAACCGTGGCCGCCATGACCGCAGCCTACGGGACGAGGCCTGCCAGCCTGTTCGCCGCGATCAGTCCGTCCCTTGGCCCCTGCTGCGGAGAATTCACCCAGTATCACACCGAGTTGCCCCTGGCGTTTCATGCCTATCAGGTCCGGCCCAATCATTTTGATTTTTGGGCCATTAGCCGGGATCAACTCTGCGACTGCGGGGTGCGTAGCGAACAGATCGAGATCGCCGGACGCTGCACGGTCTGCGATGGGGATTATTTTTCCTATCGCCGCGACAAGGTTACCGGGCGTTTTGCCTCGGTGATAGGGATGCGTTAGCTGATATTTTTCAGACTTCAGCTGTTAGACAAAAAAAGGTGGAGAATGCATAATTATGAAGAAGCTGAAAACTATCAACTCAAAGCTGCCGACTGACTGCTCATGATAAATTCCCGCGCCATAGCCATGGATGCGCTCCTTGCCTGGGAGAAAGCGCAGGAGCCGCTGGATCAGGTGCTGGAAACCATGCTGTCCGGGTCTGCCGTGGACGATCCGCGCGACAGGCAACTGGTCATGGCCCTGGTCTATGGGGTGGTCTGCTGGCAGGGTTATCTAGATGCAATCATCCAGAAATTTGCCAGCCATCCCCTGCGACAAATGAAGCCCCTCACCCTCGCGGCCCTACGGGTCGGCCTGTATCAGCTGGTATTCCTGGATCGGATACCGGAATCCGCCGCCATCAATGAAACGGTGCAGGCCTTGAAATTGGCCCGGCAACCGAAATGGCTCACCGGTTTTGTCAATGGGGTGCTCCGCGCCATGGTTCGGCAGAGAGCAGCCCTGCCCGCACCCGATGAAGCGGCAGCGGTGTTGAGCCATCCAGCCTGGCTGGTGGCGCGTTGGGAACAGCTGTTCGGCCCGGTGCGCACCAGGCTGATCTGCGGGATAAACAATACCCTGCCGCCGCTGGTGGTGCGGGTGAACAGCTGCCGCATCTCTGTGGATGACTGGCTCGCCCTGTTGCGGGAAAATGGCATTGCGTGCGAACGCGGCTTGTTTGCCCAGGAGGCGGTGCGGATTGATAATTTTCAGGGCAGCATCACCGCTCTGCCCGGCTATGGGGAAGGCTTTTTTGTGGTGCAGGATGAGGCGGCCCAGATGGTCACGCAATTACTGGCCCCGTTTGCCAGCGCCAGATATCTGGACGCGTGTGCTGGGTTGGGCGGTAAGGCCCTGCATCTGGCGCAGTTGTTGCCGGAAGGCGGCAGGGTGGTGGCGGTGGACCCCAGCCTGAAACGCCAAGCCCTGCTTAAAGACAATCTGCGCCGCCTTGGCGGGCCGGAGATAGAAATCCATGGCACCACGCTCCAAGATTTCGCCGCACAGCGTCAGGGGGCCTTTGCGGGCGTTCTTGTTGATGCGCCTTGTTCCGGCTTGGGCGTTATCCGGCGGCAGCCTGATATCCGCTGGCAGCGATCGCTTGCGGCATTACAAGGCTATCAGGAGAAGCAACTGGCGTTGTTGGCAGCTGCGGCAGGGCTTGTGGAACAAGGCGGCGTGCTCGTCTACGCGACCTGTAGCATTGATCCAAAGGAAAATGACGAGGTGATTGCCGAATTTTTAACTGCGCATCCTGAATTTTCCATCACCCCGGCGCAGGAGTATCTTCCCGAAGCGGCCAGGGGCTTGTGCGATGGGACGGGGTTTTTTAAAACCACACCCGAGCAGGGGTTGGATGGGTTTTTTGCGGCCCGCATGGTGAAAAAGTAGCACATTTGTTGTGAACTGCTTATTGGTATCTCATGGAACCAAAATACATCAGCATCCGTGGTGCAAGGATGCACAATCTGAAAAATATCAGTGTGGATCTGCCCCGCAACCGGCTGGTGGTTTTCACCGGCTTGAGCGGCTCGGGCAAGTCCTCCTTGGCCTTTGACACCCTCTATGCCGAGGGGCAGCGGCGTTATGTGGAATCGCTTTCCACCTATGCCCGGCAATTCTTGGGGCAGATGGAAAAGCCCGAGGTGGATTCACTGGAGGGTTTGAGCCCGGCGGTGTCCATCGAGCAGCGGACTACCAGCCGGAACCCTCGCTCCACGGTGGGGACCATCACCGAGATTTATGATCACCTGCGCTTGCTTTTTGCCAGGGTAGGCAGACCTTTTTGCCCGGAGTGCGGCGAGGAGATTCGGCCCCAGTCCGTGCAGGACATGGTGGCAAGCCTGATGGCCCTTGAGGAAGGGACCAAGATCGTCCTGCTGGCCCCGCTTTTGGACGGAAAAAAAGGCGAGCACCAGGCGGTGCTGCAGAAGCTCAGGCGGGAGGGCTATGTCCGGGCGCGGATCGACGGCGAAGTCCGCGATCTGGGTGAGGAGATCGTCCTGGAAAAAAACAAGCGCCACACCATCCAAGCGGTGGTGGACCGGCTGGTGATCAAGCCTTCGGTGGTCAGGCGGTTGTCCGATTCCGTGGCCACCACGGTGCAGTTGGGCCAAGGGTTTTTGCTGGTTCAGCTGCCGGAGTCCGGAAAAGAGATATTGTACAGCGAGCATGCCGCCTGCGTCCGTTGCGGCAAAAGCCTGCCGGAACTGAGCACCCAGCTGTTTTCTTTCAACAACCCCAAGGGCGCCTGCCCGGAATGCGGTGGCCTGGGGGTGAAACAGTTTTTTGATCCGGAGCTGGTGGTGCCCAACCCGCGCCTTAGCCTCAACCAGGGCGCCATCCTTCCCTGGCAGTCCAATTCCCCCTCCACTTATACGCAAGAGCTCATGGCCGGGCTTGCGCGGCAGTACGGCTTTTCGCTGGATACTCCGTTTGCCGAACTGCCCGAGCGGGCCAGGGAAGTTATTCTGCACGGGAGCGGGGTTGAGGATGTGATCTTCGACTATGTGCGGTTCCGCAGAATCCATACCCACCGCAAGCCCTTTGCCGGGATACTCCCCCAGTTGGGTCGGCGGTATCTGGAGACCGGCTCCGGTTCGGTGCGGGAAGATCTGGAGCAGTACATGAACGAGCAGGACTGTCCGGCCTGTCATGGGGCGCGGCTCAGGCCCGAGGCCTTGGCGGTGCGGATCGGGGAGTGGAATATTCACGGCTTGACCAGCCAGAGTATCGGCGGGCTTTTGGAAATCCTGCCAGCCCTTGCCTGGACGGATCAGGAGCTGTTCATTGCCGAGCGGATACTGAAAGAGATTGTTGACCGGCTCACCTTTTTGCACGATGTGGGCCTGGGCTACATCTCCCTGGCCCGTAAGGCGGCCACCCTCTCCGGCGGCGAAGCCCAGCGGATTCGGCTGGCCTCCCAGATCGGCTCGCGGCTGGCCGGGGTTTTGTACATTCTCGATGAGCCCAGCATCGGCCTGCACCAGCGGGACAATGCCCGGTTGATCAACACCCTGACCCGGCTGCGGGATTTGGGCAATACCGTGCTGGTGGTGGAGCACGACGAGGATACCATCCGGGCGGCCGATCATGTGCTGGACATGGGGCCGGGTGCCGGGGTGCACGGCGGGGAGGTGGTCTACAACGGCGAGGTGGCGGGGCTGTTGCGCCATAAAGCCTCCATCACCGGCGGCTATCTCTCCGGCCGGTTGTCCATCCCGATTCCCAAAAAACGGCGGCGGCCCGGTTCTAAAAAAGCCTGGCTCACCATCCGGCAGGCTACGGCCAACAACCTGCAAAAAATCGATGTCCGTATCCCCCTTGGCCTGATGACCTGCGTCACCGGGGTTTCCGGCTCGGGAAAATCCTCGCTGGTGATCGAAACCCTGTTCAAGGGGGCAATCAACTTTCTCGCGCACCCGCAAGGACAATCCGGTAAAGGCTGTGCCTTTGCAGGATTGGAGCAAATCGACAAGGTGATTGATATCGACCAGAGCCCCATTGGCCGCACACCCCGCTCGAATCCCGCCACCTACACCGGGCTGCTCACCCCGGTGCGCGAGCTCCTGGCCCGGTTGCCCGAGGCGCGGGCCAGGGGCTATCAGCCGGGCCGCTTCAGCTTTAACTTGAAAGGCGGTCGGTGCGAGGCCTGTGAAGGCGAGGGGGTGATCAAGATCGCCATGCATTTTTTGCCGGATATCTATGTGACCTGCGAGGCTTGCGGCGGCAAACGTTACAATCCCGACACCCTGGACATTGCCTATCGGGGTAAGAATATCGCCGAGATCCTGGCCATGAACGTGGAGGAGGCCCTGGATTTTTTCGGCAAGGTTCCGCAGATCAAGGGTAAGCTGCAAACCTTGCTGGAGGTGGGATTGTCGTACCTCGCCCTGGGCCAGTCCTCGGTGACCCTGTCCGGCGGCGAGGCGCAGCGGATCAAGCTGGCCAAGGAGCTGAGTAAAAGAAGCACCGGCAAAACTCTGTACATCATGGATGAGCCGACAACCGGGCTCCATCCGGCGGATATCCAGCATCTTCTCCATGTGTTGAACCGGCTGGTGGAAAGCGGCAACACCGTGGTTATCATCGAACACAATCTCGACGTGATCAAAACCGCCGATCACCTCATCGACCTCGGCCCGGAGGGTGGAGATCAGGGTGGCGCCATTGTCGCCCAAGGCACTCCCGAGGAGGTGGCTTGCGTCGAGGAATCGTACACCGGGCAATTTCTTAAAAAGATTCTGGAAGGACGGGGTTAGCGCGGTGACGTGAGCATCTGAATCGCGGCTGCCGGATGAAGTTCCGGGTGATCCGGAGATAGCTGTTGTTACAAATGGTGTTTATTTTGTATGCTCAAACGGCATAAGGGGCCGTAAAGCAACGACCAGAATTGGACACGTTATTGTGTGACGGCTCCTAAATTGCAAAAGACCCGTTGAAGTTTCGGCATATTTCATTATAAAGAATGGAGTGCGGTTCTTACAGTAGGCGGAAACGTGGCGTGTGCCATACAGAAACTCAGACTCAGACAAGGAATTGCGAATCATGGCGGAAGAAAAAAAAGAGGACGCTCAGGCACCGCAACCCCCTATTTTTCGGTTGCAGAAGATGTATCTCAAGGATTTATCCTTTGAAAATCCCGAGGCTCCGGATGTTTTTCTGGCGAAAGGCGAACCCAAGGTGGATGTGAACCTGGGCTTGAAGCACCGCAAGCTGGAAACGGAAGACCATTATGAGGTCACCCTGGCCATTACCGCCAAAGTGACCAACAGCCAGACCGAGAAAACCCTCTTTATCATTGAGGTCGAGCACGCCGGGGTGTTTTTGTTGAAAAATATCCCGGAAGAGCACATGGCCCCGGTATTGTCGGTGGAATGCGCGGCCTTGCTCTTCCCGTTCACTCGGCAGATAATCAGCCAGGTGTCGGTGGACGGCGGGTTTATCCCCTTCCTTATGGAGCCGATCAATTTTCATGCTCTGTATGAAAATTCAAAAAAGCAGAAGGCGGAACAAGAGCAGACGCAATAAGAGTTTTCGTCACAGAGCGTATCACACAAAAAAGCCCGGCGATTGCCGGGCTTTTTTGTGAAACATAGCAGCGAAAAATCAAAGAATCTTTGGCTGGAGCATTATAACCAGTTCACTTTTCTTGGTATTTTTTGCCGAATGACTGAAGAGATTGCCGATTATGGGAAGATCGCCAAGGAAGGGAACCTTGGTACTGCCGCCGGTGGAGTCGGCATTGTCAATAAGGCCGCCAATTACCACCACTTGCCCGCTTTTCACACGAACAGTGGTGTTCATTTCCCGCAGCTTAATCCTGGGAACACCGATTTGCCCCCCCCAACCGACGATATAATCAACTTCATTTCCATTGAGCTTTGAAGTGACCGGAGTCAAGTTAAGGATAATTTCATCGTTTTCCATGATGGTTGCAATCACCGACATGCCGATCCCTGACATGAGGGTTGCCGTTGTGATGCTGTATGTCGTCGAACCTGTGGTGCCATCAACCTTGGATTCAACCTTGTCGATATATTTGACACTGTCACCCGCAGTGATGAGGCCTGGCTGGCCATTCATGATGCTTAATTTTGGGTTGGCCAATACGTTGGAATGCCCTTGGGTATCCAGAAAATTCAGGGCAACAGAGAAAGGGTTGCCGGCGATGGCTATATTGCTTACCCCCCGACCTCTCAAGTCGCGGTTTGGATCGTAGATAATGCCGTTACTTATGGAAGCGACAGAAGCAGAGGTTGTACGCACAGGCGCCAACGCGGCTCCAGTGCCGGAAGGGGTTCCGAACAAGGTGAGACCAATCTCTTTGCCAGAGAGGAAGTTGGTCCAGTCGATACCACGGCTTTCAGTATCGTCTATGGACACCTCCACAATTTTAGCCTCGATGGAGATCTGGCGGTAGAGTTCCGATTTCAGGTTATCGAGATATACGGCGATCTTTTCAACGAGAGGTCTCGGTGCAGTCACCGTAATCAGGCCGATGGGCTTGTCGATGCTGTAATACCCTTTGCCTGCCTGAACATTGCGCTTAGATGTTGTTGCCGGAGCAGCAGGTGTGGTGGCTGGCGGCTGAGAATAGCCAGTTTGAGCCGCAGCGCCTGTTGCTGTCGTAGTTGTAGCGGGAGAAGGTGAAGTAGTGGTTTCCTCCCATATTTCAAGCATCTGGTCAATATTTTGCCTGACATTATCCCAAATGTCAAAATCGTTTTTATCGCTGGTAAGCTGGATATTGCCCTTAACACTATTTACAGTTGACCCGCCTCCCAGCACATCCCCGCCGACTCCTGTGGCGTAAGTAGACTTCACAAAGGGCATGGCCACATGGAATTTCCGGGTTTCCCGGTACTTGACCACGATAGTATTGCCCTGAACCTCATGGAAATAATCCTTTTGCCGGAGGATATTGTCCAGTGATTTGAAAAAGTCGTCCTCTGCCCGGATATCCACATCCACCACGGCCATCTGGTCAACATCGCTTGCCCAGCTGATGTTCATACCCTTTAAGGCGGCTAGCCGCTTCATAATGTCGCGCAGCGCCACCGGACCGGTATTGGAGGAAATATCGGCGCCAATCGGGATTGTAATGCTTTCGGCATTCCCCGCTCCAATATTCTGGGTAGAACTTTCTCCCAGCATATAAGCAGGTTTTTGGAAGCGAACCGGCAACTGGCCAGCCTCCAGAGCCTTGGCCTGCTTTGTTGGTGCCGTAGCCTGCGTGGTCGCGGTGTTGACGGCAGGTGCGCAGGCGGTAGTGAGCAGTAGGCAGATCGTTGCCCAGACAAATAAAGTAACAACGCTTTGAGTTTTCTTTTTCATGGTGGCAGTCTTTATACTTTTTTGAGGTGAAAAAAATTTCAGGTAAAAACCGAAAACGCCTCAACCTGTATGTTAATTTGCCGCAGCAATTCTTCCCTTGATGAACTGCTGCAAATCTTCTGGCACCGTGTAACCGGACAGCAGAACCGCATTGTATGCCGTAACAGCTTGGGCGGAATGGCCAAGTTTGTCAAGAATTCTTGCCTTGGCCACCAGGGTGTCAAGGGTATCGTCGAACAGTGCTTCATGTCTGGCAAGCAGAGTAAGGGCGCCATTATAACTTTGGTACTCTTCGGCAAAGGAAGCGTAGCTGATCAGCGCTTCGCTTGCAGGTGTTTCTCCGCTGACGGCCAAGTCAAAGTATGCTTTGGCCGCTTCGGTTTTTTTCATGTTGGCCGAGCCAATGGCAGCCTGGAGGGCTGCTCCAGAGTTGGCTGGCTCAAGGGTTAGGGTTGCCTTGGCATAGTGCACGGCCTTGGCATTCAGCCCTAACTGGGTAAGGCAGAGCGAAGCGATACGGCTTGCAAGCTGCGCATTTTCAGGCCAGTTGTTGAAGGCTGATTCGTAGAGCGACAAGGCCTTTTCGAGCTGGCCGCTTTTTTCGGCGGCAGTGGCTTGCTGGATGAGGGTTTTCGCTTCAATAACCCCTTTAGGCGTTTCCAGGCGTTGTTTTACGGAGATGGCATCGCCCCCCTTGACGGCAATTGCATCCGTGGCACCCTTTGGCCAGTGGAATTGTTTGGACTTTGGCGAAATGACGATGGTGTTGAATCGTTCTTCCTTCTGGAGGTCTTTGAGGTTGAGGATAATATCCAGGGCAAAATCCCAGGGGATATCGTTGAGCGCAAGAGTCAGGGTACCAGTGACCCCTTCGTCAACAACGATATTTTGTCCGCTTATTTCGCCAAAAAGCCTGAACACGTTGTGGAGATCAATTTTAAAGAAATCCACGGTGATTTTTTGTTTCTCATATCCTGCGAAGGCAAAGGAATCCGCTTTGCTGGTTTTTTCTGAAGCCTTCTGGGCAGAGGAGGACGCAACTGCCTTGGCGGTCTTAGGCGGATCCGGAACCAGTTTGGTTGCAATGGTTTTGGGTTTCGCCTTTGTGCTGGTTAACTTGGGAACGATCAGCTCCGGGGCGAGTGCCTCGGGGGCAGGGGCTGCAATTTCCTCCGGGGGGGCAATCTCCACAGGCAGCGAAGGAGGAGGTTCAGGCAGTGGGGGAAGCATTATTGCTTCACGTTGCTTGGACTCTGGTTTTTTGGCCGGACCTTGCTTGAGGAGGCCTGCCACGCTGGGCGCGGCAATGGAGGCCGAAGGCTCAGCGATCTTGATCAGCAAACCATCGGGTCTGTTTTCCACCTCATAGGTGAACAGCTCCTTAAGGCCGGAATCAAAAACGATGCGAACTGCTGAATTACGTTGAGCTGCGCGTATTTTTGCCAAGGCTGTCCCAACGGTGTGTTGCAGAGTATTTCCGCGAGGGAGTGCGATGTTGGCAAGATCAAGATACATTCTGTCCGGGCGGCCGCCGCCTTTAGCGAGATGGGCTTTCTGGAAATTAGTGATCGGCCCATTCGTTTTGATAAAGACTTGGGTCTCGGCCGGATTGGTGGTGTCAATCTCAATGTCCTGAAGCATTGTGGCCGGATGAGCAGACGGGCTGGCAATGGTTGCGGGTTGCGGCTCCGCTTCGGTTTCGGTTGCCGCCTGCATGAGTTGGGGAGGCATGGACATTGTCTTTGCAAAGCTGACGACAATATTGTTTCCCTTTCTTTCGATGGTATAGGCCGGATCGCCAGCGAGGTAGATCTCCAGACGGGCGATAGCTGGTTCTTGATCGGTCAGGGCGATATTTTTAATTTCCTGCACCGGCCCCTGCGGCAGATTGAGCGGTATCGCCGTGGAGTCAAGGAGTTTGGCATCGGCGATGTCCAGCACGATCCGCAGGGGATCGAAGAGTTCGTACATCGTATAGGTGGGTGGGGTTTTCCCCTGAACAATCAGCTGCAAGCCATCGGCTGTCTGATCAAGGGTAATGCCTGATATTGTGTAGGCCGCCTTTGTTTGGGGGGCGGCCTTTTGGGCAAACGTTGTCCCGGTCAAAAGAAAACAGAATATCATCAGCCCGGCAGAGATACATTTCAGGCGGGTAATAAGGGGCGTCATTATTTTTCTCCCTCTTTGCTTAAGATCATCTCAATTTTTCGGGATGTGCGTTCACCGGTCACACCTTTAAGTGATTGCTCGATGATTACCTTGTCGTGGGCTATTTGTATGACTTCGCCTTTTTCCCCAACTTTTGTGCCCTTGCGGAGCACATAGCCAATGCCGGAGGAATCTTGCACCATGGCCAGTAACCCGCGCTTGCCGGAAACAATGGCGACCAGGGTCAACTGGGCTGGTTCAAATTTTTGTGTTCCCGTCAATTCGGCCTTGGCCTTGGCTTCGGCTTTCATGATTTCCTGGGTGAGAAACGGGAAAAATGGGTCTGGTCTTTCTCGGTTATAGACAAAAGGCGGTGGTTGCCCGTTGGCAAGGGCTGTTTCCAACGCTTGGGCCGGATTGGCAGTGGCGTTTGGCGTGATAGTCTCGGGCTGGGCAGAAGCAGCATCCCATGCGCCCAGACAGGACACGCTTGCAACAAGGGCGACCGCGAGGAAGATATTTTTTGAATACACGCTGTTTATCATGATGAGTGGTTCTCGTAATTTCGTGGTGCGTACTTGTTACTTCTTCCCTTTTGTATCTTTTGCGTTGGCTGCAATTTCAGCGGGGTCGAGAAAGCGATAGGTGACAAGCTGAAAGGTTGAATTCAGGATCATTTCTCCACCCAGCTGCTTGGGAGAATCCATCTTGATGTTGTTTACGGAGACAACCCGGGGCAGCTTGCTGATCTTGTCAAGAAAGATGCCCACATTATGGTATGAGCCCTGCACTCCGATATCAACTGGAATTTCCGCATAAAATTGCTGCGGTTTTTCGGCAAGCGGCTTGAAGGAGAGAACGTCGAGGCCAGATGCGGTTGCCTGCCCGGAAATGGTGGACAGGAGCGAGGGGATTTCTTTTTCATCGGGCAGTAATAGGGATGCCTCGGCAAACTGCCGTTGCACTTCCGCCATTTCCGCCTTGTGTTTTTCAAGGTCGGCGGCGATTTTTTTTACTTTTCGGATTTCCTCTTCGATGCCGGCTTTTTGTGTTTCAAGGGTTTTTATTTCGCTGGTTTTTGGGGAGTAGGCAAGGAAAAAGAAGGCTACGCACGGCAGGATGCAGGCCGCGACGGCGATCAGCATCTTTTGCTTCATGTCAAGCCGGCTTACCTTGCTGTCGAGAAACTTCTCAAGGCCAGCCTGGATTTTTTGTATGTCAAGCGCCATTGCTTCTCCCGCCAAAGGTGTTAACTGTTTGGTACGACAACATTTATTGTAAGAGAAAAAGATTTCAGCTTCTGCTTGGCAACGTCCGTCTGCGCAGAACTGGTCAATTCCGTTTTTTCAAAATATTCAGAGGCTTCCAGCTGCTGCATGTATTGGGCAATGGTTTCGTTATCCAGGGCTATGCCTTGTAGCTGTAAGCGTCCGGCGGACTGTTGCAGGGAGGTGAGCCACATACGGCTGGTCGGGGTGCGTGACGCCACTTCATCGAGGACGCGCACCGTAACCTGGGAGCTGGCCTGGAGTTTTTTTATGGAGTCCAGCTTTTGCTCCACCATCTCCTTCTCTTTTTTCAGGGTATCGATCTGTTTCAGAATGGGTTGGTACGACTGCTTTTTTTGCTCAAGCGCAACAAGCTCTTCTTGGAGGCTGGTAATCTTTCCTGCCAAGACAAACCAGCCGATAACAAGGACGAGCAACACCAGAACAAGGGCGCCTGAAAACCCCAGAAGCTCGGTTTTCAGGCGCGCGCTTTTTTTCAGCTGCCGGATCGGCAGGAGGTTGATGCGGATCATGGCGGTTAGACCTCCACCGGCCTTGTTGCCAGGCCAGCAGCAAGGGTCATTTCAGGAGCAATACTTTTCAGATAGGCGGGATCAATGGTTCTGCTATCCACAGATGCTTGCTTGAAGGGGTTGAAAATTTCCACAGCGATATCGGTCTCTTTCTTAAAGAACTCGGTAAGTCCCTGTATTTTCGCACCGCCACCGCTCAGAATAATTTTTGAAATCGTTTCGTCCGGGTGATTGGAATAATAAAAATCAATGGCCCGCTTTACCTCTGTTACCCACTGGCTACAGGTATTTGCAAAAAGGCCTTCAAGCTCCTCCCGCTTTTCTTTAGAAACGATGTCTCCCGTTTTCAGGGCCTCCGCCTCTTCAAAGCTGACCCCAAAAAGATGTTCTATCTGCTCGGTCAACTGTCGGCTACCCAGGACAACGTCTCTGGCCAGAATAGAAGAACCATGGGAGATGATATTAATGTTCATTTTTGAGGCGCCAATATCCACCAGGGCGACATTGTCTGCCATGCTAAAATTTGCCTCAAAGGCGTTTTCCAGGGCAAAGGCATCCACGTCAACAACAACCGGTTGGAGGCCTGCCGCCCGCAACATGTTGAGATATCCGTCTACGACTTCTCGTTTGGCGGCAACCAGCATGACATCTGTGCGGTCTTCGGTGGCGGTATTGGTTTTGAGATCCTGAAAATCCAGATAGACGTCTTCAATGTCGAAGGGGATATACTGCTCCGCCTCTGATTCGATGTGTTTTTCCAGCTCCTCTTCGGTCATCACCGCCAGATTTATTTTTTTGACGATGACGGAGTATCCCGAAATGGAGATGGCGACTTTTTTATTCTTGATTTTCAGATTGTTGACCAGAGAGGTGATGACCTTGCCAACGGCCGCAGGGTCTTGTAAGGCACCGTCCTCAAGAGAGTCGGGGGGGAGCAGGGCGCTACCCAGGGCCACGAGTTCATAGCCGTTGCCCTTTTCGGCCATCTCACAGATCTTCACGGCATGGGAGCCAATATCAAGGCCGACGGAAAGGGTTTGCCTTTTGAAAAAAGGGAGATGCAAGGATGGCAATTGTAATTTTTTGAAAGCGGATTTGCCCATGAGCTCCCCGTGACCAAGATTTTCTGGCGGTACACTTCCGCAAACCGACTATCGGCTCTTGCGCGGAATACTTTCTAACTGCGCTTGGTGATTATAATTTCAGCTATTTAATTGCATTAGAGACACAAAAGAAACATGGTGTCAAGAATAAAGTAAGCGATAGATTGTGGATTTTTCTCATAAAAATTAGGTAATTGAAGTGATGGTCAGGGTAATGGTTGGCCGAAAAAACCTATAAATACCATTATGTTGTGTTTTCTATAAATGGTTGCTACTACATGTGGTTCGTACTTCTGGAAATAATTCAAGATTATTACGGGAGGTAATTCAGAGAATTTCTGGCCAGCCGCATTCAGCCCCTTGTATTTATTTCGCTCTTCGCTTATTTTGTGGCAACCTTTCTGGGTGATGGGCCTGTCGCTGGGCGGCTCTTGTTTTCCCTGGATGAACAGATTGCGAGACGAGGATCAAGCGTGTTGAAGAAAACTCCTGGCATGGAAAAATCTGTTGTGCGTGAATATACCGAGGCAATCGTTATTGCCTTGGTGCTTGCATTTTTCATCAGAACCTTTGTGGTGCAGGCTTTCAAAATCCCCTCCGGGTCCATGATTCCAACCTTGCTGGTTGGCGACCACATCCTGGTCAATAAATTTGGCTATGGCGTCAAAAACCCACTGACTGGGGCCGCCTGGATCGCCGTGGGAGACCCCAAGCGGCATGATGTCATTGTTTTCAAGTACCCGCAAAACCCGTCCCAGGATTTTATCAAGCGGGTTGTGGGGGTTGCCGGGGATCGGGTTGAGGTTGTGCGCAAAAAGGTGTTTGTCAATGGAGAACCTTTTGTGGAGCCCAACGCCGTGAATCTGGACGCGGAGGTTCTTCCTTCTCCCAGAGACAATATGGCGCTGGTAACCGTGCCTCCCGGTTCTGTTTTTGTCATGGGGGATAACCGAGATAACAGCCACGACAGCCGATTCTGGGGATTTGTTAATCTCAAAGCCATTAGGGGCAAGGCCTTTATGTTGTACTGGTCATGGGACAGTGCAGATTTTACGGTGCGCTGGAGTCGGCTTGGAAAAATAATTCCTTAAGCCGTTGTTCGGAAATAACCGTATCATTGAAATGCCGTGACCGGCATAAGGAGCCGTAACGAAATGGTCAGAAACGTAATAGTTATTTCGTAACGGCTCCTAAAAAAGTTCTGGACCAAAGGCGACCGTTTTTTCTATTCTGAATCGATGCGGCGTCAACCCCTCATAATTTTCACGGAAAGAATCGTATGACTTCCGAGTACCGATTCACCCATAAGCATGTCCTGGGGCTTGCCGATTTCTCCGTGGAAGATATTCAGGCTGTTTTGCAGACCGCAGAATCGTTTAAGGAAATTTCCTCCCGTGCCATAAAAAAAGTCCCTACCCTCCGCGGCAAAACCATTATCAATTTTTTCTTTGAGCCCAGCACCCGGACCCGTCTTTCCTTTGAG
The DNA here is from genome assembly GCA_026388735.1 of Deltaproteobacteria bacterium. Classification (GTDB taxonomy): domain Bacteria; phylum Desulfobacterota; class Desulfobulbia; order Desulfobulbales; family Desulfurivibrionaceae; genus Thiovibrio. Next base: position 16,212 of record JAPLJG010000067.1, read on the forward strand.
GTTGCCGCAAAGCGCATGAGCGCGGATACCTTCAACATCTCCAATTCGGGCAGCAGCACGGTGAAGGGGGAAACCCTCATTGACACCGCCCGCAATCTCGCCGCCATGAATCCGGACTGCATCATCCTCCGACATCCTCGATCAGGGTCGGCCCGTCTGCTGGCCGATCATATCAATGCCTCCGTGATCAATGCCGGGGACGGAACCCATGAGCATCCCAGTCAGGGCCTTCTCGACCTGATGACGGTGCGGGAAGCCAAGGGCGGGATCGCGGGGTTGAAGATCGCCATTATTGGCGATATCGCCCACAGCCGGGTGGCGCACTCCAATATCATCGGGTTTTCTAAGATGGGGGCGTCGGTCACCGTAAGTGGCCCGGCGACGCTTATCCCTCCCGGCATCGAGGAGCTGGGTGCCCGGGTTAGCCGGAGCGTGATGGAGGCGGTCGACGGAGCCGATGTGATCATGGCCCTGCGGATTCAAAAAGAACGCCAGCAGGACCCACTGTTCCCGTCTCTTCGGGAATATGCGAAATTCTTTGGCGTTTCCCAAAAGGTGGCGGACGCAGCCTCGCCCGAAGCGATTATTATGCACCCCGGTCCGATAAATCGTGGGGTTGAGCTTGATCCCAAGCTTGCCGATGGCAGCCGGTCGGTGATTTTGGAGCAGGTTACCAATGGGGTGGCTGTGCGGATGGCCTTGCTGTATCTGATAATGGGAGGCGATTAACATGCCCGGACTTATATTTTTAAAGAATGGGCGGGTGATTGATCCGGCAAACGGAATCGATCAGATTCAAGATGTGCTGATTGTCGATGGCAGAATAAGCGCGGTGGTCAAGCCAGGCACGCTTCCCGAGCAGACAGGGGGCCTTGTTTTTGACTTGACGGGGAAGTGGGTGGTGCCGGGGCTGATCGACATGCATGTGCACTTGCGTGAACCAGGCCAGGAGTACAAGGAAACCATAGAAACGGGAACCCGTGCCGCTGCAGCCGGGGGCTTTACTGCTGTGGCTGCCATGCCGAACACAAAGCCGGTCAATGATAACCAGGCCGTGACAGTATTTATTCTGGCAAAGGCGGCGGAAGCTGGTTTCGCCAGGGTCTACCCAGTAGGCGCGATCAGTAGCGGGAGTAATGGAGAGCATCTCGCCGAGTTTGGCGAATTGCGCCAAGCCGGGGCGGTTGCCGTAACCGATGATGGGTTGCCGGTGGGCAACAGTCAGCTCATGCGTCGCGCCCTGGAGTATGCCAGCAACCATGATTTGCTGGTTATTTCCCATGCCGAGGAGATGACGCTCAGTCACAGTGGCGCGATGAACGATGGGGCGCTGGCTACCCGGCTCGGCCTGCGGGGCATTCCCCATGTTGCCGAAGAGATTATGGTCTATCGTGACCTGGCCCTGGCTGACTTTACCGGGCGGCCCATCCATATCGCCCATGTCAGCACGCGGGAATCGCTGTCTTTGATCAGACGAGCCAAGGAAAAAGGCGTGGCGGTTACCGCCGAGACAGCGCCGCATTATTTCACCCTTACCGAGAAAGCGGTGGATGGCTACAACACCCTGGCGAAAATGAATCCTCCCCTGCGGACCGAGGCGGATGTCGCCGCAGTGCGTGAGGCTTTGCGAGACGGAACCCTTGACGCTATTGCCACGGATCATGCACCGCACGGTGAGCTCGATAAGGATATGGAGTTTGATCAGGCGGCCAACGGCATCATCGGCCTGGAAACAGCAGTGCCGTTAACCTTGCGGCTCGTGCGGGAAAATCAGCTTGATGCCCGGAGGATGGTGGAGCTGCTTTCGGTGAATCCGGCAAGGATTCTCGGGGTGGTCGGTGGGACGCTTTCCGTGGGCGCACCAGCGGATATAACGGTTATTGATCCGGAGAAGAAGTTTGTTTTTAGCGAGGAAAGCATTCAGTCCAAGAGCAGGAACTCTCCGTTTCTTGGCTGGGAATTGCAAGGAAAGGCCGTGTTGACCATCCTGGCCGGTAGGATAACTTGGGGCCAAGACTCCTTCAGCTCTTGATGTCCAACAGATTTCCAAGCATCTCATCCTGAACCTGCACGGTTTTCAAGTTGGCTTGAAAAAAGCGGCGGCTTAACATCATGCTGGGCAACTCTTCGCTCAGTTCCACGTTTGATTTTTCAACCAGAGTTTCTCCTGCGGACGTTTGTTCATACACCATCGGCCCAGGCGTCTGAATCTGCTGCACCACAGCTTCTATCCCCTGTGGTTCCTGTTCGTGCAGGGTAACCCGCGTTTTTTTGTAGCCATCTGTATTGATGTTGGCCACATTGTTGGCGTTAGATTCAATTTTTTTCTGGATGGCGGTCAGGCCGGAAAGAGCCGAATGGATGCCGGAAATCATAGGCTTACCTCCTTGAAGTCCTATGTAACGTATGATCTACTATATATACTTATCGGCCTTTTTGGCAAGTAGCTTTATTTTTGTAGGTGGTAATGGCACGGTTTTGCAGGTATATCTAACAGGAATGCGGCAGCTGCGCGACTCCTTGCGCCGTTTCGCCAACCAGAAGGCCTACATATTCATTATGACGGCTTTCTCTGATGATGCATATGAGGGGTTGTTATGCCTTTTTATACCGCCCAGGATGTGGCCAGGTTTTTTCTTAATCCGCTCTTCCCGGCATTTTTTATCGGTCTGATCCTGCTGCTCAAGAAGGAGCGAACCCGCCTCGGCCTGCTACTGCTTCTGCTCTACCTCTATGGCGTCAGTATCCCTTATACTTCACAGATTGTTATGGCCAAATGGTGGGTGGCAGATACGGTGGACCGGCATAGCAGGTATGATGCTGCCGTGGTGTTGGGTGGGATAGTTGATTACAATTGGTATGTGCGGCATGCGGCGGAGAATGAAGAAGAGATCTTCAAATATGTCTCCGACTACCAGCAGCTGGGGCAGAGTTCTGCGCGAATATTGACGGGAGTCGCTGCGGTAAAAAGCGGCCTGGCCGAGACCTTGCTTCTCAGTGATGTGACTATCAAAGGCGTGAATGAGACGAGAATTCTCCTCGATCTTCTGGAAAAGCAGGGAATTGATCCCCAAAAGATTGCAGTCCACGGCAAGGTTCGCAATACCTTGGCCGAGGCAAAAAGCGTTAAGGCATATTGCGAGAGCAAGGGAATCAAGCGAATCCTGCTCATTACCTCGGCCAACCATATGCGGAGGGCGGCGGCGCTTTTTCGCAAGCAGGGCTTGAATCCGGATTTACTGTCTGTTTCCAGGGACAACACACCCATTACCCGGGAGAGTTTCGTCCCTTCCGGCGATGGCCTGGAGGATACCTACGGGATGCTTTATGAGCTTGTCGGCTACACCGCCTACTTGATTCGGGGCAATCTGTAAATTTCCCTTATTCTTCCTCGCCGATCTTCTTTGTGTACCCGCAGTCCTTGTTCGGACAATGCAGCTGCAGGCCGCTTTTTTTCGTCTCCCGCTCGAGAAGATACGCAGACCCGCATTGCGGACACGGTTCATTGACCGGCCTGTCCCACAGGGCGAAGGTGCACTTGGGATAGCGGTTGCAGCTGTAAAAGACCTTGCCGCGCTTGGAGATCTTCTGGATGAGTTCTCCGGTGCACCCCTCTTCCGGACATGGAACCCCGGTGGTGGTGGCGCGGATGTTTTTACAGGCCGGATAGCCGGAACAGGCCAAAAACTTACCGTAACGCCCATTTTTAAAGACCATGGGCTTGCCGCATTTTTCACAGAGCTCGCCCGATTCGGCTGGCTGCTCCCTCTCAACGGGCACGATCTTGCCCTCGTCGTTTCTGGTGAAATCTTGGGTGTGTTTGCACTCCGGATACTTTTCGCAGGCCAAGAAATCGCCATTTTTCCCCCACTTGATCACCATTGTTCCTGCACAAAGCGGGCAGGGGAGTTCGGTGGGGATGGCCATTTTCTTGACCGACTTCATCTCCTCCTTGGCTGCATCCAGAGTCTTGCTGAACGGGCCGTAAAAATCCCGCAGAACCTTCAGCCACTGGGTATTGCCAGCCTCGACCTCGTCAAGCTTTTCCTCCATGGAGGCGGTGAATTCTATGTCCAGAATATCCGGGAAATGGGCGACAAGCAGTTCGTTGACCAGCTTGCCCAGGTCGGTGGGCATGAATTTGCGTTGGGCCAGGAGCGCGTATTCCTTGTCCTGGATGGTGGAAAGGATGGCGGCATAGGTGGAGGGGCGACCCACCCCGTTTTCCTCCAGGGCTTTTACCAGGGTTGCCTCCGTATACCGGGGAGGCGGCTGGGTGAAATGCTGCTTTGGCTCGATGGCCAGGAGGGAGACGGTGTCGCCTTTTTTCAGGTCCGGCAGGGTGGCATTGTCGCCTTCCGCGCCATCCGAAGAGGCACCTTCATCCACCGCTTCTTCGTACAGGGCCATGAAGCCCTGGAAACGCATGATGGAGCCCACGGTCTTGAAGACAAAGTCTTTGGCCGCCACCAGGGTGATGGTGGTCTGGTCATACTCCGCCGGGGCCATCTGACAGGCGAGAAAGCGCTTCCAGATCAGAGAGTAGAGGGCGAGCATGTCTTTTTCCAGAAAGGGTGCGAGCCTTTCCGGGGTGTTGCGCACGTCGGTGGGGCGGATGGCTTCGTGGGCGTCCTGGGCGGATTTGCTGGTTTTGAAGATATTCGGCTTGGCAGGGAGGAATTGTTCCCCGAAGGCCTCGGTGATATACCCACGGGCCTCTTCCAGTGCCTCGTTGCTGATCCGGGTGGAGTCGGTCCGCATGTAGGTGATCAGGCCGGTGGGGCCATCGGCGCCCAATTCGATGCCCTCATAAAGCTTCTGGGCCAGGGTCATGGTTTTTTTTGCGGAAAAGCGGAGCTTGCGGTTGGCGTCCATCTGCATGGTGCTGGTGATAAACGGCGGGCTGGGGTTGCGCTTTTTCTTTTTCTTTTCCAGGCTCTCCACCAGAAAAGAAGCGTCCCGCACTGCAGCAACAATGGCCTGGGCCTCGGCATCGGTGCCGATCTTGTTTTTCTTGAGGTCGATCTTTTTGCCGTATGCCTGGTCGAGCTGGGCGACAAAGGGCGGGGGCGTTTTTCCTTCCAGGGTGGTGTGGATGGACCAGTATTCTTCCGAAACAAAGGCCTCAATGGCCTGCTCGCGCTCACAAACCATGCGCACCGCGACGGACTGCACCCTCCCTGCGCTTAAACCCCTGCGGACCTTGTCCCACAGCAGCGGGGAGATTTGGTAACCCACCAGCCGGTCCAGGATGCGGCGGGTCTGCTGGGCCTCGAAACGCTGTTGGTTGACCTCGCTGGCCTGCTCGATGGCGGCGAGGATGGCTTTTTTGGTGAGTTCATGGAAGAGAACCCGTTGGATGGGCTTGTGGGTGGATTGTAAAAATTCGGCGATATGGTGGGCAATGGCCTCCCCCTCGCGGTCAGGATCTGGGGCAAGGTAGATCTTGTCCGCTTTCTCGGCGGCGCTTTTCAGGTCGCTGATGATTTTGCCCTTGCCCCGGATGGTGACGTATTGGGGGGCAAAATCATTGGCAATATCAACGCCCAGGGTTTTCACCGGCAGATCGATGATGTGACCCACCGAAGCCTTGACGGTAAAGTTTTTGCCGAGATATTTCTGTAAGGTCCGGGCTTTGGCCGGAGACTCAACAATGATAAGCGATTGTGACATGGTGTCCTGGTGGACATGGTGTCCTGGTGATCTGTTTTTGTTAAGCTGGCGCAGCTACGACTCTTTAACTCTAGGGGCCTTATACACTGGACGAATGTGGTTCTGCAAGCCTTTGGTATTGATTGCCCGGTAAAGAGGCCACTAGACCCTGGAGTTCCAGGTGGAGTAAGATCTCGGCGATCCTCTGGGCCGGCAGTTGTGCTGCCTGGATAATCTCCTCGATATTTCTTGGGTAAACCTCCAGCAGGGAGAAGATCTTCCCCTCTTCCGCTGGCAGCGGCGGCGCTTGCGGCTTTGTTGCAGGCGGAGAAGCAAGGGTGGTCAGAGCTAATTCCTCAAGGATATCGGCGGCGCTATGCACGAGCTTTGCACCTTCCTGGATCAGGCGGTGGCAGCCTTCGCTTTTCGGGGAATCGATTCTGCCGGGGATGGCAAAAACATCCCGGCCCTGCTCCAGGGCCTGGTGCGCGGTGATCAGGGTGCCGGAACGGTGGGCGGCTTCGACAACCACGACCCCCAAAGACAAGCCGCTGATAATGCGATTTCGGGCAGGAAAACGAAAGGCCTCCGGTTGGGTTCCTAAAGGGCTTTCGCTGATGATCGCGCCGTGGTCGATTATCTGCGCATGGAGTTTTTTGTTTTGGCTGGGATAGATAATATCCAGGCCGCAGCCCATGACCGCGATGGTTTTTCCCCCTGCCGCCAAGGCCCCCCGGTGGGCGGCGGTGTCTATCCCCAGGGCAAGGCCGCTGGTGATGACCAGGTCGTGGCGGGCCATTTCCATGGCCAGCCTTTCCGCCACCTGTAACCCGTACGAGGAGGCAGCCCGTGCCCCGACCATGGCGATGCCCGGCGCACTGAGGAGTTGCGGGGAGCCCAAGACATAAAGAATCGGCGGCGGGTCGCTTATTTCCTTGAGCAGGGGCGGAAAGAGCGGATCGTCCCAGCAGAGCAGAGTGATGCCGGTGTCTTCCGCCAGACGAAGTTCTTTATCTGCCGCAGCCTCGGCAATCGACCGCTGATCGCACAGGGAGGCGAGGCTGTCTTTGCGCAAAAATGGACAGTCTTCAAGGGCCTTGCGGTTCGCCGCGAGAATTTCTCGGGCGGAGCCGAACCGCTCGACAAGTTTTTTGAGGGTGGCGGGGCCAAGCCCAGGGGTAAAGGCAAGGGAGAGCCACTGTTGTCTGATGTCCATATCAGCGAGGCCGCAAGGAATGGAAGGGGTGAACGGCATGGATAGCTGGTTTTTCGGGTAAAGCTATCGTCAGGCACAGGCGCCGAAGAACAGGGCCTCAAATGGAGGTCCTGTTCTTCGGCTGATAAGCCGATCAATCGTTATAAAAGGCAAAAAGCAGATTGCGCCGGGTGGGGTGCTTGAGTTTTTTCAGCGCCTTGGCTTCGATCTGGCGAATCCGCTCCCTGGTCACGGCGAAGTTGTCGCCAACCTCCTCCAGGGTCAGGTCAATCGAGGTGTCGATGCCGAAGCGCATACGCAAGACCAGCTCTTCCCGGGGGGAGAGGGTGCGCAAGACGCTGCGGAGATTTTCCCGTAGGCTTTCCATGGCGGTGGCCTCGTCCGGCGACAGGGAGTTCACGTCTTCGATGAAATCGGAAAGATAGCTGTCTTCGCTGCTGCCGATGGGGGTATCCAAGGACAAAGGCTCCTTGGCAATTTTTAGGATATTCTTGACCTTGCTCAGGTCGACATCGAGCCGTTCGGCCATTTCCTCGGGGGTGGGTTCCCGGCCGGTTTCCCGCAAGAAATCCTTGGCGCCCTTGAGGAGACGGTTGATGGTGTCGATCATGTGCACCGGGATACGGATGGTGCGGCCCTGATCGGCAATGGCCCGGGTGATGGCCTGCCTGATCCACCAGGTGGCATAGGTGCTGAACTTGTAGCCCCGGCGGTATTCGAATTTTTCCACGGCCTTCATCAGGCCGATGTTGCCTTCCTGGATAAGGTCGAGCAGCTGTAGCCCCCGATTGGCGTACTTTTTGGCCACGCTGACCACGAGACGCAGGTTGGCCTGTACCAGGGCGTTTTTGGATTCGCGACTGACTTTTTCCCCGGCGGTGATTTCGTCAAGCAGGGTGGTCAGGGATTCAGGATCGATGCCATGTGCCTTGACGCAGCCCTGGAGAAAGAGGGGATACTTGACCGTGTCGTTCCGAATCTCAGCGGGTGGGGTAAGTTTGGTCCCTTGTTTGCGCAGCCGGGTGATGATGGCGGAGAGATGTTTGGCGCTGATGCGATCGTGCTCAAAAAGTTTGGCGATCGCCTTGCCGTTGCGTTTGACCCGGATTCTGATCTTCTGGGCCTCTGCTTTGGTAATGGCAGAATCCATCAGGTCGAGACGGAAGGCGGAGAGTTCCTCGTTGAGGCGGTGCGCTTCGCTGATCTGCCAGAGGAAGTGTTCCTTCTTTTCTTCGTTGACCTGGGTATCTGCTTCATCCAAGCCGCGTAGAATGTCGGCGATGGTCCGTTTTCCGGCGAGCATCTTGTCCGCCACTTCGCGCAGGTATTCAACGGCCAGCGGCGTGGTCAGGAGGGTGTCCTGGATAAGTTTTTCTCCGTCTTCGATTTTTTTGGCGATCTCGGTTTCCTCGTCGGAGGAAAGCAGGCCGACGGAGCCCATTTCCTGGAGATACGCCTTGACCGGATCCAGCTGGTTTCCGGAAAGATCCCGGGCCTTTGTAATCAGGCCGCCGCCCGGACTGTCATCCTCCGGTCCGGCCGGATGCAAGCTTTCCTCCAGATCGCCATCGGTGTCCAGATCCAGATCAAAAATAGCGGTCAGATTATTCGGACGTTCAACCGACCAACTGCTCTCCTCTTCCCCTCCACTTTCCAGCAAAGCATCCTCGACCAGCAGGACGCTGGTCATTTCTTTGGCTGCAGTGATCAGTGGTTGTTTGGATCCTTTCTCTTGCCTCGCCATAGCTTTCTCACCCCCCTAAGTTAATTCGCCCCACCTCTTTAACTTAAATAAAAGCTGTCGAAAAGGACTACAGGCCCTAAGAATGCAGGGGCTTGTTCATCTGTATTTTTTTGGTCATCAGCTCTATCTCGAGCTGTGCGTTCTGGGTCTGTCGGGCCTCACCGCTTTGTTGCGTAAGCCGTTCTTGTTTTGCCTTAAGCCTAACTGTCGAAAGCCAACCCAGCATTCCCTGGGCCAGCTGCTCTCGCATCTCTTCGGAATGCGATGGCGCGGAGATGAGCATTCTGGAAATAAAAGATCGTTCCGGGCCGGTGGCAAACTCCAGGAGTTGTTCCGCTCCGCCGGAGAGGTCCGGTTGTTTTTTAAGCAGAAGGAGAATGGCCAGGCCGAACTGGTTCATGATGATCTCTTCGAGACCCGCGTCGAGAAAGGCGGGGAGATACTCGGGGTAGGCCAGCAGGAATTCAAGCAACTGCCGTTGTTTCATGGGGAGCGCGGCCTCGTCTTTTCCCGGCGAGGCCGTGGGTCTTGCGGCTTGGCTGTGTGCCGACGGGGGAGTGATGACCCCCTCAAGGAGCTGCTGCGGAGTAAGGCCGAGTTTTTTGGCAAAATGGGAGACAAAGAGGGTGCGTTGGAGATGCTGATCGCCAATGGCCTTGATCAGCTCTTGGAGTTCCGCAACGATCTTGGTCTTGCCGGCCACGCTTGAGCCATATTGGGCCACGAGCTTGTCAAAAACAAACTCCGGTAGCGGCATGGCGGCCTCAAGGTGTTTGCTCAAGCCTTCCCGGCCAAATTCCCGGACAAAGGTGTCCGGATCATGGGCATCCGGCAGCACCGCGATTCTGGCCGTGACCTGTTCGCTCAAAAAAAGCGGGACCGAGCGCATGGCGGCCTTGAGCCCGGCCTGGTCGCCGTCAAAAAGCAGGATCACCTCATCGGTGTAGCCCCTGAGCGAGCGGATATGGGCCTGGGTCAGGGCGGTGCCCAGAGGGGCAACCACATTGCGCACCCCATGCACCACCAAGGATAACAGGTCGAAGTTGCCTTCAACCACCAGGCAGTTTTTGGCCTGGCGGATGTGCTCCCGGTTCTGGTAGAGGCCGAACAGGGTCCGGCTTTTGTCAAAGACCGGGGATTCCGGCGAGTTCATGTACTTGGGCTGGCCATCGTCGAGAATTCGGCCGCCAAAGGCGACGACCCTGCCGGTCAGGCCGATAATGGGAAACATGACCCGGTTGCGGAAGCGGTCATAAAAGCCGCTGTTATCTCGGGGTACGATCAGGCCGGCTTCTTTGGCCGCCTCGGTGGTGATTTTTTGTTTGGGCAGGGCATTGACGAGGAAATTCCAGCTGTCCGGGGCAAAGCCCAGGCGGAATTCCTTGGTGATTTCCTCGGGGATGCCCCGTTTGCCAAGATATTCGCGGGCCTTTTGTGCGCCCGGATCGGAAAGCAGGAGCTGGTGGAAGAGCTCGGCCGCCTTTTCGTTGGCGACATGCAACGCCTCCCGTTTCTGGGCCTTTTCCAGCTCTTGCGGGTTGAGCGGTTTTTCCGGCAGGGGGATCTGGTATTTGCGGGCCAGCTCCTTCAAAGCCTCGGCAAAGCTCAGGCGATGAAAGTTCATCATGAAGCTGATGGCATCCCCCCCTTCGCCGCACCCAAAGCAGTGGTATGTTTTGCGCTCTGGGTTGACGGTGAAGGAAGGCGTTTTTTCGGAATGAAACGGGCAGAGCCCCTTGAGGTTGGTGCCTGCGCGCTTGAGGGAGACATGTTCGCCGATGATTTCGGCGATGTCCGCGGCGTCCTTGATGAGCTGGACGGTATCTTCACCTTGATATCCAGCCATACCGTCAAAAAGACTCCTTACTGCAAAAGGAAAGGTGCAAGATTCACGACAATTGTTGTATGATAACAACCATCTTTTCTGTGTAATCAATCTGAGGGGTGTGTCAAGGGAAAAACATAGAAAAGTCAACTTTTTAGGTTGTTTTGTGGTGTAAAAATTTCACTAAATAATTAAACCATTGCGCACTTTCCCCTGGCTTACGGCCGCATTTTTAGGAGAAGCCGTTTCATGAAGAACCGTTATGATGAAAAAGAGGCCCAGGCCTTTGTCGGGGCCTATCCCCAGTGCCCGCCGGAACTTGCGCTCAGGGTCTATACCTCGCGGCTCCTTGGCGCGGAAGATGATCTTGTTTTGCATGGTGGGGGGAACACCTCGGTGAAGTGCGGCATCACCAATCTGGTGGGGGAAGAACAGGAGATCCTCTATATCAAGGGCAGCGGTTGGGATTTGGGGGTCATCGCGCCCCAGGGCTTTCCCGGCCTAGATCTGGCCTATCTCCGCAAGCTCCGGCAGGTTGGAGATCTCGGAGATGCGGAGATGGTCAACCAGTTCCGCACCCATCTTCTGGATGCCACTTCGCCCAATCCGTCCATTGAAACCTTGGTGCATGCCTTTCTGCCCCATCGCTTCATCGACCATACCCATGCCGATGCCATTGTCACCCTGACCAACCGGGAAGACGCCGAGAATATTTTGCATGAAGCTCTTGGGGCAAATATCGGCATCCTGCCTTTCATCATGCCCGGCCTGCCCCTGGCTCTGGCCATGGCCGAACTCTATGAAAGCAGGCCCGGAATCGACTGCATCATTCTCAAAAACCACGGCATCTTCACCTTTGGCGATGACGCGAAAACCGCCTACGACCGAATGATCGACTACGTGAGCCGGGCCGAGGCCTATCTCGCCAAGCGCGGCGCTGGGGCAACGTCAGGCCCCGCTGTTGATCCGGGAGTGGTGCAAGCCTCGGTGGTGCTGCCCATCCTGCGGGGGGCTTTGAGTTTTGTCGAGGATTCGGGCCGTCGGCGGACCATGCAGCTGGCCGTCCGGCAGAATGCGGAAATCCTGGCCGCCCTTGCCCGGGCGGATGCCAAAGAGCTTTTCGTCAACGGGGTGCTCACCCCGGATCATGTGATTCGCACCAAGAATTACCCCCTGTGGCTTGAAGCGGCAGGGCTGGATGAGGACGAGACCCTGAATGCGGTACGCAATGCCCTGGCCCAATATCAGGAGGAATATGATCAGTACTTCGCCTCCCAGGTGGCAACGAAAAATGTCGCTCGTACCAAGCTCGATTCCATGCCCCGGATTGTTTTGGTGCCGGGCCTGGGCCTGGTGGCGGCCGGGTTTACGGAAAAGGACGCCGGGATTGCTGCGGATATCGCCGAGCATACCGTCGCGGCCAAGCTGCGGGGCGCTGCTCTTGGTCCGTACCACGAGCTTGGTCAGGATTCTATCTTTGACATGGAATACTGGCCCTTGGAGCAGGCCAAACTGGGCAAGACGAAGCCCAAGCCCCTTGAGGGGCGAACCGCGCTGGTGACCGGCGGGGGCGGGGCCATTGCCATGGGGATCGGCCGCAAGCTTCTGGAGGCCGGAGCCAGGGTCTTCATGACCGACATCAACCAGGAGCGGCTGGAAACGGTCTGTCATAATCTGGCCGACACCTTTGGCAGCCGGATGGTTTCCCCGCTCCTTATGGATGTGACCAACGAAGAATCGGTGCGGCTCGGCCTGGAGCAACTGGTCATGGACTGCGGCGGCCTGGACATTTTGGTGCCCAACGCGGGCATCGCCCATGTGGCAAAGCTTGCCGACCTCAGCGAGGCGGCCTTCACCCAGGTCATGGAGGTCAACTGCCTGGGGGTGTTTCAGGTGATCAAGGGGGCGATTCCCATCCTGCGGCGACAGGGCACCGGCGGCAGCATCGTGATCAACAGCTCGAAAAATGTTTTTGCCCCGGGCGCAGCCTTTGGTGCTTACAGCGCCTCCAAGGCCGGGGCGCACCAGCTGGGCAAGGTTGCCGCCCTGGAGCTGGCCGAGTTCGGGGTGCGGGTCAACATGATCAATGCCGATGCGATTTTCGATGACGCTGGGGTTTCCTCGGGCCTTTGGGATGTGGTGGGGCCGGAGCGGATGCGCTCCCGCAATCTCGACCCGGAAGGGCTCAAGGATTATTATAGACAGCGCAATCTTTTAAAGGTCACGGTACATGCCGACCATGTCGGCAACGCGGTGGTTTTTTTCGCCAGCGAGCAGACCCCCACCACCGGCGCCACCCTGCCGGTGGATGGCGGGATCATGGCCGCCTTCCCGCGCTAAGGAAAAAACACAGGGCTGGAAATGGTGGAGGCCTTGGTGTATGTTTGCCCCGAGGCAGGCGTGAAAAATTGAAGAATCAAGGAGGCTATTTTCCATGGCGGAAATAAAGAGCACCATGGACATGGTGATGGAACGGGCGGCCCGGATGGCTGCCGCCGAGGATGGGGAAGGCGACTATCTCGGCGAAGAGCAGGTCAAGGAGGGCATGCGCCTTGGCGCCGCTTTCATGCGTGGGGAACCGGGCCTGAGCGAAAGGCTTGGCACGTTGTCGGAGGCAGAGAAGGGCCCGGTGCGGAAAGGGGCGGTGCAGGCCATGTTACGCAACATCTTCTTGGCTCGCGAGGTGGAAAAACAGGAACTCGCTGACAAAGCCATGCACGGCCTGGTTGAAATCGGGCAGGGCGATGGCGAGCTGCTCAAGATTCTTGTCGAAATGAAAAAGATTCTCGATGGCTATCGGCAGCATGGCGAGCAGCTCAAAGAACAGCTTGAGGCCCAATTCAGCCAGCAGATGGCCTTGATGGAACAGAATCTGGCCAAGCAGACCGGCCAGACCATGAAGCTGCAACCCTCCCAGCACCCAAAATTTCAGGAGGAATGGGCCAGGATTCAAGGCCAGCTCAACGAGCAGTACGGCAAGGCCCTGCAACAGCTGAAAGACCTGGTTGAAAACCATCTGGCCATGGAGGTTGCCCCGTAAAAGAGGGGCGGTTCAGGAAAGGAGAGAGGCATGGAAGCAGAAATCTGGCTCGATGTGGAAGAGGCCGATCCCAAGGATTTGCCCGAGGTTGAAAAAAGGTTCAAGGACTGGTACGCGAGCGGAGCGGAAGCGCGCTACAACAAGCCGTGCTTTGCCTTCCTCTCGGTGTTGGACAAGCCATTCCGCTACCAGGTGGATTTCGGCCAGGCCGATTTCACCCTGGCCATTCAGGGCTTGCATGGTAAGCTTTTTCGGTATGGGGTAAAGGTTTTTGTCCATTTCATGCATTGAGCCCATGCCGAGGCAGGGAATCCTTGACCGGATCAGGCGCAGCCTCAAGCGCCGCCAGCTCGACGCCATCCTCGTAACCCAGCCGGAAAATCGCAGGTATCTCAGCGGCTATACGGCCAGGGACCATGCGATCAACGAAAGCGCGGGCGTTTTGCTCATCCCCTGTGAGGGCGAGCCCTACCTGCTCACCGACTCCCGCTTCCACTTGCAGGCGGAACAGGAGGCTGCGGGTTTTCGGGTTAAGCTCTATCCCCGAGGGTTGTTTCCCCTGCTGCGTTTACTGCTCAAGAAGCACCGCATCAAACGGCTGGCTTTTGAGAGCCATTATTTCCTCCATTCCACCTCCCTGAGCCTGGCCAAGCTGGCTGATGACCTGAAGATGGAGCTGGTGCCGCTCACCGGCTTTATCGAGGAGCTGCGGCTCGCAAAAGATGCGGCGGAGTTGGCCTTGATCGAACGGGCGGTGCTCCTCAACGAAGCGGTGTTTCAGGAGATTTACCCCACCCTGCGCCCTGGCCAGACCGAGAAAGAGGTGGCCTCGGCCATCGAAAACGCCATGCGGCTTAAGGGTGCTGAGCGACCGAGTTTCGAGACCATCGTTGCCGGCGGGCCCAACGCGGCCCTGCCCCACGCGACGCCCTCCGACCGACCGCTGGCCGCAGGGGAAACCATTGTCATCGACATGGGCCTCGTGTTGGACGGCTACTGTTCGGACATGACCCGTACCGTGGTGCTTGGAACCCCGGACGCCAAAACAGTGGCGCTGTTTCGCTTGGTGCGCAAGGCGCAACTGGCCGGGCTCAACAGCCTGCGGGCCGGGATAAGCGGGATGGTGGTGGACAAGATCGCCCGCAGCGTGATAGAACGGGCGGGCTTAGGCGAGCGGTTTGGCCATGGCCTGGGCCACGGGGTGGGGTTGAACGTTCACGAAGGCCCCTCGCTCAACTACCGGAATCGCAAGCCTCTTGCCGCCGGCATGGTGGTCACGGTGGAGCCGGGGGTATATATCCCGGACTGGGGCGGGATTCGCCTGGAGAACATGGCGGTGGTTGAAGAAGAGGGGTGTCGGGTGTTGAATCGGGATACCACGTTTCTTGATCTTTAAGGTGCTTCGTTCATCCTTCTGTTCATTTCTTTGCGTGCCCAAAGAAACGAACCAAAGAAAGGGCACCCCGCCACTTGTCCCGCCTAAGGCGGGATACCCGGAGTTTATGCCCCGCATGGGGTACTCCTCGATGCTGCCGGGAGTTTGCAAACTCGGCTGCGCCTCAAACAGTGCAAACTCCTTTTTCGGCAGCCTCTCCGGTGCGCGGCTGCGTGACCATGGGGAAAATATAGGAGCGGCTTGCGCCACTCCAACTTTTTAATTTTCAGGAATTCATCATGATGCGAAACGATCAACGGGCCGCAGATGCGCTGCGGCCGGTCACTATTGAAAAGGGCTTTCAGCCCCAGGCCTATGCCTCGGTATTGATAACCATGGGCGGCACCCAGGTGTGTTGCGCCATCACCATGGAGACCAGCGTCCCGCCCTTTTTGCGGGGCACCGGCCAGGGCTGGATCACGGCGGAGTATGGCATGCTGCCCTGCTCGACCAACAGCCGCATGCAACGGGAGGCGGCCAAGGGCAGATCCGGTCGCACCTATGAGATCCAGCGCCTCTTGGGCCGCTCGCTCAGGACCATGGTTGACCTTGCCTGCCTGGGCGAGGTGACCCTCCGGGTGGACTGCGACGTGCTCAAGGCCGACGGCGGCACCCGGACCGCCTCCATCACCGGCGCGGCCATTGCCATGCGGGATGCCCTGGAGCGCATGCTCCGGGAGGGGGTTTTGGCCACCATGCCGGAGATCCTGCCGGTGGCGGCCATCAGCGTGGGCATGGTGGACGGCGAACCACTGCTTGATCTCAATTATGCGGAGGATTCCACGGCCGAGGTGGATGCCAATTTCGTCATGACCGGGGATGGCCGCTGGGTGGAAACTCAGTGCACTGCCGAAGGCAAGCCTTTCAGCCCCGAGGATTTCATCTGCATGGCAGCCCTGGCCCGCAAGGGCATCGACGAGTTGTTCACCTTATGGGCCCTATGATGAGCGGTTCCCCTTATACCCTGCACAGTAAGTCCAGCGATTGCGCGGCCCGGCGCGGTGAGGTGCGTACCCTGCACGGCACGGTGCAGACCCCGGTCTTCATGCCCGTGGGCACCCAGGCCACGGTCAAGGGTGTGACCCCGGAAAATCTCAAGGAGTTGGGCGCCCAGATTATCCTCGGCAACACTTACCATCTCTATATCCGGCCCGGTCATGAGCTGATCCGCAGCTTCGGCGGTCTGCATAAATTCATGAACTGGGACCGGCCCATCCTCACCGACAGCGGCGGCTTCCAGATCTTCAGTCTCAAGGACCTCACCAAGATCACCGAGGAAGGAGCCGCCTTCAAATCCCATCATGACGGCAGCAAGCTTTTTTTAAGCCCCGAGGATGCCGTGGCCGTGCAGGAGGCCCTGGGTTCGGACATCATGATGTGCCTGGACACCTGCATCCCTTACCCGGCTACCCGCGAGGAAGCCGTTGCCTCCACCGACCTCACCGGCCGCTGGGCCAGGCGTTCCCGCGCCGCTCATAAGGAACGCGGGCAGCTCCTGTTCGGCATCATCCAGGGCGGCATGTACCCAGACCTGAGAGCCCGCGCGGTGGAAGAGCTGGTGGAGATCGGCTTTGATGGTTATGCCTTGGGCGGCTTGAGCGTGGGTGAACCCGCCGAGTTGATGATGGAGATCACCGAAGAGATTGCTGCCCTCATGCCCGCCGATTATCCCCGCTACCTCATGGGGGTTGGCACCCCGGAAAACCTGGTGGAGGCGGTCTATCGCGGCATCGACATGTTCGACTGCGTCATGCCCACGAGAAACGCCAGAAACGGAATGCTCTTTACTTCAAGCGGCAGGCTTGTTATAAAAAACGCTCGCCATCAGGATGACCACCGGCCCGTGGATGAGGAGTGCGACTGCTACACCTGCCGTAATTATTCCCGCGCTTATCTGCGGCATCTTTTCATGGCCAGGGAGATTCTCTCCTCGCAGTTGAACACCATTCACAACCTGCATTATTATGTGGGGCTCATGGCCCGGATCCGCACGGCCATTGAAGAAGATCGTTTCAGCCAGTTTCGGCAGGAGTTTTATGCCAAGCGGGCGGTAGAGTAAAAGGGAAGCAGGCGGATGTTGGCTTGCCGGGAAAACTTAATTTGAATCGGAGGGGATTATGGTTAGTGTAGCTTATGCCGCAGACGCTGCGGCCGGTGCTGGTGGGGCGCAAGGCCTGATGAGCTTTTTGCCGCTGGTGTTGATCTTTGTGGTGTTTTACTTTCTCCTGATCCGGCCCCAGCAGAAAAAGGCCAAGGAGCATCAGGAGTTTATCAACAATCTCAAGAAGGGCGACGAGGTTCTCACCAGCGGCGGCCTCCAGGGCAAGATCACCGGTCTGACCGACCGGGTGGCAACCCTTGAGATTGCCGACAACGTGCGGGTGAAGATTGCCCGGCCCTATATCCTGGGTTCGGTTGCGGCCATGGAAGGTGGCGAAGGGAAAGAAGGTGCGGCTTGCGCCATCGGTGGCGGTGGCAAAGGGTGTTGAGGTTGAGCTAACCCTTCACCGGGAGTGAAGCGAAAAGAAGATTTTGGCCTGCCTGGTTTTTCCAGGCGGGCCTTTTTTTGTGGGGCGTACACGGCAGCTATTCATAGTGGGTCCACATCCGGATGACTTTGACGGTCTGGATATCATCCAAGACTTGGTACACCAACCTGTGCTGGATGTTGATCCTTCGGGAATATGCGCCGGAAAGATCGCCGATGAGTTTTTCGTATGGCGGAGGATTTTTGTACGGATTTTCTGTAAGGAGTTCGAGCAGCCGCTCAGCTTGCGGTTTCAGCCCGGATTGCGCGATCTTTTTGGCATCCTTCTGAGCCTGTTTGGTAAAAACCAGACGCCAGCTCACCATCCAAGCTTCTCGCTGCACTCTTCAATGGGGCTCTTGAGTCCGTCCTGAATCGATTCGCGCATGCCAGGGATTGCAGTGAGGTACAAGGTTTCCTGGATTGCCCGCCAATCATCTTCCGAGACCAAAAACGCAGAATGCCGCTTGCCCACAATCTGGATGGGGTCATGGGATTCGGCTACGTCATCAACGAGGCTGTACAGGCATTTTCTTGCTTCTGTTGCTGAAAGTGTTGTCATTATTAGCCCTCCTTTCGTACGCTAAATCGTACGCCTTGGAGAGTGCTTTGTCAAGAGGGTTTCCTGTAAAGGTCTGTGGACGAAGCATAGATGAGAATAATTAAGTATGGTGTCCCCAGAATTGCCAGAATTGCCCAGAATTGAGGGCTGGTTTTCCACTGGAGAACATCGTTAGGTGTTTAGTCAATTGTTGCTGTTTCGGACAGGTCAAGAAGTAAAACTCTTATTCTTTCAAGGTCTGTATTGCCGACAAATGGTATCTTATTCATTGTTTGTACAGTAACCCTTAAAAAGTATTTAAATACTATAAAATAAAAGATGAAAATTGTTGTTGCACCAGCGTAAAACCAAAAATAATTTTCTTTAGTAATTTCATTAATTATTTTGTCAAAATTCTTTTGTATATAGTAGCCAGTGAATGCTATAGAAATTGCAACCCAATACTTTGCTATCAAGTGAATTATGTCTGGTATCAATAATGTTTTTGGTTTATTTTCTATGTTTGTGTTAGTTATAGTGTTTATTTTGTCAATAAGTTCATGAAACTTATTGGATTTATATCCTGTTATTTTTTCAAGGATGTTTCTTTTTATAATCAAAAAATTGTCATCATATATTTTGTTTTTTTCTGAAAATTCTACAATTCTATTGTTCCTTTGTTTGTCTAGGATTGCATAGGTAATCATGGTGAAAATTTCAAACATAAACATAGACTTGCCTATGCAATTATTTTTGCTGTTAGTTGCAATTGCGGCCACGAAAAACAAAAAAGTCAAAGTGAATAGAGCAAAAAAAATACTTTTTTCAATTTTGCCACAGACTTTGAAACTCACTATTTCGTAGTAGTTGTTTGCTATATTTTTAATGTCTTGCATCGTGATTTTGGATTACACCTAACTATATTATTGTCTAGCGCGAGATAATCTCAGTGGAGAATTATCTATGATCACCGTTGCCCGAGCTTGGAGAGTATCTTGCTGATAGGCAGGATGTCCAGAAAAAACAGCACCCCAGTCATCCCCGCTCATGCCCCAGGTCATGATGCACCGTCTTGATACAGCGGTCCATTACCAGCATGAGCCCCGCCGCCTTCGCGGTTTGGGCCGCCTCGGCATGGATCACCCCCTCTTGCATCCACACCGCCCTGGCGCCGATTTGGATGGCTTCCTCCACGATGGGCGGCACGTCCTCGGAGCGGCGGAAGATATCGACAATGTCCACCGGGCCGGGGATTGCGGCAAGGTTGGCATAGCAGGGCAGGCCGAGGATCTCTTCCTGCCCCGGATTGACCGGGATTACGGTGTAGCCCGCCTCGATCAGGTAGCGGGCCACCATGTTGCTGGGCCGCGATTCTTTTGGGGAGAGGCCGACCACCGCGATGGTTTTGGCCGTGGTCAGTAGTTTTTTTATGGCAGGGAGATCGTCAAGGAGCATGCGGGTGTCTCTTGCTATGGTTTTATGGCCTGCAAATCTGCATGATAAAGCCGGGAAAAGGTATTATATTGTTTTTTCACTCGCGGCAAAGCGAAAAAATACAACGAATGAGGCCGAGTATGTGCCAGATGAGCATAGTTCTTGAGCAAGACGGCAAGGAAGAGGTGCTTTTGGAAAACGCCTCGCTGCTTGAGGTTGTCGATGATGGGGTGCGAGTTTCCGCCTTGTTTGAAGAGCCGAAGCTCATCCTCTACGCGTCGGTTCGCGCCATTGATTTTCTCCATGGCAAGGTAATCGTGACAAAAACAAAAGGAACAGCCTGAGATGGATCAGAAAACCACGATGGAAAAGCTGCAGATTCTTCTGCCCCACTGGATTGAGCACAATCATAACCATGAGACCGAGTTCAAAAAATGGGTGGACCTGGCGCGGGCTGAGGGGCAAGGTCCGTTGGCGGAGCTGTTAGATAAGGCCGTGTCCAGTATGGCCGAGACCGATAGCATTCTGAAAAAGGCTCTGGCGGAAGTTGGCGGGCCAGGCGCAGGCCACCATCACGGTCACGATCACCACCACCATCATCACGATTGAGCCCTATTTCTCAAAGGAGCGCAGGCCGGCAATGGCTTGGTGCTTTAAGGATTCCAGGGTGGCCTTCACCGTGATCAGCCAGAAGTCCTCCGGGTCTGTCTCAATCTGCTTGCGTAGGCTTGCCTCCAACCAGTGGGAATCATCGGGCAGGCTGTAGAACTGGCTGTCGATGCCGAAAAAGCCATCGAGCAGATGGGCCATGGTGTGGAAGATCTTGCTTTGAAAGCCCTGCGGCATGGCCAACAGGTCGCTGAACTCTTTGGTGCCAGCGGCCCGTAATTCCCCGGTTAACTGTGTCAGCACCTGTCGGTTGGCTGCCAATCCCTGTTCCAGCCAGGGCCAGAAGCGCGGGTCCGTTGCTGAGCAAGACTCTGCCGCCACAACCCGCACCGCATCGTATTGCACCAGGGTGGTGTGGTCGAGAAAGCGCAGGACATGGGCGGAACTTTTTTCAACGTCCGGCTCCATGGCCAGGATTTTGTGGGTTATCTCCAGTTTCATTTTCCTCCTTTAACAACCTCGCCAAATATCGGTAGCCGGGTAATTTCCATGAAGCTCCGCACGTGGTATTCCGCTGGTAAGGCCGGGCTTTTGAAGGCGATGAGCCGCATGCCCAGGGCTTCGGTATGCTCCCGGTCCACCATGGAGTCGCCGATGTACACCGCCTCGTCCACCGTGAGGCCGAAATGGGCCAAGATCTGCTCCAGCGCTTCGGGGTGGGGCTTGGACTGGGCCACATCAAAGGGGGTGACCACCTTGTCGAAGCGGTCTGCCAGGGAAAACATCTGTAGCACCGGGCCCATGGTGGAGGTCCGGTTGGTGCTGATCGCGGTTTTGTAATCTGGCCGGAGGAAATCGAGAAATTCGAGGAGATCCGGCTCCATGCGCATGTATTGCAGGTAGGGGGTGTAATCGAGGGACTGGCGGTAGGCCTCGGCCTGTGCCAGGTCCGCCGGATAAGCGCGGAAAAGATGGCGGGTGGAATCCATGACATGGTGCGTGTGGACGTATTCCAGCTCCTCCTCGTTCATGGGCGGACGGCCAAAGGCCTCGCGGAGATGATTGTAGTAGACCCGGTTGGCGTTTTTGGAGTCGAACATCACGCCATCGCAGTCGAACACGACGAGTTTTAAGGGAGTCATGGTGAAGAATCCTTGCCATCCTGCCTGGTCCGCGCTATGTAAAATTCTCTTTACCAGGACGGGCGAATCAGGGCGCGGGGCAGATAAGGTTGCATTTGGTTGTTGCGCTATTGACCCGGCAATTAATACGTCATGCCCGAATGCTTTAGTCGGGCATCCATCCCCATGGATTCCCGCCTTCGCGGGAATGACGGTTTACATCTTTAATAACCGAAGCGATAATGAGCTTCATCTTTACTGAACAATGCCTGGTGATGTCAAGCGGTTAACCGCACGGGGTGGCCATGAAACAGAGCACCGATTTTCTCGTGATTGGCAGCGGTATCTCCGGGCTTTCCTTTGCCATCAAGGCGGCGCGCTTGGGATCGGTGACCATCGTCACCAAGAAGGCCAAGGTGGACACCGCCACCAATCTGGCCCAGGGCGGGATCGCTGCGGTGCTGTCGCCGGATGATTCCTTTGCCCTGCATATCGAGGACACCCTGCGTTCCGGGGCCGGGCTCTGCCACGAAGATATTGTTAAACTGGTGGTGGAAACCGGTCCGGATCGGATCGAGGAGCTGATCCGCCTCGGGGTTCAATTCCAGAGCGAGGCCAATGACCCCAGCCATCTCGATCTGGGCAAGGAGGGGGGCCACTCGGCCCGCCGCATCGCCCATGCCATGGATCTCACCGGCCGCAAGATCGAAGAGGGGCTTCTGGCCCAGGTGGCGGCCAACCCCAAGATCACGGTGTTGGAGAACCATCTGGCCGTCGATCTGCTGGTCAGCTCCAAAACCGGCACCCCGTACCAGCCCCACGACAGCTTCAGCGACCAGTGCCTGGGCGCCTATGTCTTTGACCGGGAGACCGGGCGGATCGATACCTACCAGGCCAAAGTGACGGTGCTCTGCACCGGCGGCACCGGTAAAGTCTATCTCTATACCACCAATCCCGATATCGCCACCGGCGACGGCATTGCCATGGCCTACCGAGCCGGGGGTAGGGTCGCCAACCTGGAGTTTGTCCAGTTTCACCCCACCTGTCTTTATCACCCCCAGGTGAAGAATTTCCTGATCTCCGAAGCGGTGCGCGGGGAAGGGGGGCGACTCATCGACCAGCGCGGCCAGGCCTTCATGCACAAGTACGACGCCCGGGGGGATCTGGCCACCCGCGACACGGTGGCTCGTGCCATTGACAGCGAGATGAAGGCGAGCGGCGATGATTGCGTCTATCTGGACATCACCCACCAGCCTGCGGAGTTTCTTAAAAACCGGTTCCCGACTATTTACAACAAATGCCTTTCCCTGGGCATCGACATGACTAAGGTGCCCATTCCAGTGGTGCCTGCGGCCCACTATATGTGCGGCGGGGTGGTCACCGACCAGTGGGGCAGGACCAACATCGAGGGTCTGTTTGCCTTTGGCGAGGCCGCCTGCACCGGGTTGCACGGCGGCAACCGGCTGGCCAGCAATTCCCTGCTCGAGGCCGTGGTCTTTGCCCATCAGGCCTTTCTCGAGTGCGAACGGGAATGGCCCGAGCTGCGGGATGCCAAGCTGCCTGAGGTGGCGGAATGGTTCGCCGGAGAGGCTCAGCGTATTGAGGAGAATGTTCTGGTCAGCCATAACTGGGACCAGATCCGCCGCCTGATGTGGAACTATGTCGGCATTGTCCGCACCGAAAAGCGTCTTGCCCTGGTGCAGGAGCGGCTGCGGGTTATTGTGGGTGAGGTGAACCAGCATTACCACGACTATATCCTGACCCCGGACCTCATCGAACTGCGCAACATCGCCCAGGTTGCCGAGCTTATCGTGCGCTGCGCCTGCATCCGCAAGGAATCCCGCGGCCTCCATTATCTGGTGGATTTCCCCAAGCCCGACGATGTGCACTGGAAAAAAGATACTATCATCCAGCGGCAGGACGGCGAATCTGGCCCGGCTGCCGCACTCAGCGAGTAACTAGCCGGATAGCCGTCGTAACTCCTCCATCCGCAGTCAAAAACCCCTCAAAACGTAAGCTTTTCGTTAAGCGCTTTCGCTTCGCATTCCCTTGATTTTCCGCGCAAAAACCCCCATCAATTTTTCTTCTTTTTCGGTCCATTTTTGCTTGCATGTATACTACCGGTAGTGCGATAATGGCTTCCGAAACACAACCTGTCGTGTTTCAAGGGAAGCCAGAGGGGAAGGCTTTAATTAATTTCTTAATCATCAAGAGGAGTAAGGGTATGGGAGTTGTGATGCCACTCAATGCCGAGACCGCCCAGGCCAGAACCCAACGGGTAGTGAACGAGGACAGCACCGATATTGCCCTTTTTGTTCGTTCCTCCCAGGATGACATGACCGGCTGGAACCGGCAGCGCATCGTCGATGCCCTGTTGCGCGAGACCTTTATCGACCGGGGAACCGCCGAGAAGATCAGCCGCGATATCGAGGTGACCATCCAGGCCGGCAAGGTGAAAACCATCACCGGCCCGCTGATCCGCGAAATGGTCAACGCCAAGCTCCTGGAGATGGGGCTGGAAGAGGCGCGGCGCATGCACACCCGTCTTGGGGTGCCGCTGTACGACGTGGACCAGCTGCTGGTCCAGCACAACAAGGAAAACGCCAATGTGCCCCACGGCCCGGAGGCCACCAACCTCACCCTGGCCGAAGGCATCAAGAAGGAGTACGCCCTGCTCCATGTCTTTACCCCGGACGTGGCGGACGCCCATTTGAGCGGCGATCTGCACCTGCACGACCTGGGCTTTATCGATCGGCCGTATTGTTCCGGCCAGTCGCTGGAATACATCAAGAAATTCGGCCTCAACCTGCCCCACGCCCTGTCCATGGCCAAGCCGGCCAAGCATGCCGAGGTGCTTCTTGCCCATATGGTAAAATTCGCCGCCTCCCTGCAAAGCCATTTTGCCGGGGCCATTGGCTGGGACGCGATCAATCTTTTTTACGCGCCCTATCTGGAAGAGCTTTCCGACGACGGGGTCAAGCAGCTGGCCCAGATGATGATCTACGAATTCTCCCAGCAGGCCGTGGCCCGAGGAGGGCAGGCGATCTTTTCCGACGTCAACATCTACTGGGAGGTGCCCAAGCATTTCGTGGATGTACCCGCCATTGGGCCGGGCGGGGTGTACACCGGTAAGACCTATGGCGAATACGAAAAGCAGGCGCAGCGGTTCGCCTGGGCGCTGTTCGAGGTTTATAAAGAGGGCGATGCCGCGGGCCGACCCTTCTTCTTCCCCAAGCCGTTGGTGCATATCACCGAGAAGTTCTTCAAAACCGACGGCCACATGGACTTTTTGCACCATATCTGCGAGGTGGCCTCGGTGAAGGGCAACACCTACTTCGTCTTTGACCGGGGTGACACGGCCAAGATTTCCGAATGCTGCCGTCTGAGCTTCAAGCTGGAAGCCTCGGATATCGAAGACGCCAAAAAGCCCTGGAAGATGCGCTACTCGGCCCTGCAAAACGTCACTATCAACCTGCCGCGCCTTGCCTTCAAGGCCCAGGGCGATGACACCAAGCTCTTTGCCCTGCTCACCGAAAAACTCCAGCTGGCAGCCAAGGCCCACGGCCAGAAGAAGAAGTTTATCGAGCGGCTGATGAGCCTGGGCAAGGGCGGGCCTCTCTCCCTGCTGGCCATGGATCTGGACGGCGAGCCCTACCTCAAGCTGCACAAGTGCTCCTTTTTGATCGGCATGGTGGGGCTCAACGAGCTGATCCGAGTGCATATGGGCCAGGAGCTGCACGACTCGGACGCCTCCATCAAGTTCGGACTCAAGGTCATTGCCCACATGAACATCGTTTGCAACAAGCTGGCCGAGTCCATGGGCATGAAGTTCGTCTTGGAGCAGACCCCGGCCGAGTCCACCGCTTTCCGCTTTGCCAAGCTGGATCTTGCCCATTTCACCACGGATGCGGAAAAGGTTGTTCAGGGCAACCGGGAAAAGGGGGAGGTCTACTACAGCAACTCCACCCTGTTCAACGTGGGCGCCAATATGAGCCCCATCGCCCGAGTGGAGAAGGAGGGGCTGTTCCATCCGCTCATCGAGGCGGGGTCCATCACCCACATCTGGTTGGGCGAGGCCCAGCCGGACAAGGAAGCCCTGGCCAGCTTTGTGATCAATGTTTTCAAGTATACCCAGAACGACCAGATCGCCTTTTCTCCGGAGTTCACCGCCTGCCTTGCCTGCGGCAAGACGAGCAGGGGCTTGAGCGAGACCTGCCCCTACTGCGAGTCGAAAGACGTGGATGGCATCACCCGGATCACCGGGTATTTCACCAAGATCTCGAGCTGGAACAAGGGCAAGCTCGGCGAGCTGCACGACCGCTACCGGAATGTCGATCGTTTCAATCAATAAAAGGGGGAGAACCTATGACCTTATTTACCACGGATGACTGCGTGCTCTGCGCCCAGCTGAAAAAGCAATTCGATCTCTCCGCCATGGAGGTGCAGGTGGAGGTGTTGGGCAACAACGATGCCGGAGCCTTGGCCCATCTTGCCTGGCACGGCCTGGTGGAGAAGGCGCGGAAGGCCCTGCCCATTCTGGTGCTGGACGATTCTTCGGCCTTGGATGAATTCGGCCACATTGAAAGCCATCTGCTGGACCGCGCCGCCCGCTATGGATGCGGCGTGGCGAGCAGGCATGCAGGCAAGCAGGCAGGCTGCGAGTCCGGCAGCTGCGCGCTGCAATAGTCTTGTTGTGGGAGCTGGTGTGCTACAGCCGCAAGCCTCCGGCTCTTGTGATCCAACCGCTTGCCTGCCGCCGATAAAGGGGTTTCTCGAAACCTCCTTTATCGACTGGCCGGGCAAGCTGTGCGCCATCCTCTTTGTGGGCGGCTGCAACTTCCGCTGCCCATTCTGCCACAATCACCCGCTGGTCCTCGCCCCGGAAGGCATGGAAACCATAGCCTTCGAGGAGATCATGACTCGTCTGGCAGCCCGGAAAAACTGGCTGGCAGGGGTCTGCATCTCCGGCGGCGAGCCGACCCTGTCCCCTGGTCTTACCACAATGATCGCCCGGCTCAAGGCAGAGGGCTGGGCGATCAAACTTGACACTAACGGCAGCAGGCCGGAGGTTTTGGCGCAGCTGCTTGCCGACAATCTTCTCGACATGGTGGCCATGGATGTTAAGACGGTGCTGGTGCAGGAGAAATACGAGCGCTGCACCGGCAGCCCGGTGGACTTGGGCGCGATCCGCAGAAGCATCGACCTGTTGGCTCAGAGCGGTATCTCCCATGAGTTCCGCATGACCATTGCCCCCGGTCTGCATACGGAAGAAGACGTCGTGGCCTGGACTAAACAGTTTGATCGCTCCCGTTCCCGGCTCACCCTGCAAAATTTTAATCCCAAGACGACGCTGAATGCCCTGTTTGAAAAAGAGCAGGGTTTTGCCCCGGAAATATTTTCTCACCTCTCTGCCCTGGTCGCCTGAGGAGGCCGCCGTGTAGTTGGAAAAAATATCGTTAAATCAGTACCTTTTGCAACGTATGCGTGTCGGAGAAAAAATAAAACCCTCTGCTTGACAAAGGGGAAAGCATATAGTAATAAGTGGCATCCTGAATTAGCGAATACGTTACATTTCATAATAATCTTAGTTAAAAAATTTTACTGAAGGAGACTAAATATGCCTACTATCGAGCATAAAGGTTCAAGCTTCACCGTTGACGAAGACGGCTTCCTCACTGGCAACATGGATGCCTGGGACCAGAACTGGGTTGACTACGTAAAGGGTGTTGAAGGTATCGGCGACATGACCGACGAGCATCACAAGGTTATCGATACCCTCCGCGACTACTACAAGAAGAACGGTATCGCTCCGATGGTTCGGATTCTTTCCAAGACCACCGGCTTCCCGTTGAAGCGGATCTACGAGCTGTTCCCCTCAGGTCCTGGTAAGGGCGCCTGTAAGATGGCCGGCCTGCCGAAACCGACCGGTTGTGTGTAATCACCACGCCAGTCGATTCGTTCAGGATTGAATGAAAAAAGGAGAAGGCATTTGCCTTCTCCTTTTTTTTTCGCCAAAAAATTGCACCAGCCTCCCGTCCCACTCCAGCGGACAACCGAAAACTCTCCCCGTTAGAAAAGCATTTCCAGAAAGTGGTTGTGATACTCGGAAAGATCCTGGTTGCACTCGCCGCAAAAGAACTTGATCTCGCCTAGAACCTGCGACTCGTCGCCTTCCTGGATAAAGCTGCCATCTTCATTTTGGAGATAACGGGTGGTCAGGACAACCCCGTCGGCGATTTCAAAGAAATCGGTATCGTTGCCGCAGTGCGGGCAACGGATGCGTGCCCGGCTTTTGGGGGGAACCCTGCGGGAGGTTTCCATTTCGGTTTCCATTCCATTCCTCGCCAGAAAAAAGGGAGATTGTTTCCCTTATGATAAAAGGGCGGATTCTACGGCAGATACCGGAAAATGTCAATTTAGAGCGTGTTTGGTAAAAATTTTTCTGTTCTCCGGGCAGCCTCTCCGGTGCTCGGCTGTGTGGCAACGGGATTTGGCTGCCATGAGAGCAAGGGCTCTGTTTCAGTTATACCGGATGGCAAAGGCGGTTTTGTCTTCCAAAGAAAGGGCCCCCTGTGTCCCTTGTCCCGCCGTTGGCGGGATGCCCTGCGCTCCTCGATGCTGCCGGGGCTTTGCAAACTCGGCTTTCGCCTCAAACA
>JAPLJG010000019.1 GCA_026388735.1 Deltaproteobacteria bacterium
AACGAGGACCCAATCTGGAAGACCCACACGGCATCCGCGTTGCCCCCTGCGTCAAGAACGAGAGGGGTCGAGACCAACATCGTGCTGCCAGACGTATAGGTGCCAGGGGGAATACCTAAAGGATATAACGCGCCCAAGTCTGCACCACCAGATATGGTTGTTCCCGGCGGCAAATTCTTGGCATAGTTATACGCGACCAACAGGTCGGCCCTGGCCTGGGCGGACACTGTATCGTTGATGTGGATGGTGCCGTTCACCACTCCCGGCGGAAATCCAGTCATTGAAGTGCCTGGATCCAACGAAACATCCCCGTTAATCGTGGAGAAGCCTGTATTGGTGATCGCGGAGGTTGCCATGATCCCGAAAGTGCTGGCCGAACGAAGGTTTACGGCTCCCGGCGCCAAACCGGTCCCGGTTGCACCGGTTGTAAAGGTCCACACATAATTACTTGCCAGTGTATTGCCTGCCAGGTCCTTGGCCCCGGTCGTAATTGTGGCGGTATATGTGGTGCTGGCCGCAAAATTGGCGTCAGGCCTAAAAGTCGCAATGTTGGTTAATGGATTATAGGATACTAATCCTCCTGGTACGGGTAAGCCAGCCCCAGTTACTGTAAAGATGAGATTTGTAATCGTTAACGGGTCCATCGCCTCGCTGAAAGTGGCGCTGACGGTCTGGTTAAGAGGCACACCGGTTGCACCATTAACAGGGACCGTAGAAAGCACTGTGGGTCGGGTGGTGTCTACCATTGCCCCCGTAGACCAGCTCCAGACATAGTCACTGGCTACGGGCAAGGCGGCTTGATTGCCTGCCAGTTGATTGCCAGCCAAGTCCGTGGCTGCGGTGGTAATCGTGGCGGTATAGGTATTACTGGCTATCAACACTGCCGCTGGCGTAAACACTGCGGTTCTGCTGCCGACTGCGTAACTCACAGTGCCTGAAACGAGGGTTCCAGGGGATCCAAGTGTTGTGTTCCTCACCGTAAAGCTAGTTGCCGGAGAGGAGATCGTTGCAGCAGCCATGTCCTCAGTAAAGACTGCGGTGATTGCCGTATTGGTTAGCACATTAGTGGGATTAGGTGTCGCCGTGGCAGGGACGGTGATCGTCACTCTGGGTCGAGTAACGTCTACGGTTCCTCCGGTGGTAAAGGTCCAGACATAGTTACTGGCCAGGGGAGTGCCTGCCGTGTCCGTTGCCGCAGTGGTAATCGTGGCAGTATAGAGAGTGCTGGGCAGAAGATCGGCAACCGGAAGTGTGAGCGTTGCCACATTGCCGGCCTCTACATAGGTAACCGTCCCGCCGGGAACGGCCGTTGCGCCGTGTGCCAGGGTAAAGCTTGCTGCGGTCAGGGTGGCGGGAGCCATCGCCTTACTGAAGGCGGCAGTAATTAATTTTGTGTTGATCGGTACGCCGGTGGCTTCATTGAGCGGAGCTACGGCGGTCACCGTAGGGGCAATTGCTGCATCGCCGCTTCCTAAAATAGGAGCTTGGCCTTCACTGCCACCTCCTCCGCATCCTGTAAGTGAAAAAACACTCAGAAGTAAAATAAACAAAAGATACATTTGCCGAACCTTAAATATTTTCATACATACCCCTCCTACTCTTTTTTCCCGCTTTAAATCACAAATACCCTCTTTGCAGTTATTGCTTGTCTCTTGATGAATCATTTCTTTTTTTGAAGTTGCTACCTCGTTATCTCCACCTCACTGCCTTCCCAGCTTTGCCTCCTTTACCCAAAGACAATTCAGCAACTATTGCCTCTTTAATAAATTGCCGTTCAATACAGTCGATGCCTGGACGAACGCGCAAGTTACGACTGCTCACCTTCGATACGGCAGGAAGTTTAAAAACTCGGATTCACTTCAAACCGTGCACACTTTTTATTCGACAACCTCACCGGTCTTCGGCTGCGCGAAAATGGGATTTGAATTGCTAAAGCAAATATTTTTTGGATGCACCAATCGCATCCAAAGGAAAAACATTTTGGTGATTGTTTGTAATATTGAAAAGCAGAATGCGTGCCATGAGCCTTGCGGCCAGCATTTAAGTTCCTATCTCGCTTGAATAATTGGAAATTACTGAAAAAATACTGAAGGGGAAACCTACTTGTGAGACCAGGAGTTTCCTGAAATATCAGGAGACTCCTGCCATGACAGGATTTATTCTTGGTTCTTTAAATGCAGAACCTCTGACTCACGTATCGCCAAATGATCTTTGCCTCAACCCAATAAGATTGCTGAGACAAAAAGCAAAAAAATGGCCAATTCCGAAAAATTGACCAGGCCACTTGATCTGACTCAATTCACTCAATTCACTCAACTCACATGAGCCAACGTTTTTTCAGTAACATATACGAAAACGAATAGGTTACCAGGCCGACGAAACATAAATACATCCATTCTAGGGAAAAGCCGGATATGCTCCCCCCCTCCAGCAGGATTGCCTTGATTGGCCCATAAAACTGATAGGAAGGCAACACAGGAGCAAAGGCGTTTAATTTGTGTGAAAAATCGGATAAGGCAGACGGGAGCAGGAGCGGCAGATAAAAAAGGACGCCCAAGGTTCTGGCACTTGCCTGGGTGCGACATAAAAAACCCAAGAATATCCCAAACGAGCTGAAGCAAAAACTACCAACCGCTATAAAAGCAAAATAACTCAGGCTGTTTTCAATCTCGAATCTCCCCAGGAGATGAAGAAATATTACCGCCAGGTGTATTAAAATCATCCCAAGAAACAACTTGGCAAGCAACCACTCACATTCACGCACGGGGGTTTGCAAAAGGCCAAGAATCATTTTCTTTTCTTTTTCTTCGGCGATTTGCGCCGGAATTATAATGAAGCTGACAAGTAAAACCAGCATTAAAATCCAGGTGGGCAGGGTCTGTTTTTGAATACCACTGTCCCGGAGAGACTTGATATCAGAAACCCAATTTTTATTTTTTCCTTCAACAGCTATTTGCAAGGCTGATAAGCCTTCAACAATGGCAATGGTTTGAAATGATGCTTTTTCTAGAACCAAGAGATCTAAACTTTGTGGTTCTTTTTGAGATGCTACCAAAAAACCATCTATTTTTTTCTCCTTTAGCCATGTCCTTCCTTCCTCTTCACTGGCAAGCCAGGAAATCGCAAACAATTTGTCAGTAGCCTTTATGCTCGCAACAATAACAGGAGAATATTCAACATTCTTAATAAGTCCTATTTTTACTTCCTGAAAATTTTTATCTTTCTGATCAACTAATTGCAAGGATACGAAAACAAATAGCGGAATAAACAAAATCAGATAGATAGTCTTATTTTTAAAGGCAATGGCTAAGTCATTCAATGTTAAGGTAACAATATTTCTTATCATGCGTAGAGGTTCTCATAAATTTTTGACTGGAAATATTCCTGGGGCGGGCCATCAAAAACCAGGGCTCCCTGGTGCAGCAATATAATCCGGGTGGCAAGGCTTTTAATCTCTTCAGGACGATGGGAGGTAAAAAGGATTGTTTTTCCTGAAGCATGGGTGCTTTTCAGCAGCCGATAAACCTCTTTCGTCATCTCAAAATCCAGGCCTGAGGTTGGTTCATCAAAAAGAAGCACCGGTGGATCTGCCAAAAGAGAACGCCCGATGCTTACCCTTTGCTTTAAGCCCTTTGACAAAACCTGTATCTTGCTGCGTCGATACGTTAGCAAGTTAAACTCTGCCAAGATTTCTTCTATTCGCGAAAAAGGTATTTGAAAAAGACGGGCAAAGAGCTTGAAGTTGTATTCCACAGAAAAAAAATCAAAAAGGTTGGGCGTTTCCGGGACAAAACCAATCTTCCTCACCAACGCCATCCTGTCTTTCAGATTGATCCCGTCCACCAAAACTTCACCGCTATCGGGAAGTATCCAGCTGGCTAACATTTTCAGAAGAGTAGATTTCCCAGCCCCGTTATGTCCGACAATGGCAATCAATTCCCCTTTTTCTACGGCAAAATTGGTACAAAGAAGCCCTCTTGTTCCGCTATAGACTTTCGTGAGATTACAGACCTCAATCATGATGAATAAATCTCCATATTTTTCCGCTGTTTTGATAAGGCCAAGTCATTTTTCTTTCGATTTCCGTCCAGCGTTTCGGCCACTTTGACCGCCAGATTATTCATCGAGAAAGGCTTCTCAAGAAAATTCACCCCTTCATCCAGTACACCCCGGCAAGCAATCACGTTGGCCGTGTAGCCGGACATGAACACAATTTTCATGTTGGGACAGAGGGCTTGCAACCGTTCTGCCAGGTCTCGACCGTTCATGCCTGGCATGACCACATCGGTAAGAAGTAGGTGGATCTGGCCCGCGAATTCCTCCGCCAGCCCAATGGCCTCACCCGGTGTGCCAGCGGTCAGCACCCGATACCCTAATTTTTCCAGCATCATTTTACTCATCTTCAGAAGTGCAGGCTCGTCCTCCACCACCAACACTGTCTCGCCGTGACTCAAAGGGCTTTCCGCACCCTTTTTCTGCAGGGGATCAACAACTTGCCCCATATAACGGGGCAGATAGACTCTGAAGGTTGTTCCTTTTCCTGGCTCGCTGTAGGCATTAATGAACCCGCTGTTCTGCTTGACGATGCCATACACCATGGATAGACCCAGACCGGTTCCTTGGCCCACCTCCTTGCTGGTGAAAAACGGCTCGAATATTTTGTCGAGGGTCGCCTTGTCCATGCCGCAGCCATCGTCGCTGACGGCTAACAGCACATACTCTCCTACGACGAACCCAGGATGATCGGCACAATAGGCCTCGTCAAAAACCGCGTTTCCCGTTTCGATCGTGACCTTGCCGACGTCGGCAATGGCATCCCTGGCGTTGACACAGAGATTGGCCAGAATCTGATCAATTTGACCTGGATCCATCTTGACCGGACCCAAGCCCGCCTGAGGCACCCAGACCAAATCGATATCCTCGCCGATAAGTCGCGACAGCATCTTGAGCGTGCTCTCCACAGCCTGATTAAGATCAAACACCACAGGAACGATGCTCTGTTTACGGGCAAAGGTCAACAATTGCCGGGTTATGTCCGTGGAACGTTTCGCGGCCTTGATGATTTCTTCGAGATCGGCATGCACTGACGGATCCTGGTCCTGGTCCACCTTGCGTAAAGCCAGCTCCGCATAGCCGAGGATCACCGTAAGCATATTGTTGTAATCGTGGGCCACGCCGCCAGCCAGCAGACCGATCGCTTCCATCTTCTGGGCCTGTTGAAACTGGGCTGCCAGCCGCAGCTGCTCGGTGATGTCCCGTTGGACAGCCACGTAGTTGACGATCCGGCCCGAAGCGTCGCGAACCGGAGAAATCGTCGTCTCCTCGGTGTAAAGAGTCCCATCCTTGCGCTTGTTGACAATCCGGCCCGCCCAGTTTTTACCGGCGGAAATGGTATCCCAAAGATTCCGATAAAAATGACCATCTTGCTCTCCGCTCTTGAGGATACGCGGATTCTGGCCAACAACCTCGTTTCCACGGTAGCCCGTCATCCGCTTGAACGCCGGGTTGACGAACTGAATAATCCCCTGGGCATCGGTCATAACAATGCCCTCTCCGACCTGCTCGATGGCCGCCACCAACTGCTTACGTTCAGCCTTGGCGCGCTTGTGGGCGGTGATGTCACGAATGTTGCACTGGATCACTTTGCTGTGGTCCACCAGATAAACGTTGCTGACAAACTCCACGGCGATTACCCGCCCGCTTTGAGTTTCCAGCGGCAAATCCTCATAGCGGATGTATTCGTTATCTTGCAGGGTCTGAAAAGCATCCTTGGACGCGGCAATATCTTTGAACGCCCCAAGTTCCCAGATATATTTTCCGCACAATGCCTCGTAAGAATAATCAAGCAACTGCAACAGAAAAGGGTTGGCATCGACCACCTTGCCCGTATCGGCATCGAGAATCAAGATGCCGTCCTTGGCTGATTCAAAGAGACGCCGGTAACGCTTCTCCGAATCCAACAGCACCTCGTCGATCCGCTCCTTTTCCTGCAATGCCTTCTCTAGATGCGCAATTTTACTACTCAGTTCGATATTGGCTTGAAAAATATGCGCCCCAGCATTTGTTTCGGACATAACCAGAAACTCCTTTTCCTTGCCAAAAATTACTCGGCAAAGTGCTTCCTGACCTTCGCCGCAATCTGACGAT
>JAPLJG010000049.1:0-871 GCA_026388735.1 Deltaproteobacteria bacterium
CTGGCCTTGTCACTGGAAAGCGCTCGCTTCAGCGCGCCTTCCAGCATCTCGTTGCCGGAAAGAAAGATGTCGGTGTCACCGGTGTCGGCCTTGAACTCGTTGACCAGGGCAGTCAGGTCTTCTTTATCGACCTTGTCGATCCTGGCCATCTGTCGACCAACCTGCTTAATATCCTCGGCATCGAGCCTCTGGAAAACCTGGGAGGCAAACTCCTCGCCCACGGTGAGCAGAAAGACCGCTGCTTTCTCCGGGCCGGTGAGGGCTTCCCCGCTCTTTTTTTCAGCTTTGCTCATGGATTAGGCCTCTTCACGTAACCAGCGGCGCACCAGATCCGCGGCCCGGTCCGGATCGCTCTGGGCCAAACGGTAAATCCGCTCCTGATCGCTGAGTCCTCGCGGAGCAAGGGTAAGATCTTCCTCCTCGGCCCCAATTCCGCCGATTGCGGGACCATGCCCACCAGGCCGAGAGATGGCGCCGCCAGTGCGGGTCTCCAGCTGTTTGGTTGCAAGAATTTTCAAAAACGGTTTAATAACGAAGAGGAGTACCAGGACCGCAACCAACAGATAGATCAGGGGCATGGCCAGCCATTCCATCATCGCCCGATATTTTTCCATGGCATCCGTCTCCGGCTCGGGGACTGAGGAAAGGGCAAAGGGCAGGCTCGCCACTTCCACCTGATCGCCCCGCTCCTCACTATAGCCAATGGCATTCTTGACCAGCTTCTCCAAATTCCGCATTTCTTCAGGGCTGCGCGGCTGATATTTTAGACTTGTCTTTCCATCCTTGTCAACGCTCTTTTCGTAGGAACCATCGACCATAACGGCAATGGACAGTTTTTTGACAGACCCGCTCTTGTCCTGAATATGCTTGG
>JAPLJG010000049.1:952-15445 GCA_026388735.1 Deltaproteobacteria bacterium
AGTGACCCGCGCCCTGGCCCGATTGACGCCGACCACCTCCTCCAGCATGGTTTCCACCTTCTGCCGGAGGGTATCTTCGATCTTTATCTGGTATTCCAACTGATTCCCGGTGAGCACCCCCTCGCCGTCGCCCTGTTTCCGGTAGAGCAGACGACCGCTGGTATCGACCAGGGTGATATTTTCCGTGGTCAGCCCAGGAACCGCGCTGGCCACCAAGTTGACAATGCTCTGAATCTCATGCTGGTTGAGTTTTTCCCGACCACGCAGCTTAACGCTGATCGAAGCGGTGGGGGGCTTTTCATCCTCGATGAACACCGATTCCTTGGGGGTGGCGATATGCACCCTGGCCTCGATGACCTGCTGGAAATTGCGGATGGTTCGAGCGAGCTCTCCCTGCAAGGCCCGCTGATAGTTCAAACGCTGGACAAAATCGGTCTGCCCGAAGCTGGTCTGGTTGAAGATCTCAAAACCAACGCCGCCGCCCCTGGGCAACCCCTCCCCGGCCAAGGTCAATCGGACCTCGTACACCTGGGTGGCAGGAACCAGAATGGCCCCGCCGTCATCGGACAACTTGTAGGGGATGCGCTGGTCCTTGAGTTTCGTCAAAACCTCGCCGGCATCTTCCTGGTTCAACCCGGAAAAAAGAACCTTGTAGGAGGTTTCCTTGCTGCCTGTGGTCAGGCTCAACAGGCCGCCAACCACCACGGCGATCACCACAAGTCCGAGTATTTTTTGGGTCATACTCAGGCCCTTGGCAATGGAAGCGATCTGCTCAAGAATTTCTTTTGGGGTAGCCATGTTCTGTTCCCTTTACCTAAAAGTTTAGGATCACTTACTAAATCTGCATCCTCATGATCTCACGGTACGCATCAATAACCTTCTGCTGTACCCTGGTCATCATCCGAAAGGAGATACCCGATTTTTCCATGGCGATCATGGTTTCATGAATATTGGCGTGTTCACCGGTGGCAAGCCCTTGCACCAGTTGATCAGCCTCCTGGCTCTGGCCGTTCACCTCGGCAATCGACCGGCTGAGAATCTCGGAAAATCCCGTGCCCGCGACGCCTGGCGTGCCAGGAGACTTAAGCGGTGCGGCGCCGGGCAGGCTAATCGGCTGCATGGTTATCTCTTTCATCTATATACCTCCAGTTACACAGGGTTTGCTTGACAAATTAATCCAGCCAATTTCAACCAGCAATTATCTGCCGATCTCCAGGGCCTTAAGCGCCATACTTTTGACAGCATCCAGAGCCGTAACATTGGCTTCATACGAGCGCTTCGCGCTCATCATGTCCACCATCTGCTCGGCCACGTTGACGTTGGGAAGGCGAACCACCCCGTTGGCATCGGCGTCCGGGTGCGATGGATCATAGACCTCCTTGAATGGGGCCTTGTCTTCGCTTACCTGCACCACCTCAACCTTGCGGAGACGCTCGGTGGTGGAGTTGAGCGTGTCCTGAAAATTAACTCCCTCCACAGGCTTGGCCGCGAAGACCACGGATTTAGCCCTGTACGGCCCGCCCTCGATGGTCCGGGTGGTGTTGGCGTTGGCCAGGTTCATGGCCGCGATGTTGAGCCTAGCCCTCTCCGCCTTGAGCGCGGAGCCGCTGATCTGCATAGCTGTTAAAGTATCCATTTATTATTTGCCTCCCTCGTCAATGGCATAGCGCAGTGAATCGAATTTTTTCCCGATGGTCTTGGCTATCACCTGAAACATCAGCTGATTTTCAGCCATCTTGACCATCTCCTGATCCAGGTCCACCGGCCGTTTCTCGCTGGCAAACTCCCTGGTTTTGCTGGCTTCCATGGCATCAAGCTGCATGTGCCCTTTGTCGGTTCTGGCCAACTCCCCTTGGCCGTTCATCACACTCTGCATGACCTTGGCAAAATTAAAATCCTGCCCCGTATAACCCGGAGTTTCAAGGTTTGCGACGTTGGATTGGATCAGCCCCTGCCGCTCCTGGCGCAAGGTAAGCGCCTGACGCATGGTTTCGATATTGACGTCGAACAATTTATTTATGGGCATAGCATTCTCCTTTTGTGGATCAAACAGCTTGCCAGATTGTTCTGCAAAAAAAGTGCCACCGCCCAATAAATTTTCCCCAACAGGGGGGGGAACATCGAAAAAAATGGCGTTTTCACAAAGGGAAAGGAATTACAGAAAGGATACGACCGAAAGAAAGACACGATATTGGGCGGGGTAAAACAACGCAACACATTGAAATACAACAATAAAAAAATCACAGACACCACAACAGCGACCACCACCGGCCAAAGCATGAGGCTTTAATCGATCATGCCCTGGGAACGATACTCATGCAGTTTATTACGCAAGGTGCGGACACTGATCCCGAGAATCTCGGCCGCATGTGTCCGATTATTGTCGTTTGCCTGCAAGGCCTGTAAGATCATTTGACGCTCCACCTCCCGCAAGGTCTGCATCCCGACATCCATGGCAGCGGAGGTGTTGGCCGCCGCCACTGCGGAATGGCCGGTTACCGGGGAAACAACAGCCACTGCGGATTCGATTCTGGTCGGCGGCTCGACATCATCCCAGAAATCCCACAGATCAAGCTCATGGCCCCGAGAAAGGAGCATGGCCCGCTCAATCAGGTTCTCCATCTCCCGCACATTGCCTGGCCAGCCATAGTCGGCAAACCTGGCCCAGACGGCGGCGGAAGGCTTTTTCACCGGCTTGCCATATTGAGCCGCGTACTTCAAAATGAAAAAGTCCACCAGCGCCCCGACATCCTCCCGGCGTTCGCGCAGGGGAGGCAGTTTCAGGGGGATGACGTTCAAGCGATAATACAGATCCTGCCGAAACGTACCGTCCTTCACCGCCTGTTCCAGATCACGATTGGTGGTGGCCAGCACATGCACATCGATCTTAAAAGGGGCTCTGCCCCCCAACCGATCGACCTCTTCCTCCTGGAGCACCCGCAGGAGTTTGGCCTGGAGGTGCAGGGGGAGCTCCCCGATCTCATCCAACAGCAGAGTGCCGCCGTCAGCCAGCTCGAATTTCCCTTTCTTGGTGACAATGGCCCCGGTAAAAGCCCCCTTCTCATGGCCGAACAGCTCGCTTTCCAGGAGCCCTTCCGGCAAAGCGGCGCAGTTCAAGGCCACGAACGGCCCGTTTTTTCGCCCACTCTCCAGATGGATAAAGCGGGCAAAGACCTCCTTGCCCGTGCCGGATTCACCGAGGATGAGCACGGTTGCCTTACTGGAGGCCACGCTTCTGGCCCGGTCCATGAGTTGCAACAGTTTGGGGTTCTGACCGATGATCGGTTTTTCAAGGGCAGGCGCTTCCCCGGCTTTCTGCGGTCCTGGCCGGTCGGCCAGTTGCGGCAACCTGCGTGCCAGGGCAAAAACCCTGGCCACCGTCTCCTCGATAACCTCCACCGGAAACGGCTTTAAGAGATAATCAAAGGCCCCCTGCTTCATGGCCTCCACCGCTGTATCCACCGTGGCGAAACCGGTCATGATCACCACCGGCAGGTCTGGACGCAGCGCCTTTACCTGCCGCAAAAGCTCAAGGCCATCCATGCCCGGCATCTTTATATCGGTAATCACCAACTCAGGCGGCTGCCTGGCGATCATCTCCAGAGCCATTCCGCCATTTTCCGCAACCGCGACTTCGTGGCCATTGCGGCTCAGCGCCTCAAAAAGGGCAACACGCATGTTCTGCTCATCGTCCACAATCAGTATCTTATGGGTCTGTTCAGACATCTTTTCCCCGACTGATTTCTGCTGCCGCCCCGGACTCTGATGGCAGCAGCACCCTGAAGGTGGCGCCCCTACCCGATTCGCTCTCTACCTCGATCAATCCGTGATGCGCCTCGGCAATAGCATGGCTGATGGCCAGACCCAGCCCGCGATTCCTGCCCTTAGTCGAGAAAAACGGATCAAAAATTTTCTGTAGGTTTTCCGGGGCAATCCCCGCCCCGAAGTCCTGCACCCTGATCTCCACCAAGGCGCCATGCTCACGGTCCGGTGGCAGGGTACGCAAGCCCAAGGAAAACGTTCCACCCTTCGGCATGCTCTCCATGGCGTTCAAGCCGAGATTGAGCAGGAGCTGCCCCAGCAGGGCCTGGTCA
Organism: Deltaproteobacteria bacterium; assembly: GCA_026388735.1. Taxonomy (GTDB): domain Bacteria; phylum Desulfobacterota; class Desulfobulbia; order Desulfobulbales; family Desulfurivibrionaceae; genus Thiovibrio. The sequence goes on from JAPLJG010000049.1 coordinate 5,047, forward strand.
CCCAATAGATATGCCTGATCCGCCTCAATCCGGCTTTCCATGAGTATACCATGCTCGCCGGCCATTTCACGGAGAGTTTCCATGCTTTTTTTGAGCACCGCGACCATATCCAACTCCTGCATCTGCGGGTGCAGAACCCCGGAAAAGGTCACAAAATTATCCAGCAAATGATGCATGGTTCGCACCGCCCCCAGCATCCGGGCTGCCACCCGCTCATTGTCTGGATCAGCCGCCAGCTCCCGCTTGAGAATCGAGGCGTACAGCTCAAGACTGCCCAGCGGATTCTTCAATTCCTGGCTCATGGCCTCGGCCATCTCCTGCATCGCGGCAAAACGTTTGCTCCGATCGAGATGCATCTCCATCAGAGCCGGAAAGGTCACATCCTCCAAAGAGAGGAAAAAACCGGCCACATGCAGGAATGGACTTTGCAAATCGTTACGACTGATGAGGATACAGCGTTTTTCCGCCCCGCCGTTCGATGCCTGCACCTCACAGAGCAAGCGGCCCCCGGATAGACGTAAGGCCGCAAGCTCATGGGTCAGGCCGAACTTTTGGGAGAGCAATCCCCAGCAGGTTTTATTCTGGAGGGAAGCCCCGCCAAGACCGAGAAGCTGAGTGGCCCTCTGATTCACCGCCAGCAAGTTGCCCTGCCGGTCGGCAAGCAGAATCCCGCCCGGCAGACTTTCGATCATGGCAAAAAAGAATTCCTGCAGATGCTCAGGGGTGTCAAAGCTCACTTGCGCCATCAGATAACCCGGCCTGGACAACGTATCCCAAATCAATTTCAATCTGATTCAGAATAGTTTTCGCCTTTTTCTTGAGCAGCTCGTCCGGCCCAGCCTGCGCCTTCTGAAGATGCCCGCGGCCCTTCTCCATCTCCCCGGCCTTGCGGAACAGATCACCCAACTGGAGATGGATCTGCTGGGCAGCCTTGCTGTCCTTGGGCATCTCCCCGTCGACTCCGGCCAAATAAGCGTCAATGGCCGACTGAGCGCCCTGTCCGGCCAAACCGTCGCCGAACTCTCGGTACCAGCCTTGCAAGGCCTCCGGCCCCAGCCATTTATTCTGCCGAGACCGAGAAAGAACCTCAACCCCCTCGGGATACAACCCAAGGGTGACCAGCATCCGCAGACGCGCTTCCACATAGACCTTTATTTTTGCCGGAACAGGAGCAGCAGCCGTGGCCTTGGCATACCAACAAAGAGCCTCGTTTTTTTTCCCTTGGGCCTCATTGAGCTTGCCGGTCAGGTAAAGAAATTCCCCAAGATATTCGCTATCTTTATATATCTCCTGGGCATAGCGGAGCAGCCTCTCGGCGGCGGCCATATTTTTCTGGAGCAGATAGACCTCGGCCCTCCGGCTATAGAGATCGGCTTTGTCTTCATCTGCCAAGGGCAGACCCTGGGCTCGAAAATAGACGGTGGAGGCCTGGTCAAGCAAGGACAACGCTTCGAGCGCCTGCCCAACCAGATAGAGAAAACGCCCATTGTCCAAGGTGCTGACTTGCCGGTATTCAGCAACATACAATTGATAGAGCTTCTCGTATTCTTTCCGGGCCAGAAACCCTTCCCCGAGATAGAGCAGTATCTTACCGGAAAAATTTTCCTTTTTTCCGGGATTGAGTCCCGGCTTGTCGTGGTGCAGATAGCTCCCGCCAATATCAGCGGCAGACTCGGCGTTATTGCGGGCCTGATAGCGAAGAAACAATGCGCGCCGGGCGTCCTGGGCGATAGGCTCGCCAGGAAACGCCTCAACCACGGCGAGGAAAGGCTTATCGCCCTCCGGGTCGGTCAGGTCAGGAGCTGGCTGCCCCTTGGCCGTTCTCCGTTCCGGATTATCCATATACTCAGCCCGCCGGAACTTTGCCAGAACAGCGATCCGATCCTCACGGGTGCCATCTTCGAGCACTCGTTCATAGAGCTTCATGGCCGTACGTCCATCCCCCCCCCGCAGATAACTCTCGCCCAGCTCAAAAAGAATCTCCCCCCGGTCGGCAGGGTTCTCGGCCAGATTCAGATAATGAAACAGAGAATTCCGGGCATCCTCCTCCCTACCCACCCGCAGATAGACATAGCCGAGCTTGCGCAGCAACTGCGGATCCCGGTAGTGGTAGTCTGGATATTTTTCAAAAAGCGCGGCAAAGGTTTTCAAGGCTCCGACCGGATCCTTGCTGGCAGCCATCATCTCACCCAGGCCCATCATAGCTTTGGCCTTGATCTCCTCATTGCCGGACTCAGAAACCTTTTTATAAATCTCCAGCGCTTCAGCCACCTTGCCCACGGCAAAAAGGGTGTCTGCCTGCGCAAGTCGCGCCTGATCCAACAAGGGGGAATCGGGATAGCGGGTGAGGAAAAGCTTGAAATAGATGAGCGCTTCGCGGTAGAAGCGCATGCGGTAATGGGCGTAGCCGACCTCGTAATATGCCTCGGCCGCTCTTTTGGCCTTTGGAAAATCAGCGCCATACCTGCGGAAAATGTCGCGAACCTTGTCCCATTCCGGAGTTGCGCTCTTTATTGTCAGCTGCTTCATGCTTTGGGCTGCCTGCCAGAGCGCCTCTTCCGCCTGCTCCGTCTCGCGGAATTTTTCGTAGTACCGCTGATACGCGGCGGAGGCCTTTGCCAGATCCCCAGCCTTTGCCGCCTCCACCGCCTCCTGCCAAACATCGGCCGGAATCTCCACTGGCATTGCCTTCTCCGCCTTGGCTGAAGGCGGCGCGGCTTCCTTGGCCCAGCTCTGTTTCGGCGCAAATCCTCCCACGAAAAGGCCAAAGCCGAAAAGAATACAGAGCGGCAGGACACGAAGAGCATGGGATAAATGGATATTTTTCATGATTTCTTTCACAGAAGTCCGGGTCGAGCGTGTCTGCTGATTACCAGGCCACGCACCAGACAGAAGGGGCGCACCCTTTTTCTACGCCTCGGCAGAAGAGGAAGCCAACTTGAATCGTTTCATCTTCTCAATCAGGGTGGTCCGGTTCACATTCAAAAGCTTGGCGGCCCTGTTCTTGACCCAGTCTGTCTGTTCAAGGGCTTGCAGGATCAAGCGCTTTTCAAAATCAGCCAGCACCTCATTGAGGAAAAACCCCTGCACAGGAAGTTCCTCAAACCGCTCGACCGGCACGGTTCCCGCCTCCAGCAAGCGCTCCGGAAGATCAGCCATGGAAAGCACATCGCTGCCTGCAAGAATCACCATACGTTCCAGCATGTTTTCCAGCTCCCGCACATTACCGGGCCAGGCATAGTGCGCGAACCTGACCATGACCTCGTCCGCCACCCCCTTGATTTTTTTCTTCCGGAGCCGGTTGAACCTGGTCACGAAATGCTCGACCAGCAGAGGGATATCCTGAAGCCGCTCTCGCAGGGGCGGCGCCTCGATGGGAATAACATTGAGGCGGTAATAGAGATCTTCCCGGAAACGCCCGGCCTGGACCTCCTGCTCAAGATCCCTGTTGGTCGCAGCAATTACGCGAAAATCAGAACTGATGGTTTTGGTGCCGCCGATCCGTTCAAATTCTTTTTCCTGGAGAACCCGCAACAGTTTTACCTGGAGCATGGGACTCATTTCAGAAATCTCATCCAGAAAAACGGTGCCCCCGTTGGCCAGTTCAAAACGGCCCAGCCGAGTCCGAATCGCGTGGGTAAACGCCCCTTTTTCATGGCCGAACAACTCGCTTTCCAGCAGCTCGCCAGGGATTGCCCCGCAATTCACCGGCACAAAAGGCCCGGCACCGCGAACTCCTTCGTAATGGAGAGCCTGGGCGATAAGCTCTTTGCCGGTGCCGGATTCACCCCTTACCAACACGGTGGTCTCGGCATCACAGACTTTTTTGATCAGAGAAAACACCTGCCGCATGGCGCTGCTGTTGCCGATGATGGCGGAGCACCCTTTCCCCGCCTTTACCGGAACCGGGTCCGGCGAAGCAATCCGTCGGCTCACCCCGGCCTTGTCGAGAGCCGCATCAAGGCGACTTTCGCTCACCGGCGCCTCGAGGTAATCGATCGCCCCGGCCTGCAAGGCGACAACCGCATCCTTGACCGACGGTTCGCTTGCCGCCACGATAATCGCCACCGAAGAAGCAACATCTTGGAGATCACTCAGGAAAGAGCCATGGGGTTGAAGCGAGGACACCGCGAGAAGGATCGCCTGACACTGGTTTTCGTCGAGCCACCGCCGGGCTTCCGCCTCGGAACGGACCACAGCCAGGGCCAGGTCTTTTTTCTGCAGAGCTTTGACAAGCTCGGAAGAACGACCGGAAGAATCAAGAAGCAGAAGGAGCAGGGGATTGTGCGTCATACCACCATCATGAATTTCTTGTTTTCTTTTAATAAATTTCACAGCTTATGTTCTTTTGTATGCATTATTCACAAAAAAAGTGTCAATTTTTTTTCACATGCTATATTTTATCAATAATTATTAAAATGTTATGTATAAGTGTGGCTTGGCTGCCATCCGGAGGGCATTGCCTCCGTCCGACTGAAAAAGGTTTTCACATGCCGAGAGACGCAAGCACGGACAAACCCCTGGTTGAGTTGGTAAACGTCACCAAAATCTATCCGCCCGATGTTGTTGCCGTAGAAGACGTTTCCCTGCGGATTTACAAGGGGGAGATTCTTTTTCTCACCGGCATGAGCGGGGCGGGCAAAACAACCCTGATCAAACTGATCTGCCGCCTTGAAACGCCCACCCGCGGCCTCATCGAGGTGGCCGGTCGCGATCTTTCCCACATCAGTACGGCAGGCGTCCAGCGCATGCGTCAAAAAATCGGCGTTGCCTACCAGGATTTCAGACTGCTGGACAAACAAACCGTGCTCCAGAACATTGCCATGGCCATGGAGGTGACTTACGCAAGCACCAAGGTCATTCGGGCGAGGGTCGAGGAACTGCTGGCCCTGCTCAACCTCTCCGACAAACGGGACAAGCGAGCTGGCGAACTCTCCCGCGGAGAACAGCAACGGGTGGCCCTGGCGCGGGCCGCCGCCAATGGGCCGAGCCTGCTGCTGGCCGATGAGCCAACCGGCAACCTTGACCCGGCGGCAACAGAGCTGGTCATCAATCTCTTCCGGCACCTCAATGAAAAAAATGGCTCGACCATCGTGGTCGCCACCCATGATCCGTCGATTTACGCGGAAACGGAGCACCGGGTTATGACGCTGAATAACGGGCAGCTTTCCGCCCATCCCAACCGCTCGCCGCGTCAGATCGAACTTTTTGAAGCGTAGCCGCCGCTAAGCCCCCAAGCGTTTCGGGCGAAACCGCGTAGCTATCCGGCTCGGGGCCGGGGAATAAGGATTCCCCCCGAACCGTAACTGTTCAGCAGTGTCGCAGATGCGCGAAAGAGGCCGATTCGCTATACTCCAGTATGCGAATCGGCCGATGACAAAGCAGATGCGGTGCTGCTGGACAGTTACAAAACCGTTTTCTTTTTCAAGGAGCACCAGACGATGCAGTTTCTGGCCTATATCTTACGCCAAACCGGAAAAAACCTCAGGCAAACCTGGGGAACACCGGCCATGCCCCTGCTGACCGTGACCCTCTCCGTGCTTCTCTTTGCCTTTTTCTTTCTCATCTACACCAACATGCTCAGGGCCAGCGCCCGACTGGGCGACGATATCCGCCTCATTGTCTATCTGGATCAGGAGGTTACGGCGCAGATGCGCCCAGGACTCGAAAAAAAGATCCGTGATTTCGGACCGGTGGAAAAAATCGTTTTTGTCTCCCGGTCCGAGGCCTTTGCTCGACTCAGCGCCCAACTGGACAAGGAAAAGGATATTTTAAACGACCTGGGCCCCGACTTTCTCCCGCCCTCCATTGAGGTGTACCCCCTAAAAAACCTCAATGATCTCACCAAGATCAGCCAGTTTTCCGAATTCCTCCTGACCTTGCCCCACGCGGCCAAGGTCCAGTCCGGTAGCGACTGGCTCCGTCGCTTCGGCTACTTCACCAATCTTCTCCGGGTCGTGGTTCTGTTAAGCGGGAGCCTGCTCATCATCAGCATGACCTTTATCGTTTCCTACACCCTCCGCCTTACCGTGCTTTCCAGACAGGGCGAGCTTGAAATTCTCAGGCTGCTTGGCGCCACCAGCGCCTATATTCGCCTGCCCCTTCTGCTCGAAGGCATGATGCAGGGGTTTCTTGGCTCAAGCCTGGGCCTTGCCGCGCTGTACTTCCTCTATCAGTATATTGCCAGCCGATTCAGCGGCCCAGGGTTTTTAAGACTTTTTGATTTCACCTTCTTCCCACCGGAACTTACGGGCGCAATCCTGCTGGCCAGCATCGTTCTGTGCACGGTCGGCAGCCTTTTCTCAATCCGCAGATTTATCCGCATCTGACCCATGATTTCCATTTTTCGCCGCCCATACCTGCCTGTCTGCGTGTTGACTCTGACCCTGGCCATCTGCCTCGGCCAACGTCTTTGCCTGGCCGCGGAAACCATCCCCGTGGACGCCAAGATTATCGAGCATATCCAGAATGAAGGCGACAAGCTCACCCGTCTCAAGAAGGACTTGAGCAAACACGAACAGCTCATGGCGGCCAAGCAGGATGAGGCCGCCCAGGCAAAAGAGGCCAAGGAACAGGCAAAGCGCCATATCAAAAAACGGCTCAATTCCTTTTACCGGATGGGAGATATCGGCGTGATGAATGTTATCTTTTCCACCAGTGAGCTGCCCGATCTTCTTGCCTTTCGCGAGTATTTCGATGCCCTGCTCAAGCGAGACCAGGACGTTATCCGAGAATACCGGGAAAAAGTGGCAACACTTGAGAAAACACAAATCAGCCTTCACCAGGAAAAGCAGGCCCTGGTTGAAACCATCACCAAGGTCAAGGGACAGGAAGAGCAGCTGGCCTCCACCCGCGAGGAAAGGATGCACCTGCTGCAAAAGGTGAAAACCGAGAAGAAACTGTACCAGATGGCGTTGGAAGAACTCGAAGGCGCGGCAGACAGGCTGACCAACACCCTTGAGCAGCTCAAAACCGAAGCGGCCAAAGCCCGCCAGAAGGAAGCACGCCCAAAAGAGACCCGATCGGCCACCACCCAAAAATCCCGCCCGGACAATCTCGGCTTTGCCGCCCAGAAAGGTCGCCTCACTCCGCCGGCGCCGGGTACGGTTACAACCCTGTTCGGCAAGAGCGTCCAAGAAAAATTCGGCATTGCCACCTTTGCCAACGGCATTGACATCAAGACAGCGCCGGGCACGGAAATCACCGCCATCTACGAGGGTAAGGTAATCTACGCCAAATTCCTACGCGGCTACGGCAACCTGCTCATCATTGACCATGGCCAACAATATCTCAGCCTTGTCTCCCGAGCGGCGAAATTTTACAAAGAGGAAGGCGATACGGTTGCCAAGGGCGAGGTGGTTGGCATAATGAGCGACCAGGAAGGGTTGCTGGGAGAGGGCCTCCATTTTGAGATCCGCCATGGAACAACGCCGGAAAATCCCCTGCAATGGGTGAACAACGCCAAGCTCACCATCAGGGCGACCCCAACAAAGGCGCCCCGCTGATCTACCCCTTGCCAGCACGGATAAATCATTGTTTCCCGGCACGAAACATGCTAAACTAAAGGTTATTGTCTCCACACAGATAACAATCAAACCTCTTTTGAAATTTTCCGGTTAAGGACCACCCATGAAAAGTACGACAAAACGGTCGGTTATAAAAATTATCGCTGTCTCCCTCTGTGTAGCCGCCGGTTCGTTGCTGGCCTGGAATTACTCATTAGTCACTGCGACAACCCAGGACACCTACGAAAGTCTTGAGGCCTTTTCCAACGTGCTCAATCTGGTCCAGGAAAACTATGTCGAAGAGGTGGACAGCCAGAAGGCCATTGAAGGGGCGATCAAGGGCATGCTCAACACCCTGGACCCCCACTCTTCCTATATGAAACCCGATGATTTCAAGGAATTGCAGGTCGAAACCCAGGGAAGCTTCACCGGCATCGGCATAGAAATAACCATGAAAGACAATATCCTCACGGTTGTTTCCCCCATCGAAGGAACCCCGGCCTTTTCCAAAGGGCTCAAGGCCGGCGATAAAATCGTCAAGATCGGCGAGGAACAGACCCAGGACATGAGTCTCATGGAGGCGGTAAAACGACTGCGGGGTCCGAAAGGCTCGGAAGTGACCATCTCCATCCATCGCAAGGGCTGGCCCGACATTAAGGAAATCACCCTGATTCGCGACATTATCCCCATCCACAGCGTCAAATCGAAACTGCTGGAGCCGGGATATCCCTACATCCGCATCATCAACTTCCAGGCGCAGACCACGGCTGATTTTAAAAAAGCATTCGCCGACCTGGAAAAGCAAGGAAAGATAAAAGGGCTCATCGTGGATCTTCGCAATAACCCGGGCGGACTTCTCGACCAGTCCGTAAAGATTGCCGATATCTTCATCGACGAGGGTGTGATTGTCTCCACCAAGGGCCGGATCAAGGAGCAGAACTCCGTGTTCTACGCCCGCGACAACAACCCCAAGTACACCTTTCCTCTGGTGGTGCTGGTGAACGAAGGCAGTGCCAGCGCCTCGGAGATCGTAGCCGGTGCCCTGCAGGATCACAAAAAAGCGGTGATCATCGGCGCCCAGACCTTCGGCAAGGGCTCGGTACAGACCATTATCCCCATGGACAGCGGGGCAGGCCTCAGGCTGACCACGGCCAGATATTACACCCCCAGCGGTCGCTCGATCCAGGCAACGGGCATTACCCCGGACATCATCGTCCCCTCTCCCACGACCATGTCAGTCGAAGCCGATGACAAAGAAGATGAACAGGACAAAAAACCGAAATACCTGCGGGAAAAAGATCTGAAGCATCACATCGGCAACGGCTTAAAAGAAGACGTGACGCAAAAAGAGGAAAAGCCAAAGCCCGAAGAGAAGTCCAAAGCAAAGACAAAGACCCTGACGAGCAAAGAAAAGTTGGACCCCGAGGATATGAGCAAGGACCAGCAATTGAACACTGCGCTCACGTTGCTCAAGGGATTGAACGTTTTCGGCAAGAAGTAACGACACAGGACAGAGACTCAGCCTTGATGGCTGACCATTGATCGATACAAAAGGAGAGGCTCAGCCCTCTCCTTTTTTTTGTGCTGCGGCAACCAGCTCGTAGTAGTCACGACCGGCAAGATCGTTGATCACCACGGCCGGAAAGTTTTCCACCTCAAACCGAAACAGAGCCTCTGGCCCGGCATCACCAAAAGCGACCAGCTCGGATTTCTTGATACATTTGGACAAAAACGCCCCGGCCCCACCAATGGCAGCAAGGTAGACCGCGCCATGCGCCAGCATCGCCTGACGCACCTCGGCAGAACGCGCCCCCTTGCCCATGGTCGCCGCAAGCCCCAAGGCAAGCAGACGCGGAGTGTAACTATCCATCCGGTAGCTGGTGGTGGGACCTGCCGCGCCGATTACCCGACCGGGCCGAGCCGGACTCGGTCCGACATAGTAGAGCAGCTGACCCGCCAAATCAACCGGCAGATCCTTCCCCTCATCCAACAGGGCGCAGAGTCGGCGATGGGTCTGATCCCGGCCTGTGTACAGGATTCCACTCAGGCTTACCAGCTCACCGGCCTTGAGCGAGGCCAGAGCCTCCAGGGAAAAAGGCAGCCGCACCTCTGGCAGATTGTCAAAAAAAGCTGGTTCACTGCGCAGTAACGACATAATCCGAACAGTCCTCAACCATTTAACTTCTAAATTACGATTTCCTTATGCCGATGGGCATGGCACTGGATATTGATGGCCACCGGCAGACTGGCGATATGGCAGGGAAAGGTTTCCAGATGCACGGCCAGGGCCGTGGTGATCCCGCCAAAGCCATGCACCCCCTGGCCCTGGGCATTGATCTCCCGCAGCAGCCGCTCTTCAAGCGCAGCCACGTCAGCTCGCTCACTTTTCTCCACAACCGGACGCAACAGCGCTTTTTTGGCCAGCAGGGCCGCCTTTTCAAAAGAACCGCCCAACCCAACCCCGACAATTATCGGCGGACAAGGATTCGAGCCTGCGGCCAGCACCCGGTCAATCACATGACGTACCACCCCTTCGGTTCCGGCGGAAGGCGGCAGCATGACCAGACTGCTCATGTTTTCACTGCCGCAGCCCTTGGGGAGAAAGCGGATGGTGAGGCGGTCGCCCGCAACCATCTCCAGATGGATGACGGCAGGGGTGTTGGTCCCGGTATTCTTGCGGGTCAGGGGATCGCAGACCGATTTGCGCAGATAACCTTCCGCGTAGCCAAGCCGCACCCCCTCCTGCAACGCCTCATTCAAATCGCCACGAATGTGGATCTCCTGGCCGAGTTCAAGGAAGAGAATGCCGGTGCCGGTATCCTGGCACACTGGAATTCGCTCCCGACTAGCAATATCGGCATTGGTGAGGAGAAGGTCCAGGATATTGCCGGCAA
>JAPLJG010000034.1 GCA_026388735.1 Deltaproteobacteria bacterium
AAACCACGATCTGCAAAAAGTTCAGGCCATCGGGCTTGAGGATAAACTGATAAAAAAACCAGCTCATGATGGCGCTGACCACCATGACCATGGTGAAGGTAAGTCCCATGCCCTTGGCCGTGTCCTTGCGCTTGGAGGTGCCGAAAAAGACGCAGAGCCCCAGGTACTTGGTGAAGACAAAGTTATTGATCAACAGCGACCCGACCAGGATGGAAAGCAGATAGCCGAGATAGGGCTTCATCACCTTAAAGGTCGCCGCCGCCCCGCTTTCGGCAAGGCCGCTGACAGAGACCACATGGGGCAGCCTGGCGTTGAGCGGCTCCTTGAAGGTCAGGGTGGCTGTTTTCTCATCCTCGGCCAGGACCACGCTTTCCAGACTCAGCTTGATGTCCGGGTCCTGCTCCTCGTAGACCCGATAGTTTGCCGGGTTCTCGACTGCAGCCCGATCCACGGCCCCGGCAAAGGTGACAACGATTTCGTTTGTGGCCTTACCAAAGGACTTTCCGGCAATCAGCTCCTGGGCCTGCGCCAAAACCGGCAGTCCAAGGAGCAGAACGAGGGAAAGCAGTATCCGTCTGATAGTATGCGTAGTCATGGTTCAGGCCCGCTTGGCTCGTTTGTAGACGATCTCGATATAGTTGAAAAAGGCCATCATCAGGCCAACGCAGAAGAAACCGGCCAGGGGCAGCACGAAAAAGAGCATCGGCTTGAAGCCCAGCACGTCATAGCCCAGAAGGGTGCCCATGCCCAGCAGTTCCCGGACAAAGCCCAGGGCCATCATGCCCAACATGAAGCCCAGCCCCATGCCGATGCCGTCCCAGAACGAGGCGTTGACGCTCTCCTTGGAAGCAAACATCTCCAAGCGCATGGTGATGATGGCAAAGGCGACGATGAGCTTGATGAAGATACCCATCTTGGCATAGGCTTCGGGCAGGTAAGCAGCCAGGACCATGTCGATCACCGTTACCCAGGTGGCGATGGTCAGGGTGTAGGTTGGTATCCGAATCCGGGGATGGATGACATTCTTGAACAGGGAGATGGTGCAGCTCGAACAGACCTGAACAAAGAGCACGGCGATTCCCAGCATGAAGCCGTTCATCACTGTGGTGCTGATACCCACCGCCGGGCACATGGAAAGCACGAGCCGAAAGATGGGGTTCTCGTTTAAGATTCCGTTGACCACCAATTGTAGGTTTGTTTTGTCTGTCGCCACTGTCACATTCTCCTAAAAAGACGTCGCGATATGCTGTTCGACCAAAACCCGGTCCAAGATCGCCAACCGGTAAGCGAATTTCTTCACCATCGCCTTGACCCCGTTGGTCACCGAGCGGCTTGAAATGGTCGCCCCGGTGAGGGCATAGATATCGTTATCCTTGTACTGCCCTTGGATGCCGGCCACCTCTTCTGCGCCGAGACCGCTCTTGTCTGCCTCCAAGGCCTTGCGGTACTCCTCCGGCAGGGGTGTTTTCACGACCTCCAGCTTTTTCACCGTTTCAAGCGGCTTGCCCTTGAACTGTTTCTTGAAATAATTCTGAACGATTTCTCCCCCCAGACCAGGGTCTTCCTCATGCTCCATGATCTCAAGACCCAAGATGGAAAAATTCGGGTCCAGGGCCAGGATGGCGCTGATGAAGGTTTTAAAACCGGGAAACCTGCCGGGCAGCAGATAGGCTGTTCTCTTGCCGTTGTTGGTGACCACGATGGTTTGGTCAGCGTAGCGGATGGCCTTGCCCGCGCCGATGGCAGCGCCAATCGCCGAGGTGCGCTCTTCCGCCTCGGCTACCTTTTCCGCCGTAATAGCCACGGGGGCCTGGGCCACGAAGGTGCCTGCCAGATCAATGGTCAGAAAAGAAAACGACCCGTCCCGCAGGGGCAGGAGATAGCCCATGGCCAGATCCTCGCCTTCGCCGACCAGATAGCGATACACCTCATGCATGGCCACGGTCTCCGGGGCCGGGTTCTTTGCCGAGTAGCCCAGGAGGCTGAGCATGACCTTCTGCTCATTGACATGGATATTGTGTTTTTTCGCCTTGTTGGTGGCGATAAAGGCCACGCCCATGACCAGACCGGCCAGCAGGCAGGCCACGGTCAGCCGGAAGATAATGGTAAGGATGTCCTTCATTTCGCACCTCCCTGGAGAGGCGCAAAACGCTTGGGCTTAAAAAATCCGTCCAGCACCGGGCTCACCGGATTCATGAGCAGAATGGCATAGCAAATTCCCTCGGGGTAGCCGCCTTTGAGACGGATCAGCACGGTGAGCGCCCCCACCCCGACTCCGTAAATAAGCTGGGAGGTCTTGTTGGTCGGACAGGTGACATAGTCGTTGGCCATGAAAAAGGCCCCGAGCAAGGCGCCGCCGGAAAGCACGGCCAGCAGCGGATCGCCGCTAAACAAGGTCTCGCCGCCAAAACCCCAGGAAAGCAGGGCGATGGTGCCGAGCACCGTCACCGGGATATGCCAGGTGATATAACCGCGATAGAGCAGATACAACCCGCCCAACACGATGAGCAGACCGGAGGTTTCGCCGATGGAACCGGGCCGCCAGCCGAGGAAGAAATTGGTGTAGAGATTGGCCCCCACGCCGAATTGATCGGTAAAGGCTCCAAGCCCCTGGGTCTTGAGCACTGCCAGCGGAGTGGCCGTGGCAATGGCGTCGATAGGGGTGCCCAGATAGGAAAAAATCGCCATGTCGGAGAGCGGCGGCAGCCAAGCCGAGGTCATGGCCACCGGGAAGGTCGCAAGGAGAAAGGCCCGGGCCAACAGGGCCGGGTTGAAGATGTTGTAGCCGATCCCGCCCAGCAGATGCTTGCCGATGGCAATGGCCATGACCGCGCCCAGCACCGGCAGCAGCGGCGACACTCCAGGCGGGATGACAAAGGCGATGAGCATGCCGGTGATCACCGCGCTGCCGTCGCCGATGGTGACCCGGCGGCCCAGGGCCTTCTGGGTTGCGGCCTCAACCGCCACGCAACTCGCCACGCTGACCGCGGTGATGATCAGGGTTTGGATGCCGAAGATGAATACGGAAAGAACCAGGGGCGGCACCAGGCAGGCCACCACGGTCCACATGATTTTTTCAACCGACTCGCCGCTCTTCACATGGGGGGAAACGGAAACCTTCCACAACCCCTGTGGCGTGCTGGGCAGCTGGGTATCTGAAGCGTGCTCGTTAATGGCCGTTCTCCTTCGATTACATTCTAAAAAATCAACGCTTGGCCTTCATCTTGGCCAGCCGGACGAACTGGACCAAGGGCCGTTTTGCCGGGCAAACATAAGCGCAGCAGCCGCATTCGAAGCACTCGAACACCCCGAACTGCCCGGTATCCTGCGGCCGTCCTGCCTCCACATAGAGAGCGATCTCCTTGGGCTCTAACCCCATGGGACAGGCCTCCAGGCACCAGCCGCAGCGGATGCACTGGGAATGGGGGGTGGTGTCGATTTCGTCCTCGGCGAGAAACAACACCGACGAGGTGGTCTTGGTCACCGGGATGTCCAGGCTGGAAACAGCAAAGCCCATCATCGGCCCGCCCATGACGATTTTAGAAAGCTCAGGCGTTACCCCGCCCAGGTATTCGACGATGTCACTGACCTTAGTGCCCACCTTGACCAGCAGGTTGGCGGGCCGCTTGATCCCCTTGCCGGAGATGGTCATCACCTTTTCGTACAGGGGCTTGGACAGCACCACCGCATCGTATATGGCCCTGGCGGTGCTCACATTATGCACCACCACGCCCACGGCAGAGGGCAGGGCAAAACCGGGAACCTTGCGCCCGGTGATGGACTGGATGAGCTGTTTTTCCGACCCCTGCGGATACTTAACCTGCAAGGGCTGAACGACAACGGTGTATTCCGGGGTAGACGCCGCAGCCGCCGCCTCGGTCATGGTCTTGATGGCGTCGGGCTTGTTGTTCTCGATGCCGATAAAGCACTGCTTGATGCCGAGGATCTTGAGGATGACGGTAGCGCCCTCAACAATCTCCTTGGCATTTTCCAACATCTGGCGATGGTCTGCGGTGATGTACGGCTCGCATTCAGCACCGTTGAGGATCAGGGTATCCACCGGGTTGTCCGCCGGCGGATTGAGCTTAACATGGGAAGGAAAACCAGCGCCGCCGATACCGATGACCCCGGCGCCATGCACCTTGGCCAGCAGCTCTTCCTTGCTGAGTTTCTGCCAGTCGCAACGGGAATACTGCGCGGGCACCACTTCTTTATTGGTCTGGATGGTGATGGAGGGTGCGCTAACCCGCATGGGGTGGCCGGACATGCCAAGAGCCTTGATGGTCCCGGCAACCGGGGCATGGAGGGGAACCCCGAGCCCCTTGGTCACCTCGCCGATGACCTGACCTTCCTGCACTGCATCCTTGGACGCCACCGTGGGGGTGCAGGGTGCGCCGATATGCTGGCCAAGAATAATCTCAAGCTCGTCGGGCACCGGCATAACCTCGATGGCGAGGTTCTCGGTCAGGCCCTTTGATGCAGGCGGATGTACGCCGCCTTTGGGGAAGGTCAGTAAGGATGCCATGTCACATTCTTCACGGGGGTTATCGGCACAAATCGCTAGACACAACTTGCCGAAATTAATCCGAATTTCAAACAACAGGGTTTCAGCGACAACACGCGATGCGTGCAGCGCCGGGAAGGAATTTGATTATTCCTTTTGTCTTTTTTTGTCAAGGGAAAATGGCCCGGTTTCCCCCCTTGACAATCCATTTATTGTGGTGTAATGCAGTGAGTCGCTAAATTCGCCTTGTACGGTTGAAATTTCTCGCTATAATCATGAGTTTTCACCCTGCTTCACGGGCGCATATTTTTTTCCATAAGCACAAGGCCGCTGGCTGGGCCTTGGCTTATGACGAAGCCATCATTTATTATGCAAAGGAGTGACACATGTGCCGGTTAGCCATGAAAACCGCAAGTGAGCCTTTCTCTCCCTTCTCGGTTCTGCAGGCCATGGAAGCCATGCAGGAAGGGTATGACGGCAGCGGCCTCGGTCTGCTGCTGCGGGGGCTCAAGTTCGCGGATTACAAATACAACGCCGCAGACCCGATCCTTTCGGGCATCGCCCACAGCGAAGCGGCGCTGGCCCGTCTCGACCATATTATGGATAAGGGGGGATTCACCCTCAAGTACGATCACGAGTATGACGTAAAAAAGGCGATGATCGAGGCCCAGGACCGGCACAAGTATGTCCTCCGGGTGTACAAAAAGCCCGCGTCCTGGAGCAAGCTCTCCACGCAGCAGGTCGAACACGAGCTGATGCTGACCCGCCTGGCCCTGCGTGCCGACGGCGAGGCCCACGGCAACGACCTCACCGCCTTTTCCCTGTGGCCCGATGTGGTCATGATCAAAGAAGTTGGCTGGCCCCTGGATATCGGCATTGCGCTGGGCCTGGACTCCGGTCGGATCACCAGCCGGATCTGCATGGCCCAGGGCCGTCAGAACACCAACTACGGCATCAACCTCTATGCCTGCCACCCCTTCTTCATCCAGGGCGTGGCCACCATGACCAACGGCGAAAACACCGCCTTTATCCCCATCAAAGATTGGCTCACCGGTCGGGCCTACCCCGGCTACATCGGCTACCAGTCCGATTCCGAGGTCTTCGCCCATATCCTCCACTATGTGACCAAGCAGCTCAAGCTGCCGCTTGAAACCTACAAGCACGTGATCACCCCGCTCAAAAACGAAGAGCTGGCCGTGCATCCCCAGGGCGATTTTCTCCGCGGCCTGCGGGATGCTTGCCGCCGTCTGATCATCGACGGCCCCAACGCGGTGATCGGCACCCTGCCCGACGAAACCTCCATGCTGGTCATGGATGCCAAGAAGATGCGCCCCGCCACCGTGGGCGGCAAGCCCGGCGAGTGGGCCATTGCCTCCGAGATGTGCGGGGTTGACGCCATGATCCCAGACCGGGATCGCTCCAAGGATTTCCAGCCCATGCGGGAACACACCGTTATTATTCCTCCAGACAGACAGGAGTTGCAGATATGGTCTCAGTTCGATCAATTGCCAATACACCAAGCAGCCTAACCCCCAACGATCTGCCTTGGATCATTGAGCACCGCGAAGACCGCTGCACCCTGTGCGGCCAATGCGCGGCGGTATGTCCGGTGGGCACCCTGAAGCTGGCCTACATGCGCAAGCGCATGCCCCATCTGGTGCTTTCCGCCACGGAACGGGGCAGCTCGTACAAGACCTTTGTCGGCATCCGCCAGTCCACCGAGATCGGCAAGCGCTGCATCGGCTGCGGCACCTGCGCCATGGTCTGCCCCAACGAGGCCATCCATCCGGTGGCCAACGCCGAGCGCGACCGCTTCCGTTTTGTCAACAGCCCGCAGGGCGAACCGGCCAAACGCGGCGGCCGCCGCAATGCGCCGGGCGCAAGCCTGCTCGACCGCATCATCTTCGACCGGATCTCCATGCTCACCGATCCGGCTCTCGATGCAGGCCGCCATGAATTTTCCTGCAACACCTTGCTCGGTCGGGTGCTGCCCCCGGAAGAATATGTCCGCCGCAAGCTGGCTGGCGAATGGATTCCGCCGGTACGGGAGATCTTCCCCTTTGTCATCGGCTCCATGTCCTTTGGCGCGCTCTCGCCCAATATGTGGCTGGGTCTTTTGCAGGGCGTAGCCTACTGCAACGAGGTTCTGGGCATTCCCGTGGTCATGGCCACCGGCGAGGGCGGCTGCCCGCCCTGGGTTCTGCGCAGCCCGTTTCTCAAATACATCATCCTCCAGATCGCGTCCGGCTATTTCGGCTGGGACGAGATCATCCGGGCCATCCCCGAGATGCAGTGCGATCCGGCGGCCATCGAGATCAAGTACGGCCAGGGCGCCAAGCCGGGCGACGGCGGCCTGCTGATGTGGTTCAAGGTCAGCAAGCTCATCGCCCGCCTGCGCGGGGTGCCCGAGGGCGTGGATCTGCCCTCCCCGCCCGTACACCAGACCCTGTACTCCATTGAGGAATCGGTGATGAAGATGATCCAGACCATGTCCATGGCCTGGAACTTCCGAGTCCCGGTCTATCCGAAAATCTCCGGCTCCACCTCGGCCAAGTCGGTATTGAACAATCTGGTGCGCAACCCCTATGCCGGCGCGCTTATGATCGACGGCATCGATGGCGGCACCGGCGCGGCGTACAACATCAGCATGGACGCCACCGGCCATCCCATTGCCGCCAATGTCCGCGAGTGCTACCTCGATCTCTGCGCCCAAGGCAAACAGAACGAGATCCCCATCTTTGCCGCAGGCGGGGTGGGCAAGAACGGCAACGTCACCCAGAACGGCATGGCCCTGATCATGCTGGGCGCATCCGGCGTTCACATGGGCAAGTTCATCATGCAATCAGCAGCCGGCTGTCTCGGTACGGAAAGCAATCGCTGCAACGTTTGCAACATCGGCCTGTGCCCCAAGGGTATCACCAGCCAGAACCCCAAGCTCTACCGCCGTCTCGACCCGGATCAGGTCGCCCAACGCGTGGCCGAGACCTTCATGTCCATCCGCACCGAGATGAAGAAGATCATGGCGCCCCTGGGCCGCTCCCAGAGCCTGCCCATCGGCATGTCCGACGCCCTGGGTATCGATGACAAGGATGTAGCCGAACGTTTAAATATCAGATACGTCTGTTAAGGAAGGAGCACGCTGTGAGCAAAGTAATTGTCGTAAAAGGGCTTGATGCCAATGGCCAGCGGATCAGCTCCAAGAACTTCGAAGAGTTGGTCCAGAAGGCCTTTGCCAAATCCAGCCGCTTGAAGCTGGAAACCTACGGCCAGCACAATGTGGGCGGCCGGTTGAAAAACGGCGGCAAGAAGGTGGAGATTGAGGTCAGCGGCCCCTGCGGCCAGCGGTTGGGCTGCATGGGCATGCCCGGCACCACCATTGTCTGCGACGGACCTGCCTCCGATGACGTGGGCTACCTCAACATCGGCGCGGAGATCACCGTCAAGGGCGACGCCACCAACGGGGCCTGCAACGCCATGGCCGAAGGCAAGGTCTATATCGGCGGCTCCATCGGCGCCCGCGGCCTGACCATGACCAAGTGGAACCCCGAACACCAGCGCCCGGAGCTGTGGGTGCTGGGCTCGGTGGGCGATACCTTTGCCGAGTTCAACTGCGGCGGCATCGGGGTGATCTGCGGCATCGAGGCCAAGAACCCCAAGAACGTCCTGGGCTACCGCCCCTGCGTCGGCATGGTCGGCGGCTGGCTCTTCTACCGGGGCAAAAACGACGGCTCCTATGACAAGAAGAGCGTCATGGCCGTGCTGCCGGACGATGCCCAGTGGGCCTGGCTCATGGAGCGGATGCCCGCCTACCTCAAAAAGATCGGCCGCCCCAGACTGCTCAAAAAGCTCTCCGTCCGCAAGGAATGGATGATGCTGATTTCCATCCCGCCCCAGACCCGGGCCCTGATGTTCTCCGGCCCCATGCCCATGGCCGAGTTCAAACAAAAGATCTGGAACCCGGGCTTTGGCGGCGGTGACCCCATCCGCGATCTGGCCCCAGGGTTGGACCGCAGCCCCATCGGCATGATCGAGACCGGAGACTTGCGGCGGCGGCAGCCCTTCTGGGCCAACCGCGACAAGGCCGCGCCCTGCGCCTACTACTGTCCGGTGCACATCCCCACCATCGACCGGTTGCGTCTGTTCCGCGAAGGCAAGGGGGATGAGGCCTACAAGATGCTGCTCGATTACACCCCGCTGCCTGCCTCGGTTTGCGGCTATGTCTGCCCGAACCTCTGCATGCAGAACTGCTCGAGGCAGCTGGTGGACGAGAAGATCGACGTCCAGATGCTGGGCCGCGCCTCCCGCGACGCCAAGGCTCCCAAGCCTGCCAAGTCGCTGGGCAAGAAGGTCGCCATCATCGGTGGCGGCCCGGCCGGCATGAACGCGGCCTGGCAACTGGCCAAGGCTGGGGTTGAGGCGCATATCTTCGAGCGCGACCAGCAGTTGGGCGGCAAACTGGCCCAGGTCATTCCCTGGGAACGACTGCCCAAAGCCATCTGGGACGCGGAGATCCAACGCTTCCTCTCCATGCCCAACATCAAGGCCAACTTCGGTGTGGCCATGACTAAGGAAAAATTCGCCGAACTCAAGAAAAAATACGACCATGTCATCGTGGCCGTGGGCACCCACCAGCCGCGGACCATTCCCTTCCCCGGCCATGAGCGGGTCGTCCCCGCCCTGGACTTCCTGAAGAGCGCGAAAAGCGCCAAGCCGATGAAGGTCGGCAAGCAGGTGGTGATCATCGGCGCAGGCAACGTGGGCTGCGATGTGGCTTGCGAGGCGTACCGATTGGGAGCCCAGCAGGTTAGGCTGGTGGATATCCAGAAGCCCCTGGCCTTCGGCAAGGAAAAAGCGACAGCCGAAGCGTTGGGCGCCACCTTCCAATGGCCGGTGCAGACCAAGGAGGTCACCGCCGAAGGTCTCATCGACGCGGCAGGCCAGCTCATCCCGGCCCAGACCGTGATCATCTCCATCGGCGATGTCCCGGCCCTGAAATTCCTCCCCGACACCGTCGAGGTCATCACCGTGGGCGGCGCTGGCTGGATCAAATGCAATGCCGCCGGACTTACCAGCGATCCGAAAATCTCAGCCATCGGCGACGTGGAACGGCCGGGCCTGGCCACCAACGCTCTCGGCGCTGGGAAGAAAACGGCGGAAGCCATTCTGGCCGGATTCAAGGGCGAGGAGTGGAAAGATTTCGGCCAGCAGCTCATCCCCCAGGCCAGCCTGACCGCTGCCCATTACACCCCGGAGCCATGCACCGGGACCTCCGAGGCGGCGGAAGCGGACCGCTGCATGAGCTGCGGCACCTGCCGCGACTGCCACCTCTGCGAGACCATCTGCCCGACCCAGGCCATCTCCAGGCAAAAGCTGGACGGCAAGAACTACCAGTATGTCTCAGACCCGGACAAGTGCATCGCCTGCGGCTTTTGCAGCGACACCTGCCCCTGCGGCATTTGGGTGATGCGGCCTTTTTAGGTTTTTCACCACTGCAACACATAAAAAAGCCCTGGCTGAAAAGCCGGGGCTTTTTTATTGCAAGAGCAACAACAACTCAAAAATCGCTCCATTCCGTCATTCCGGCGAAAGCCGGAGGTAAGCGAGCTTGCGAGACTCCGATCCTGTGCCTTTTTTCTGGACCCCGGCCTTCGCCGGGGTGACGATCTGTATGATTCCATCACCATGAATAAAATTTACTATTCTCCCATTCGTGGTGAGCCTGTCCAACCACAGTCACTTTCACAACATCTTCACCCACAACAAAAAGAAGGGGAGGCCCCGATAACCGGGAACCTCCCCTTCTTACTTTTCAGATACGGTACTGCGTACTGCCCTTACGGCATGATATGGCAGGTCGTGCAGACTTTCCCCTGCGGGATATGCTCCTTATGCACCGTCTGGGAGCTTGCGGTCTTCAGACTATGGCAAGTTTTGCACAGGGTCGAAGTCGGGCTCTTCAGGCCAACCGGAGTCTTGCTATGGCAACCCCAGCACTTCAACTTGTCCCGATGCTTGTCGTGCGCCCCTTGCCAGCTCAGTGTTTGCTTGCTGTGACACATGGTGCAGCCTTTTGCCGAGGTCGGCAGCTCATGATAACCAAGGGCAGTGAAAGGCAGCATCAGGTTGTTGTGACCCGTCAAGGTGCCATGACACTCGGCACATTTCGGCGCCATGGTCTTGGGCTCAACACCGTGGGTAACAAGCATCTCTGCGTTGGCATTCACATAGGTATAGCTGCCGGTCATACCCGCAGCCGTCATGCCTTTGGTCACGGCCTGGTTATAATCGCCGGTCATGAACATCCAGAGGATCGCAGGCGGTACAATCCGGCCGTCTGCCAAGATGGGCATGATGGCCTTGTGATTTTTGATGGGCACGATTTTGGACTTGCCGTCAAAAATCGTCCCATTGGCCTTGGCCATGGTGACGCTGCCGTCGGCATTTTTGGCAATGGTTTCGCCGACATTGTACACGTACGAGGTGCCGTCAAAGAAACGGTATTCCGGTTTCACGTTGGAGGCCGTGATCTCCTCGCCGACAAAGCCGCCCTGTCCGCTAAGCTGGCTCGCACGCCATACCGGAATCCGGAAGTCGCGGGACATCTCGGTGGCACCGCCCTTGCCAAAGGTCCGAATGTGACAGACCTGGCAGGCAACCTGGCCTGCGGCATGTGTGTTCATCTTGGTGGTGACGGTATGCGGTGCGGAACCATGGCAACTCGTACACTTCGGATCAGGCGTCTCGGTCTCGCGCAGGTCGATGCCGCGACCGCCGATCTTGTGTCCGCTCACGGCATGGCAAGCAGAACAGGTAAGATTGCCACGGGTTGGGGACATATGCACATCCTGGGTATCGGTTGCGCTGGCCGCCGTATTCAAGCCGATATCGCCGCGCTTGGTCCAATCCGCGCCACCGGCTGTGGCATGGCAGCGCAGGCAGGATTGCCGGGTGGGCTTATGGACGTTTTTGGCGATATCAACCATAATGGTGCCGACGGGCATAGCCGCATAGTTGGGCTCGGTGAAGAAATTGCCACTGGCGTCGGTCAGGCCGAAGATATAGGTCTTGACCTGGCCCAGGACATTGGTCACGGTCTGGGTCTTGGTCGGGTCCATGGTGAATTTCCGCTGATAGGTGTCGTTATGACACATCAGGCAATCCACATCATTGGCTGAAGCAGCATGCGGGGCATTGCCGTCGGCCCGTACATGACAGGTAAAACAGGTGTTCCCCGAAGACATGGCATAAGTACAGAAGGAGTTGATTCCCTTCACTGCCTTGCCCAGGTTCTGGGTGGGGGCGTTGGTCAGCTCAGGAGTGGGGCCGGACCATTTCATGTGCAGGCTGTTGAGCATGTTCGTGGCCTGGGTCGGATGGCAGGCAATACAGGTGGCAGGGCCGTTGTAGGCCGTGATGCCCGCGTGGGCCGCTAGAACCACAGCCTGGGCCTGCGTGGCGCCGCATAGGATGGCCAGTGCGGATGTCGCAAACAGAAATTTTTTCATACAGTGTCTCCCCTTACATTTTTTCACAAAAACTTTACTCCCTCTTTGCTACTGCTCCCCCTGCACCGCACCTCCCTATCTCGTGGCGGCTTTCGCTTGCGGGGCAGAACCAGCCCCATCCCTAACGCACGAAGGGAACGAATTACACCCCAATTACAATGGGATATCTACCCAATCAGACGAATTATTACCACCCGCGACATTTTGCCGCAACAAAAAAAGGGAGGCCCCGGAAACCGGGAACCTCCCCTGCTTATTGCTAAACTACAGTACTACTTACTGCCCTTACGGCATAACATGGCAGGTCGTGCAGGCATAGCCCTTCGGGATATGCTTGCCATGTACATACTGCGAAGTTGCCGTCTGCAGGCTGTGGCAGGTCTTGCACAGAGTTGCAACCGGGCTCTTCAGCGCGGTCGGGGTTGCACTGTGACAGCCGGTGCAAGCAAACTTGGTCCGATGCGTGTTATGCATGGACTCCCAAGCAGCGGTCTTCTTGCTGTGACACATGGTGCAGCCCTTGGCCGAGGTGGGCAGCTGATGGTAACCCAACTGGGTGAACGGCACCATCAGGTTGTTGTGGCCGCTGTACGTGCCATGACAGGTGGCACATGCCGGAGCCATGGTCTTGGGCTCAACACCGTGGGTGATCAACATCTCGGCGTTGCCATTCACATAGGTGTAGGTGCCGGTCATGCCCTGATCCAACATGCCCTTTGCTACAGCCTGGTTAAAGTCGCCGGTCATGAACATCCACATGATCGCAGGCGGAACAATCCGGCCATCGGCCATCAGCGCGATCTTGGTTGTGGTGTGGTTCTTGATGGGTACGATTTTGGACTTGCCGTCGAAAATCTTACCATTAGCCTTAGCCATGGTGACAGTACCATCGGCATTCTTGGTGATGGTTTCGCCCACGTTGTACACGTAAGAGGTGCCATCAAACCAGCGGTACTGCGGGGTTACGTTGGCGAGCTTGACTTCCTCGCCCACATAACCGCCCTGCCCGTTGCAGAAGGCAGGATTCCAGGTTGGAATGCCCCAGTCGCGGGACATCTCGGTGGCGCCGCCCTTGCCAAAGGTCTTGATGTGACAGGTCTGGCAGGCAACCCGATTGGCGGCATGACGGTTCATCTTGACACCGGTGGTGGTGCCGGTGTTGTGCGGTGCGGTGCCATGGCAATCCTGACATTTCGGATCAACCGCCTCGGTTGCACGCAGGTCAATGCCACGACCGCCGATCTTGTGGTTGCTGGTGGTATGACACGCAGCGCAGCTCATGTTGCCGCGGGTCGGGGACATATGCACGTCCTGGGCATCGGTGGGAGCCGCAGTGTTGACGCCCATATCACCACGCTTGGCCCAGTCGGAACCAGCAGCCTTGGCATGACAACGCAGGCAGGAATTCCGGGTGGGTTTGTGCACGTTCTTGGCAAGATCAACCATCGTGGTGCCAACGGGCATCAAAGCGTAATCAGGCTCGGTGAAGTAGTTGCCCTGCGCATCGCGCAGACCAAAGATATAGGTCTTGAGCTGCCCCAGGTAGTCGGTCACGGTCATGGCCGTGGACGGGTCAGGGGTTGTTTTCCGCTTGTAGGTATCGTTATGGCACATCAAGCAATCCACATCATTGACAGAAGGCGAATGCGGGGCATTGCCGTCGGCCCGCACATGGCAGTTGAAGCAGGCGCCGCCGGACGACATGGCGTAGGTGCAGAAGGTGTTGATGCCCTTCACACCCTTGCCCAGCGACTGACCATTAGCGTTGCTCAGCTCCGAAACAGTGCCTTTCCATTGCATGTGGATGCTGTTGAGCATGTTCGTGCCCTGCGTCGGATGACAGGCAAGACAGGTGGCCGGCCCCGTTATAGGCCGTGATGTTCGCGTGGCCAGCGAGGACAACCGCTTGGGCCTGCGTGGCTCCGCACAGGATGGCCAGTGCGGAGGTCGCTAATAAAAATTTCTTCATAGTGTCTCCTCTTGATTTTTTTTCCAGAAAATCTTCTTTTCTCTTTTACCGCAACCCCCCCGAGCTCCAGCAAACTACCCCCCTGCGCCGCACCTCCTTATTGCTTGGCGGCCTTGCTGGCGGAGCCCAATCGGCCTCAATCCACATTGTGGAAAAAAACGCATTGAACCCCAACTGTATTGGAAATACCACCCAATGAGAGTATGGGGTATCATATTCGCTACACTAATAGCAACCAAAATAAACGCGACAATACTCCAATAATTTTCCAGGAATCTAACTATCTGCAAACCCCTTTCAGGACAAGGAAACACACTCCACTATCACCATAAAACCCTTAATTAATGAACATCTTAAGTCATCAGACACACTGGTGTTTTTCTCAAAAACATATTTTACTTATCTATTTTTATCCTCTACGCAAATCAGCCATACTGGCTTGGGCTACTTTCCCCATCACCATATCCCCCCTCACCCCCAAACCAACCAAGATTGGCTGGCGCAAACCCATTGACGACACAAAAATCCCCTCCACATAAAAAAATCTGGTTACCACTAATCTTCAACCAGTTTTCTCCGCCATTCCGGCGCAAAACACTCATGAGCAAAGGGTTGGCGCGCATTACACCCGCGTACTGACTGAAGCTCGATGGTAATCACATAAAAAAAGAGGGGCGGCCACCAGCCGCCCCTCTTTTTTTATGTGTATCAATATATAACGCTACAGCAAGCTGCTCCTACCCCTCCTCATAAACCTCGGTAACAGTCATTTTCTGGCTCGCCTGCGCGTATTTCCGATGGAACTCGCACATGGCCATGGCCACATTCTGGGCATCAACCGTTGTTTTTTCGATTGCGGCACTCCGCCATAGTTCAGGCCCCCCGACCTTGAATTTTACCACAAACCTACGCATTTCCCCCTCCTTCTGCCAATGTGAAATCATCGGGCAGTTCCCCCCGAACTCCCCCAGTTGACACATGCTACTCAATGCATGGGTATCGCATTATTTTACCCCCCAGGTCAACCCCTAAAAAATACCAATACCAGAACCATGATTCCCACCGTAGCCACCTTCCCGCGTCCCACCCGGACACCAACAAAAAACAGCTACAAATATGTTAGATATGAACTTACATTTTACATATTTGTCCATAGGCCAGAGCAGGTAAATCAGGCACCACCTGGACAAAACATCACAGATTCAACGAGAAAACAAACACATGAACCCTGGCACGATTCTCGCAAATCGTCCAGAGGTCCACCACACCACATCAATCCGGAACTCTAAGGAGATACCATGCGGCACCGTTTCCTCGCCATACCCTGCACCGGCCTTGGCCTTGCCCTCATACCTGGCCTTGCCCTGGCTGCCGATAGCCAATGCGTAGACAGCGGCACCACGGCTTGGATGCTGGTCTCCACGGCCCTGGTTTTGCTGATGGTCCCCGGCCTGGCCATGTTTTACGGCGGCCTGGTCCGCACCAAGAACGTCCTGGGCACCATGATGCACAGCTTTGTCTGCATGGCGGTGATCGGCGTGCTCTGGGTGGTCTGCGGCTACAGCCTCACCTTCGGCAAAAGCATTTTTGGCGGAATCATTGGCTGGAACCCGGATTACTTCATGCTCAAGGGAATCGATGACACAATCGTCAACGGCGTGCCCGAATATATCCTGGCCATGTTTCAGGGAAAATTCGCCATCATCACCCCGGCCCTGATCAGCGGTGCCATCGCCGAACGGGTTTATTTCCGGGGCTACATCCTCTTTATTGTTCTCTGGTTCCTGTTTGTATACAGTCCGCTGTGCCACTGGATCTGGGCCCCGGATGGATGGCTGTTCAATGCCGGAGCCAACGGGGTTATCGATCTGGCCGGCGGCCTGGTGATCCATGTCTCCGCCGGAGTCAGCGCCCTGGTTGCCGCCCTGTTCCTCGGCCCGCGACACGGTTATCCGAAAAACGCCATGCACCCGAACAATCTAGTCATGACCATGATGGGCGCAGGCCTTCTCTGGGTCGGCTGGTACGGATTCAACGCCGGATCCACCGTGCAGAGCGGCCTGGAAACCGCCCGCGCCCTCACAATGACCCAGATCTCCGCAGCAAGCGGGGCGCTGACCTGGCTGATCATCGAGGCCATTACCTTCAAAAAGGCCACCTCCCTTGGCTTTGTTTCCGGCATCCTGGCCGGTCTGGTGGTAATCACCCCGGCCGCCGGAGTGGTGCAGCCCATGGGAGCCCTCACCCTCGGCGCCGCCTCTTCGCTACTCTGCTACTTCGCCCTGATCATGAAAATCCGCCTGGGCTACGACGACAGCCTGGACTGCTTCGGCATCCACGGAGTGGGCAGCGGCCTCGGCGTGCTGCTGCTCTCATTTTTCATCCGCGACTCCTGGATGGCAAAGGCCTCTGCTGCAGCCGGACGGGCCTGGACCGCCATTGATCAATTGCAGGTTCAGCTTCTGGGCATGGGGGTGACCATCGTCCTGGCCGCTTCCGCGACCCTCCTGATCTGTGTGGTGGTGGAAAAAACGGTGGGCTTCAGGATCGACCAACAGAGTGAGATCGAGGGGCTGGATATGTCTCTCCATGGCGAATCAGGCTATGGGATGACGGACCGCTGAGTAGCAACCGTCTTCACTTCATGTGCAAAAGGCCGGACGCCCCAAAGGGCTCCGGCCTTTTTTTATGGTTCATCCGGGAATTCCTGAATATGGAGATGGCCTTTCGGCTGTGTTCTCTTTCTTCTTTTGCGTGCCCAAAAGAAGAAACAAGAAAACGGCACCCAACCAGTCCTGGCCCTGCGGGCTTCCCTTACTTCTCGACGAAGGCGGGACGCGGAAAAACTCGGGCTTCGCCCTCAAACAGTTCCCGCGTCTTTTCCGCCCTCGCCTGCGAGGCGCGGCAGGACAAATGGGGGAAAGAGGAAAATTCCCATTGGCACGCCGCCGAGCACCGGAAAAGCTGCCGAAAAGGGAGGTTGCACTGTTTGAGCGCAGCGAGTTTGCAACATCCAGGCAGCTTTGAGGAGCGCAGGGCATCACGCCTTCGGCGGGACAAGGGACACAGGGTGCCTTTTCTTTGGTTCGTTTCTTTGGGCAAGCAAAGAAATGAACATACTAATCTCATACCGCACACCCCATAATGCCCGAACAAACCTTTTTACCCAGGACAATCCCAGTCCGCTGATGATACAATGCCCCAGCATCATTCCATATCCATCTTTTCCCAGGGGGCATCTTCTCCATGCTGTTAACGCAGACACCTTTTTCCCGCACACCCAAAAGGCTTCACGCCTTTTTCATGGCAGCCGCATTATTCATCCTCTGCCTTGCGCCGCGCACGGCGATAGCCGGATTAACCATCCGCCAAGGCTATTTCTGGGACACGGACCGCCAGGAAACCTTCATCCCCCATGGCTTCGCCTATCAAGTCTGGAACCCACCGGTTTTTGCCACCCAGACCCTGGCAGAGGTGGATTACGACCTGGAGGCCATGCAACAGGCCCATGCCAACTCCCTGCGGGTGGAATTGGTTTGGGAAAGCGTGGAGCCAGCGGAAGGGGTCTTTCGCTGGGACCAGGCCGATCATCTGGTCCGCAAGGCGGAATCCCTGGGGCTCAAGCTCTTCGTCCTCATCGGCTACCAGTACCCGCCCTCCTGGTTCGTTGCCCATTACCCCCAGGCCATGGCCCGCACCGCCACAGGTCCCAGCCCGTTGCTGAACTACAGCCACCCCCAAGCCAAGGAGGCCTTTGCCCGATTCATCGCCGCAGTCTGCGACCGCTACAAGGCAAGCCCGGCCATCGGCGGCTGGATTCTCGGCAACGAATTCGCTTTCTACGACCTCTGGGAGAATGCCCCCATCAAAAATCAGGTGGGCTACGATGAACAGGTCAGCCTCCCCTCCTACCGAGCCTTTCTCGCCCAGACCTACGGGGGGAGCATCGATCGGCTCAACGGTGCCTGGGGCACCACTTTCCAAGGATTTGCCGAGGTGCCCATGGCCCGCGCCTACCCGGAAGACCGGGCCGATCATCAGGCCATCCGCAACTCCGGCTACCATGACCTCATCCAGTGGCGCAAACGCACCATTGCCGACTTTCTGGCCGTTGGCGCCAAGGCGGCGAAGAGCGCCGCGCCAGACCAACTGATCTCCTACTCCATCGTGGCCGGCATCTTCAACGGGTTGGACCCCAATTACACCGCCGAAGACCCGCTAACCATCACCGAACGCTGCCGGGCTGCGGGCGCGCCCCTGGATTTCATGTCCCTCAACCTTTACTCCTGGGCACTGGCTGGACACGAACTACGCTCCTTGGATTTCGGCATCGCCAAATTCCGCGACCTGCTGGACATCCCGGTGCTGATCACAGAAACCGGGCACAGCTCCACGGAAACCCTATTCCCCGGCGCGGCTGGACGCCAGACCGAGGCCATCGTCAGCTCCACTTGGGAGGCCCTGCTGTCCGGGGCCATGGGCGTACACCTCTTCCACTGGAGCGACCGCAACGGCTTCCTCGCCACGCCATACCCGCGTGAGGCTGGCTTCGGGGTAGTGGACCAAGAACGGCAGCCCAAGCCCAAGGTGTACGACGCGGTGCGGGGCATGTTCCAGCAGATGGAGGAACTGCCCCTTGCCCACCTCATTGCCGGGTCGCAGGCCCTGGAGCCGGACATCTTCGTTTACTGGCCCAAGGACATCGACCTGGGCTGGAACCGGGCCAACGAGGAGACCGCCTCCCTCTGGGGCGGGCTTCGCCGCCTGGGGTTCCGACCGAAACTCGTCAGTGGCCCCCTTGCCGATCTGGGCACACCAGAGTCGGAGGCTAAGGGCCTGCTTTTGCCACGGAACTTCCAAATGCGGCCGGATGATCTTGCTGCCCTGCCCAAGATCATCGACCGGGGCATGAATATCCACGCCAATCTCGACCTGCCCGGCCAGTTCGACGCCAACCATAAGGACAACCCCGGCTGGCCCTCGGTCATGGGCAAGGTCTTCGGAGTGGACGTGAGTCAGGCCAGATCTGCTTGGGATACCGGAATACGGCCAGGAGCGGATTGGAGCGCTGGCTACGCCCCCTTGTTCCTCCGCCCCACGCCAGAAGGCATCCTCAGCCAAACCCAGCCCAAGGCAATCCGGACCTGGAAATACTGGCAAGGGGTGCGCCCAGCCTCGGGAGGCACTGCCCAGGCCTGGAGCGAAACCGAATCCGGCCTGCGCCTGGGAGCGGCTCTGGTCACCAAGGAGCATCCCCTGGCGCGTACCGCCATCAACACCTTTGGCCTGGGCGACTTCATCGCTTCGGACATTTTACTGAACAGCCCAGGCGGCGCACCCTCCTTTGCCTGGGACACCCGAACCGCCTGGCTGACCGCGATCTACAAGAATTTCTTCAAGATGCAGCCCCGGATCGAACTCACAGGACCAGGGGCTGCCTATGTCCTCGCCGACCTGCGCCGAACCACGGACGGCTGGCTCCTAGGCCTGATGAATGAACACACGGAACCGGCCCTGGTGAGCGTGCGTGCGGACTGGCTTCTCAGAGAAGGTGTTGTGGTGAAAGATCTGCTTTCCGGCAGCGCCGGGAGTGGACAGGGATTGAACAGGCTGATCCTGGGAGGGGATGGCTACCGACTATTCCACATCACTCCGGCATCGCAAAGCCAGGAAGAACAGCCGCAGACAAAAAAGAGCACAAACTAAGAAAGCCGGGACTTATAATCCTCGTAGCCAAATGAGCGCACCACCCTGCTCTCACCGGTGCGCGAATCACAAACCACGATGCTGGGCAGCCGCACCCCGTTGAAGGTGGTGGTCTTGACCATGGTGTAATGGGCCATGTCGCCGAAAACCAGCCGCTGGCCGATGGCAAGGGGTTGGGGGAAGGAATAATCGCCGATCACATCCCCGGCCAGACAAGAGAGCCCGCCCAGCCGATAGGTGTGGGCAAACTCGCCGGGCTCCCCCGCACCGAAAAGCACGGGCCGGTAGGGCATCTCCAGAACATCGGGCATATGGGCCGTGGCCGAAGTATCGAGGATGGCGGTACTCATCTCGTTTTCCACGATATCCATGACCTGGGTCACCAGCACCCCGATATTGAGGCCGATGGCCTCGCCCGGTTCCAGATAGACCTGCACCCCGTATTTCTCCCGAATCCGGGTGATGGTTGCACAGAGACGGTCGAGGTCGTAGCCCTGCCGGGTGATGTGGTGGCCGCCGCCGAAATTGACCCATTGCATCGTGCCAAGGAACTCGCCGAATTTCTCCTCAAAGGCGATAACCGTGTGCTCCAGAGCATCGGCATCCTGCTCACAGAGGGCATGAAAATGCAGACCCTCGATGCCCTCCAGCAGCTCGGGCCGGAACTGGTCGCGGATCACACCGAGGCGCGAGTAGCGGCCGCAGGGGTTATAGAGATCCACATCCACCTCGGAGTACTGCGGGTTGACACGGATGCCGCAGGAGATCTTCTTGCCAGCCCCAACCACCCGGTCTTTAAAATGCTGCCACTGGCGGAAGGAATTGAAGACCAGATGGTCGGCGCAGCCAAGGATTTCAACGAACTCATCCTCGCCATAGGCCGGGGCATAGACATGCACCTCCTTACCGAACTCCTCCGCAGCCAAACGCGCCTCGGAAAGCGAACTGGCCGAGGCCCCGTGCAGCACCTCACGGATCTGGCCGAAGAGGCTGAACATGGCAAAGCCCTTGAGGGCCAGGAGAATGCGACAACCGGTGCGCTGCTGGACCTGATCGAGAATCCCTAGATTACGGGCCAGACTGGCCCGATCGCAGACGTAGCTGGGGGTTGGAACTTGGCTTACGTCGCAGTCGATATTGATTACTTTATGGCTCATCGAATTCCGACCTAAACCATAACCTTCTCAAGCCACGGCAGACCGTGGATATTGAGTTTCTCCATGAATGGGTCGGGGTCCAAATCCTCCATGTTGAAGACCCCGGCGCCCCGCCATTTGCCGGTGAGCATCATCATCGCCCCGATCATGGCCGGCACCCCGGTGGTGTAGGAGATGGCTTGGGAGCCCACCTCGCGGTAGCACTCCTCGTGGTCGCAGACATTGTAGATGAACATCTTCCGGTGCTTGCCGTTCTTGACCCCCTCCACCTCGCAGCCGATGCAGGTTTTCCCCTTGGTGCGTGAGCCCAGGGAGGCAGGGTCGGGCAGTAGGGCCTTGAGGAACTGGAGCGGCACGATCTCCCGGCCCTCAAACATTACCGGCTCGATTCCGGTCATGCCCACATTCTGCAAGACCTCAAGATGCTTGAGATAGTTGTCGGAGAAGGTCATCCAGAAACGGATGCGCTTGAGCCCCTTGAGGTTCTTGGCCAGGGATTCCAGCTCCTCGTGGTACATGAGATAGGCGTTCTTGGGGCCGAGCACCGGAAAATCGTAGCTCTGCTTCACCGAAAGCGGCTCGGTCTCGACCCAACCCCCGTTCTCCCAATACTTGCCACGGGCCGTGACCTCGCGGATATTGATCTCGGGGTTGAAATTGGTGGCAAAGGGGTGGCCGTGGTCGCCTGCGTTGGCGTCGAGGATGTCCACATAATGGATCTCGTCGAAATGGTGCTTGGCCGCGTGGGCGCAATACACATTGGTGACCCCCGGATCAAAGCCGCTGCCCAGCAGGGCCATCAGCCCTTTTTCCCTGAAGCGCTCCTGGTAGTCCCACTGCCATTTGTAGCAAAATTTGGCCTCATCCGGCGGCTCGTAGTTGGCGGTATCCAGGTAATCAACCCCGGTTTCCAGGCAGGCATCCATGAGGTGCAGATCCTGGTAGGGCAGGGCCACGTTGATCACCAGCCTCGGCTTAAAGCGCCGGATCAGTGCCACGGTCTCGGCAACATTGTCGGCATCGACCTGGGCAATCTCGATGTCGCGCCCGGTTCGTTCCTTAACGGATTTCTGGATATTTTCACACCGGGCAAGGGTTCGGCTGGCAAGGCAGATTTCCGAAAAAACCTCCGGAACCTGCGCGCATTTGTGGACCACCACACTGCCGACCCCGCCGGCTCCAATTATCAATACCTTGCTCATGGATTTCCTCCTTCGCCTTGACTCTGCCATATCTTCGGCGTAAGCCGAAAAAATCTTTTACCTGAATCCAGCCACTATACCTGAAACCCTCCCATTTTGCACCTCCCAGGCTGGATTACCAACAAAAAAATCAGTCAACCTGGAAGCCAAAAAATTAGGGGCGAAGTTGACGCAACATGGTTGACAAGGCAAAACGGAAGGTGTATATCTTGCCACGACATAAAGAGACGGGCCGTTAGCTCAACTGGTAGAGCAAGTGACTCTTAATCACTAGGTTTGGGGTTCCCCCGACGGCCCACCATCTTTTCTCATGAAACCCACGGCGAACCCATCAGCCAACGTGTTCGCCTGCCCCGCCTTTTTCCATGACCGTTCACCCTGCTCCTGCCCGAAAAAGTTTCTCAAACGGTCAGGCCCGGCATATTTTCTCGAAGGTTCCCTGCGGAAAAACCTTTTTCATTCTCCCCCAAATATGCCATGGTTCCCTGGCAACCATCCGCAAATCCGTCATAATTCATCATCTCCACTGAGAGGATATTTTGGTAAGAAAAATCATCAATCGCTTCCGTGACAAACTGAAAAAAATCATCACCGGCCGGGCAAAAAGCAGTGCCCCTGCCGTTGCCCCGCAAGAGACGCAACGCCCCACCCCCCCGCGCCGGGGCAAAAAAAAGGAGCCGAAAGCCCCCCATATCCCGGAGAATCTCCGGCCGCAGGCAGCGCTCCCCGAGACCGACCCAACCCCGCCCTGGGATGCCTCACAGTTTCTGGTTCCCAAGGTCGAGGGCAAAACGCGCTTCCACGACCTTGATCTGCCCAGCGAGATCATGCATGCCATCTCCGACCTGGGCTTTTCCTATTGCACCCCCATCCAGGCCCAGATCCTGCCCCACACCCTGACCGGCAAGGACGCCACCGGCAAGGCCCAGACCGGCACCGGCAAGACGGCCGCATTCCTGGCCACCATCTTCACCCGGTTGCTGCGCACCGCGCCCCCTGGTAAAAGGCGGCACGGCTCACCCCGCGCCCTGATCCTGGCCCCGACCCGGGAGCTGGTCCTCCAGATTGTCGAGGACGCCCGCGAGCTCACCAAGCACTGCAATGTCACCACGGTGGCGATCCTGGGCGGCATGGACTACCAGAAACAGCAGCGCCAGGTCACCGAACATCAGGTTGACATCATCGTGGCCACGCCGGGACGATTGCTTGATTTCAAGCGCCAGCAGTATGTTCACCTCGACCAGGTGGAGATTCTCGTCATTGACGAGGCGGACCGCATGCTGGACATGGGCTTTATCCCAGATGTCCGCCAGATCGTCCACTCCACCCCCAACAAGGACAAGCGCCAGACCCTGCTTTTCTCCGCCACCCTGACCCCGCAGGTCATCAGTCTCGCCTCGCAGTGGACCACGAACCCGGCAACGGTGGAGATCGAGCCGGATCAGATAGTGACGGATACCGTGGAACAGCTGGTTTACCTGGTCAGCAGCCGGGAAAAATTCGCCCTGCTCTACAACATCATCACCCGGCAGAACTTGGAGCGGGTCATGATCTTCTGCAACCGCAAGGACGAAACCCGCCATCTTGCCGAAAAACTGGCGCGCTACGACATCCAGTGCGCCATCCTCTCCGGCGACATCCCCCAGCACACCCGCACCAAAACCCTGGAAAACTTCCGGGGCGGCAAGATCCGGGTGCTGGTGGCCACCGATGTGGCCGGCCGTGGTATCCACGTGGACGGGGTGAGCCATGTGGTCAACTACACCCTGCCCCATGACCCCGAGGATTATGTGCACCGCATCGGCCGCACCGGCCGGGCCGGCGCCCTGGGCACCTCGGTGAGCTTTGCCGACGAGTCCGATTCCTTCCAGCTCCCTGATATTGAAGAGTTCATCGGGGCCAAGCTGCCCTGTATCCAGCCCGACCCGGAATGGCTGTCAACCCCGCCTCCTTCCCGGCCAGCGGTCAAAAGAGATCCCTCTGCAGAGGCGCCCCGCAGTCGGCCCAGTGGCAGCAGGCCCCGCCCCGGCGGAAGAAGACCGCCCCCACGCTCGCCGAGATCCAATTCCTCACGCTGATCCTATGGCCACTATTACTTTAAAGGATATCGGCCTGAGCTTTGGCGGTCTGCCCCTGCTCAACGGCATCGATTTGCAGATCGAACCCGGCGAACGCCTCTGTCTGGTGGGCCGCAACGGCGAAGGCAAATCCTCGCTCATGAAGATCCTGTCCGGGGAGATCGAACCGGACCGAGGCGAGATCACCCGGCAAAAAGGGCTGCGCGTAGCCCGGCTCACCCAGGAAGTTCCGGCCACCTTAAACGGGACCGTCTACGAGGTGGTGGCCGGAGGGTTAGGCGAGATGTTCGCCCTGATTTCCCGCTACCACGCGGTGAGCCACCAGCTCCAAACCGACCACTCCGAAGCGGTCCTGGCCGAACTGGAAGAGGCCCAGCACGCCCTGGATGCCGCAGACGGCTGGCAGGCCCAACAGCGGGTGGACACAGTCCTTTCCCGGCTGCAGCTTCCGGCGGACCAGGAATTCACCACCCTTTCCGGCGGGCTCAAACGCCGAGTCCTGCTGGCCCGGGCCCTGGTCAGCGAACCGGACCTGCTGCTGCTGGACGAGCCCACCAACCATCTGGACATTGAGGCCATCAACTGGCTGGAAGAGTTTCTCCTCGGTTTTTCCTCCACATTGCTCTTTGTCACCCATGACCGCATGCTGCTCCAAAAAATCGCCACCCGGATCGTGGAGCTGGACCGGGGACGGCTCACCAGCTGGCCCGGCAACTTTGCCACCTATCTCCAGCGCAAGCAGGAAGCCCTGGATGCCGAGGCAAGCCAAAGCCATAAATTCGACAAGAAACTGGCCCAAGAAGAGACCTGGATTCGCCAGGGGATCAAGGCCCGCCGCACCCGCAACGAAGGCAGGGTCCGGGCGCTGATCGACCTGCGCCAGGAACGCTCCGAACGCCGGACCCAAACCGGCAAGGCCCGCATCCAGATACAGGACGCCGACCGTTCCGGCAAGCTGGTGGCCTCGCTCAAGGATGTCTCGTTTTATTACGACGGCACCCCCATCATCAAGAATCTCTCCGCCACCATCATGCGCGGCGACAAGGTGGGGATCATCGGTCCCAACGGGGTGGGCAAGTCCACCCTGCTCAAGCTCCTGCTCGGCCAGCTTCAGCCCTCGGAAGGCACCATCAGCCTGGGCACCCGCATCGAATCCTGTTATTTCGACCAGAACCGCGAACAGCTCGACCCGGAAAAGACCGTGGCCGACAACGTGACCGACGGAGGGGACACCGTAATGGTCAACGGACAGCCCCGCCATATCATCAGCTACCTACAAGATTTCCTCTTTGCCCCGGACCGGACCCGTTCGCCGGTGCGCGTGCTCTCCGGCGGGGAAAAGAACCGGCTCCTCCTGGCCAAGCTCTTCACCCAGCCCTTCAATGTGCTGGTGATGGACGAACCCACCAATGATCTCGATGTGGAAACCCTGGAGTTACTGGAAGAACTGCTTC
Organism: Deltaproteobacteria bacterium; assembly: GCA_026388735.1. Classification (GTDB taxonomy): domain Bacteria; phylum Desulfobacterota; class Desulfobulbia; order Desulfobulbales; family Desulfurivibrionaceae; genus Thiovibrio. Next base: position 25,576 of record JAPLJG010000034.1, read on the forward strand.
TGGATTTCGAGGGAACCCTGCTGCTGGTCAGCCATGACCGGGCTTTTTTGAACAATGTGGTCACCTCCACCCTGGTTTTCGAGGGCGAAGGGAGGGTGGAGGAGTACGCCGGCGGCTACGACGACTGGCTCTTGCAACGGCCCCAGGCCCCGTCACCGGTGGCCAAGACCGAGAAAATCAGTAAAAAAGAACCGGTCAAAAAGGCTGCACACCGGAAGCTCTCCTACAAAGAAGAGCGGGAGCTTGAGGCTCTGCCCAAGCGACTTGAGGACATGGAAAAGGAGAAAGAGGAACTGCACTGGCAGCTGGGTGATCCGACCCTGTACCAGAAGGACAGCTCCGCCATCCCCAAAACCCAAAAACGGCTGGAAGAACTTGAGCAGGAGCTAAAAAAAGCCTATGGCCGCTGGGAAGCGCTTGAGGCGGTCAAGACCGGCGAGGCGTAAATCCGTGCGCAAGGCACACCGATGAAGATCATCCTCATCGCCGCCATGGCCAAAAACCGGGTGATCGGCAGGGGCAACGCCATCCCCTGGCACATCCCCGGCGAGCAGCAACACTTCAAGGCCATGACCATGGGCCACACCCTGATCATGGGCCGGAAAACCTTCGAGTCCATCGGTCGCCCCCTGCCTGGCCGCAATACCATAATCATCAGCCGCAACCCGGAATATCGGGCCGCAGGCTGTTTAGTGGCAAACAGCCTGAATGCCGCCATCGCCCTCTGCCCCGAGGAGGCAACGATCTTCATTGCCGGAGGAGGCGAGATCTATCGAGAAGCCCTTCCCCTGGCCGAATCCATCTATCTCACCGTGCTCGACCGCGAGGTGGCAGGAGAGATTCTGTTCCCTGAGTTTGACCCCCAGCAATTCCGCACGATCTCGGCAGAACGGGTGGAAGACCCAGAGCCATACACCTTCACCGTTTTTTCCCGCCACTGATCACATATTATTCAGCACCTCATCCACATCGATAAAATCGCCGTAGAGCTTCTGTGCACAATCGGGGCACATCCCGTGGCTAAAGGTCACGTCCGCATGGGCACTGAGATACGACTCGATCTGCTTCCAGTACCCCGAATCATCCCGAATCTTCTTGCAGGAAGCGCAGATCGGCAGAAAGCCGCTCAGGGTTTTCACCTGGGCCAGGGCCTCCTGCAACTGGGCAATCAGCTTCTCCCGCTCCTGCTCCAACTCCTTGCGCTCGGCGATCTCCTGCTCCAGCTGCACATTCTTTCCGGCCAGCAGCTGATGAGCGCGCGCCAGTCCTTCCAGCATAGTGTTGATGGTGGCTGCCAGCCGCCGTATTTCCGCCGGACCGTCACTCCCGACCCTGCCGTTTCCGTCAGCCTCTTCGCCTATCCGGGAAACCGAATCGCTCAACTCCACCACCGGCCTGACCACCAACCGGTCGAGCAGAAGCATCATCACCAGACAGACGACACCACTGATCCCGAAAAACAGCCAGCGCAACACGGAAATTGCGCTGCCCCCGCTCAAAGATGCTCCGTTGCAGGCTCGCTTCCACGAGCAGGGCTGGCTTGCCGAAAATGTCATTCACCAGCAGGGCACCGGCCATGCTCTTTTCCCCGTTGGCAAAAATGGCCATCTTTTCCCCAGAGGCCTGAATTTTGCGGATAATCTCAAGTTGCTGCGGGCTTTTCTGGGCCTCAGCCAGGGTGGCTACCTTAAGAAAAGCAGCTACACCCTGGCCAATGCGCTCTATTTCCCCGGCGTCAAGGAATCGGCCGAAAACCACGGCACCCCGCACCGGCCCCTCCTGGTTGCTGGTCAGGATGGGCCGCGAGACAAAGAGCATCGGGCCTTGGGGGAAAACCACAATCCCCTTGCGCACCCCTTTCGGGTCGTCATGCCTGACCAGGCTCTGGTTCGCCTGCAACACCTCCAGCAACGATGCAGGAACCTCCACCTGCTTGCCCTGCCTGGAATCATAGAGATTCAGGGAGACCACCTTCCCATCCGGGGCGAAGAACCCCACCAGGTCCACCTTCATGCCGACAAAGGTTTCATCGCCCAGGTTCGTGGCCAGAAATTCAGGGGTTGGCGTGGTCACAAAGCGGCAGGCATCATCCCACCAGGCCCAATCGCGGTTGATGGTGTCCAGCACCTCCAGGCTCGCCTCAAGCTCCTTGCCGATCTGGGTCAGACAATGTCTGGCCGTGTGGATTTCCAGCTCTTTGAAGCTTTGCAGGAGAACATATTGGGAAACGGTGTGGAGAAGCAGGAAGGAAGAGAGAAAGGTGGCCACGAGAATGGCCAGGGTCTTTTTTCTGATGGTGCCAAGCACCAGGAGACGACGCAGAAAAGTCTTTGGTGAACCGTTTGGATGCATCCGTTCTCCCCCAGAGAATGGCGCTGCGCACACTACCCAGGTCCACTATACGAAAAAGATGGGGAGAACGCTTCTTCTTTATATATTTTTCCCCAAAAAATTCAGACAGATATACCTATCATACCGTAGGCTTGGCTGTGCTCTCTTTCTTCTTTTGCGTGCCCAAAAGAAGAAACAAGAAAAAGGCACCCCAGCCAGTCCTGGCCCTGCGGGCTTCCCTTGCTTCTCGACGAGGGCGGGACGCGGAAAAACTCGGGCTTCGCCCTCAAACAGTCGGAGTCTTCGCTTACCTCCCGCGTCTTTTCCGCCCCCGTCTGCGAGGCGCGGCAGGACAAAATGGGGGAGGGAAAATCCCATTGGCACGCAGCCGAGCACCGGAGAGGCTGCCGAAAAAGGGATTTGCACTGTTTGAGGCGTTAGCCGAGTTTGCAAAGCCCCGGCAGCATCGAGGAGTACCCCATGCGGGGCATAAACTCCGGGCATCCCGCCTTCGGCGGGACAAGGGACACAGGGGGCCCTTTCTTCGCCGCTTCGCTGCTGGTTCGTTTCTTTGGGCAAGCAAAGAAATGAACAGAAAGATTCCCTACTGCATTCCCTGAATTCCCAGATACCCCCCCAAAAAATCCCGAACTCAAACCCGGGTCAGGTGGCGGTACTTGATCCGGTGGGGCTGGTCAGCGGCATCCCCCAACCTGGCCTTGCGGTCAGCCTCGTATTCGGAGTAATTGCCGTCGAACCATAGCACCTGGGAATCCCCCTCAAAGGCGAGGATGTGGGTGGCGATGCGGTCAAGGAACCAGCGGTCATGGCTGATGACCACGGCGCAGCCGCCGAAGTTCTCCAAGGCCTCCTCCAGGGCGCGCAGAGCGCTGATGTCCAGATCGTTGGTGGGCTCGTCCAAGAGAATAACGTTGGCCCCTTCTTTAAGCATCCGGGCCAGATGCACCCGGTTACGCTGGCCGCCGGAGAGGAGTCCCACCTTTTTCTGCTGATCGGTACCGGAGAAGTTGAACCTGCCCACATAGGCCCGGGAGTTCACCTCGCGGGTGCCCATGGTGATGGTTTCCTGGCCTTCGGTGATGGCCTGCCAGATCGTCTGCTCCGGGTCCAGCACGTCACGGGACTGGTCCACATAGGCAAGCTTCACCGCGTCGCCCAGGCGGATGGTGCCGGAGTCGGGCTTGTCCTGGCCGGTGATCATCTTAAACAGCGTGGTCTTGCCCGCGCCGTTGGGACCAATCACCCCGACAATGCCGCCAGGGGGCAGTGAGAAGGTCAGGTTTTCAAAGAGCAGCCGGTCGCCGAAGGATTTACTGATCCCCTCGGCCTCGATGACGATCTTACCCAACCGCGGTCCAGGCGGGATGTAGATCTCCAGATCCTGGGTCCGCTTCTCCGCCTCCTTGCCCAACAGCTCCTCGTAGGCTTGAATTCTGGCCTTGGACTTGGTGTGCCTGCCCTTGGGGCTCATGCGGATCCACTCCAGCTCGTGCTGCAGGGTCTTGCGCCGTTTGGACTCTTCCTTTTCCTCCTTAGCCAGCCGCTTCTCCTTCTGCTCCAACCAGGAGGAGTAGTTGCCCTTCCAGGGGATGCCCTGGCCCCGGTCCAGCTCCAGAATCCAACCAGCCACGTTGTCGAGGAAATAACGGTCATGGGTCACGGCGATAACCGTGCCTTCGTAGCGCTGGAGATGCTGCTCCAGCCAGGATACGGTCTCGGCGTCCAGATGGTTGGTGGGCTCGTCCAGGAGCAGAATGTCGGGCTTTTTCAAGAGCAACCGGCAGAGAGCCACCCGCCGTTTCTCGCCGCCGGAAAGCACCGAAACCTCGGTCTCCCCAGGCGGGCAGCGCAGGGCGTCCATGGCCATGTCCAATCGGGCGTCCAGATCCCAGGCATCCAGGGTGTCGAGTTTTTCCTGCACCACACCCTGCCGGGCGATGAGCTTGTCCATGGCGTCATCGTCCATGGGCTCGGCAAACTTGTTGTTGATTTCCTCGAACTCGGCCAGCAGATCCACCGCCTCCTGTGCCCCTTCGCGCACGATGTCCAGCACGGTTCGGCCCTCTTCCAGGGTCGGCTCCTGCTCCAAATAGCCCACGGTCAGCCCTTGAGAGATGTGGGTCTCGCCGTTGAACTCCTTGTCCACCCCGGCCAAAATCCGCAGCAGCGAGGACTTACCCGAGCCGTTCATGCCCAGGACGCCGATCTTGGCCCCATAGAAATAGGAGAGGCTGATGTCTTTTAGGATCGGCTTTTTGTCGTAAAATTTGGCGACACGGACCATGGAATAGATGATTTTATTGGGCTCAACGCTCATTGGGGCAACTCCTTAATATGGACAAAAAAATTCAGGGCATGATTTCAGGCGCAAGGATAGCACAGAGAGGAAAAATCTTCACTTTGAAAAAAGAACCGTTGAACCACGAAGTCTAGGGGGAGGAGACAAGAAAACATTTTCTGCTGTCATTTCCTTTCTTCTTTTGCGTGCCCAAAAGAAGAAACAAGAAAACGGCACCCCAGCCAGTCCTGGCCCTGCGGGCTTCCCTTACTTCTCGACGAGGGCGGGACGCGGAAAAACTCGGGCTTTGCCCTCAGACAGTCGGAGTCTTCGCTTACCTTCCGCATCTTTTTCCGCCCTCGCCTGCGAGGTGCGGCAGGACAAATGGGGATTGGGGAGGGAGAAAATCCCATTGGCACGCAGCCGAGCACCGGAGAGGCTGCCGAAAAAGGGATTTGCACTGTTTGAGGCGTTAGCCGAGTTTGCAAAGCCCCGGCAGCATCGAGGAACGCAGGGAATCCCGCCAACGGCGGGACAAGAGACACAGGGTGCCCTTTCTTTGGTTCGTTTCTTTGGGCAAGCAAAGTGGTTCGTTTCTTTGGGCAAGCAAAGAAATGAACAAGCCAATTTCATGCAGTATCCAAAGGAATTCCGGCATGAACCCAAAAAAGAAACTGCGGAAACTTCTACTACGAATCCAGGATTTCCCGGATAGCCCCAGCCAACTCGGCAATATTCACCGGCTTCATGATAAAGCGGCGAATCCCGGCCAGGGCGGCATCCTCTGCCGAAGCCTGAGAGCTATAGCCAGTGGAGAGAATGATAGGCAGATCCGGACGGATCGCCAAAAATGCCTTGGCCAGGTCCATGCCGGAAAGATGGGGCATGATCTGGTCGGTCACCACCAGATCACAGGCCGCAGGATCAGCCCGAAAAGCGGCCAGCGCCTCCTCGCTGTCGGAAAAAAGTCGCACCTGGTAGCCAAGCCGCTCCAGGGCAAGTTTTTCCATGGCCACAATGATCTGTTCATCATCGATAACAAAGATACGTTCGCTGCCCTGCTCTGATGCGACGGGGATTTTGGCGGGAGCTTCTTCCCCCGCCTTGCCCAGCACCTGCGGGAAGAGAATCCTGAAGGTCGTGCCTTGGCCAATGGTGCTTGCCACCGAAATCTTGCCGCCGGAGGCCTTTACCAGGCCATGCACGATGGCAAGCCCCATGCCCACGCCCTTGCCCTGTTCCTTGGTGGTAAAATACGGCTCAAAAATATGATCCAGCACCTCTTTTCCCATGCCATGCCCGGTATCACTTACCACCAGCAGAACATAGTCCCCCGCCGCAAGTCCCTGGGCCTGCGCCTCTTCTTCCCCCAAGACAGTATTTTCAAGAAGCACGCTCAAGGTGCCGCCCTTTGCCTCCATGGCATGGGAGGCATTGGTGCAGAGGTTCAGGATGATCTGATGAATCCGGGTTGGATCGGCCAGGATGGGCAAACAATCTGGGGCTATACGCTGCTGAATATCAATGCTCGCGGGGATGGAGGCCCGCAGCAGCTTGAGCGCCTCCTTGACCACACACTGGATGCGCAGGGGCTTCATTTCCTGCTCGCCCTTGCGGCTGAAAGCCAGAATCTGCTGCACCAACTCCTTTGCCCGGTAGGTCGCCTTCAACACCTCACCAAGACAGTGGTCCGGCTCACTTTCCGGAATCATTTTCTGTTTGGCCAGCTCGGTATAGCCTAAAATCGCGGCCAGGATATTGTTAAAATCGTGGGCGATCCCACCGGCCAGGGTCCCGATGGCTTCCATCTTCTGAGCCTGTCGCAACTGCGCCTCAAGTCCGCGTCGTTCTTCCTCTTCCCGAAAGCGCTCTATCTCGGCCGCCGCCTTAACCGCGACAATCTCCATAATCTCCGGCAACCTAGCGGTCGGCAGCATCTCCCGGTTCGAGAAGATGTTGAGCACCCCCAGCGCCTTCTGCTGCGCATCCCGCAACACGATACCCACACAACTTTCAGCCCCCATCTTCTCAAGATCCTTGTCCTCGGGGAAAAGACGGCGGATATCCTTGGGGTAGCTCTTGAACACCTCGCGGACAACCCCCTCGCAGGGCGTCCCGGCCAGAGGGTAGCTGAAGTTTTCCTGCTTCTCTCCCCGCCCGTAAAAAGAGAGGGTCTGCACCATGCCATCGCCCAGAACGCCAACCAGGCCATAGTCTGCGCCAAGCCAGTCACAAAGGCCCTCAATGATTCGATCAAAACACTCCGGTCCCGTGGTGCCGACCATCCCCCGAACCAGGGCGTCGATGGCCCTGTCCGCCTCCCGCGCCACCTTCCGATTTTTTGCCTCCCGCAATCCTCGAATAACAGCAGGCGCCAACCGGGCCAACTTGTCCTTCATCACATAGTCACAGGCCCCGGCCCGCATGACCTCCACGGCTGTTTCCTCACCAACCGCCCCGGAAACCAGGATAAAGGGCAGATCAAAGCCCTTCTCCTGCATGAGCTCCAAGGCCGCCAGTCCGCTGAACTGGGGCATGGCATAATCGGAAAGGATCAGGTCCCACTCCTGCCTGGCAAGACAGGCCGCCATGGCAGAAGCAGTCTCCACCCGCTCCCAGCTGGGGGCAAAATCTCCCTTGCTCAGCGCACGCACCACAAGCGCCGCATCATCCTCGGAGTCTTCCACCAGCAGAACGCGCAGATTTTCGGCCATGGCTTTAGCCCTTCACCAGGGGAGGTGCCTGATTCAGCAGCAGCCAATACACGCCCAGCTGTCGGATCGCCTCGCTGAACTGCTGAAAATCAACGGGTTTGCGGATAAAACTATTGGCACCCAGCGTATAACTTTTAAGCTTGTCCTGCTCCTCGTTGGAGGTGGTGAGGATGACCACGGGCAGCAACCGGGTCCGCTCAGTCGCCCTGATCTTTCCCAGCACCTCCAGCCCATTTATCTTGGGAAGATTGATGTCAAGCAGAATAACCTCGGGCATAATCCCCAGATCGCGCCCTGTGTAACTGCCCGTGCCAAAGAGAAAATCAAGGGCCTCCGCCCCGTCCCTGGCCACAATCACCTCGTTAAGGATGTTGTTTTTTTTCAGAGCGCGGAGGGTCAGGGCCTCGTCATCCGGGTTGTCTTCGACCAATAGAATCATATTCGTCCTCATGTTGTTGCTCCCTGGCAAGTCATCACAACATCACACAGAGAAATAAAAAGTTGCTCCACGCCCCACCGCACCCTCGGCCCGGATGCTGCCTCCATGCCGGTGGATGATCCTTTGTACCGTAGCCAAGCCGATGCCGGTCCCTTCAAATTCCTGAGTAGAATGCAACCGTTGGAAAGCCCCGAACAGCTTATTGGCATAGGCCATATCAAAACCGGCCCCGTTATCCCTTACAAACAGCACCTCCTTGCCGCCTTCTTCCTGTCTGCCGAAAGTGATCCGCGCCCCTTCGGTTTTGGCGGTGAACTTCCAGGCATTGCCAAGCAGATTATCCAGCACCGCCCGCAGCAAAATGACATCTCCAGCAACTGTTATCCCAGGGGTTATCTCAAAGACCACCCGCCGCTGGGGCGCTCCGCGCTGAAGCTCTCCGGCAATCTCGCTGGCCATGGCGCTGAGATCGACCTCCTGCCGGTGGATCTCGCCCCGAGACAAGCGGGAAAGCTGCAACATGTCATCAATCAGATCGCCCATCCGGAGGCAGCCTGCCCGCACCCGGCTGATGTAATCCTTTGCTGTTTCATCAAGCCGTTCTCCATAATCCTCCAGCAAGGCCAGACTGAAGCCGTCGATGCCGCGCAGAGGCGCCCGCAGATCGTGGGAAACCGAATAGGCGAAAGAGTCCAGCTCTTTGTTGGCTGCGGCAATCTGGGCGGTGCGCTCTTCCACCCTGTCTTCGAGTTCTTCGTTGGCCCGGCGCACCTCTTCCTCTGCCCTCCGGCGTTCGACCACCTCCTGCGCAAGCGCCTGGGTCCGAACCCGCACCATATCCCGAAGCCGGGTATTGAAAAACAGCAACCCGGCCAGCACCAGCAACCCGGCAAAGGAGGAGGCAAAAAGAATGTAAATGACGAAATACTGTTGTTCCATGGGGGCCCGAATCGACTCAATTGCCCGGATATCGCCGACCTTCTCGTTAAAACCTCCCTGCCCCGGATAGAGCAACTGGAGACCGAGGGGCGCATCCTCCCTATCGCCATGGCATTTCAGGCACTTCGGCTTATTCACCAGAAAAGGCAGAGCAACATAGAGATAGTCCTTGCCATCGATCCGGACGATCTCCCGATAATTCTTAAGCTCCTTGTTTTCGTTGAACATGCGGATGAGCTTTTCTTCCATGGCATCCGCTTTGTTCACCGGATTGCGCGGATTGAAGGCGGCCATCTTGTAGTAGACCTCTTCCAGGCCGGCAGCCTTACGCTCTTCATTGTATGCTTTATGCTGGTTTCTGACGATGAACGACGAAGAGAGGATTTCCGGGGCATAGAACTTTTCGGCAACCATGCCTTCCGCCTTCAGTTTGTAAAAAGCTGGATGCATGACTTCCTGGATATAACGATGCATACCTTTGTGGGCGAGGAGCACGGCCTCGATATTTCTTTCTGCCTCGTTGATCACGTACAGACGGGCAAGGTAATACAGCCCCCCGGCAACGGCGCAGGTTACAGCCAAGGCCACCAGGGTTATCTTCCAATAGTGGTGCCGTGGCGGTGAGACAAATCCCTGTGTTTCTGGCCCCATAGCTTCCTCCCTGAAAAGGTAAGTTCAGTATAGGACCTGGTTCCTTGCAAAATCAAACAAAAAAATAAGGGGCTGTCCTAGATAACTAGCCAATATTTACTTTAACTAGCTGTTTTAGCATCTTTAATTGTATGTCTGGTTTTGGGTTATTAAATCGCCATTCACACTCTTTTAAATACAGGTGGAAATGGTCTGTGGGAACACCGTTGAATTTCCGTAAATGGCGCTTGGCTTGATTCCAAAAATTCTCGATGCCGTTTATGTGATTCTTTCTATCAGCAAATAGCTCGCTGTGGTTGATTCGATAGTGTTTGAAGCATGAAACATCCAGCACATTATAGCTGGACAAGCAATCTGTATAAACGACACTATCTGGCATTATCCGCTCCTGCATTATGGGCATAAGAGTAGCGGCTTTGGCATTAGGTATGATCTTTGTGTAAACCTTGCCGCCACGCTTCAACAGGCCAAAAACAGGAACTTTACCGGCAGCGCCTCGGCCTCTTTTGCCCTTGCGTTTGCCACCGAAATAACTTTCATCTACCTCGATCTCCCCTGAGATGGGGGTCTCGTCTTCGACGGATTTGAAAATGAGTTCTCGCAGTCGGTGGAAATAATACGAGGCGGTAGACTTGTTAACCCCGACCAGAACCGCAGTTGTGCGTGCTGTTGTCCCAGCAACAAAGTGTTCGATCAGTCGGTCTTGTTTGGTTTTACTCAGTCTACTTTTTCT